>JBCCOH010000105.1:0-19536 GCA_039111275.1 Cyanobacteria bacterium P01_D01_bin.1 | reverse complement strand
GTTGGCAGTGCGATCGCGCCAGCACTACCGCGCCTTGATCTACGAACAGCCCGATCTAGTCGAATTCTTCCATCAGGTCACGCCCATCCAAGAGATTAGCCAACTGCAGATCAGCTCTCGCCCGGCCCGTCGCGGCGGCAAGAAAAATCTAGACGGCCTGCGGGCGATTCCCTGGGTGTTTAGCTGGACGCAGACGCGCTTTTTGCTGCCTTCGTGGTATGGCGTCGGCACCGCGCTCAAAGAATTCATTGACGCGCAGCCCGAAGAGCACGTCAAGCAGTTGCGCTATTTCTATGCAAAGTGGCCTTTCTTCAAGATGGTGATTTCTAAAGTAGAAATGACCCTGGCCAAGGTCGATTTGCAGATTGCTCAGCACTACGTCAGCCAGCTGAGCAGCGACGAAAAGCGCGAAGATTTTCAAAAAATGTTCGATCAGATTGCAGCCGAGTTCTACCTGACTAGGGAAGTAGTGCTATCGATTACCGACCACGACAGTCTGCTAGATGGCGATCCGAGTCTGCAAAAGTCTGTGCAGCTACGCAACGGTACGATTGTGCCGCTGAGCTTTTTGCAGGTAGCGCTGCTGAAGCGCTTGCGCGAGTATGGCAATGATGCGGTGACTGGGAGAGTGCGATCGCGCTACAGCAAAGGCGAACTGCTACGCGGCGCACTCTTGACCATCAACGGCGTCGCCGCTGGGATGCGAAACACGGGCTGATCTAGTCAGGAGAGATCTGCTAACCAGCTACAGGCATTCCCTCTCTTGTCTAAAGCTGTTTTCTCAACAAACTCATCGCCTCGCCCTGAGCAGGTGTAATCACCAACGCCTCCTCAATCGTCAGCACCGGGCTCCACAAAATCGTCTCGGTGTAGTGCAGCGTATGCAACAGATGAATCGTCTGTCGAATCGCTTCGGGTTTACCTAGCAGAATGTGACGGATCGATTCGCCCGGAGCACCTCCGGAGGGTATTCCGGACGGGGTGAGCGATGGCAAAGGCGAGGTCTGTAGAACAGATTGCAAAGCAACAGATTGTGAATCGCCAGCAGGGCGATCCGCGAGGAAGGTTGTGAGTTTCACGGGTTTTCTCCGATGTAGTAGGACTGCCCAGATCTGATTAGCCGGATAGAGCTTAGTCAGATAAAGCAGATGGGAAAAAAGCCGCGAAAAAGATAAGCCATCCCAACTTGCTAAAAGTTAGGATGGCTGTGAACATGTTCACAACCTCCATAACTGTCTAGAGCAGTCTTGGGGGCTAGCTGACGATGATCTGTTGACGCAGTCATCGTCAGCGGCTTAAATTTTTCGGGCGGTTTGGCGACTAGCCGCTTGCCGATGAAGCAAACGTATCTAGCGCCGTAGGATATAGACTATCGCTCTGGTTTTAGCCTGTCAATTATTTGACAGAGAATCCTTACAATTTACGCAGTGTTAGTTTGAGACAGTTCCGTTTAGCGTTACCCAGCAAAAATCCCAGAGTGGCTTGATGGAGTCTCTGCGCTATGCTAACCGCAGCAATAACGGTGGCAAAAAACGGTGACTCAAGACGAATTGCTGAGGCTAATTGACCAGGCAGCGGCGGAGAAATGGACGACGCTGGATTTGGCGGGTGAGGGGTTGAGTGAGCTGCCGCCGGAGATTGGCAAGTTGACGAATTTGAAGACGTTGGTTTTGGGGCGGTGGGATAAGACAAAAGGAAAGTACGGAAAAATACTCAGTAATGATTTCAGAACGCTGCCGGATGAGATTGAGCAGCTGACGGAACTGCGGTCACTTTTCCTATATGGCAATAAATTACAATCGCTACCTTCAGGAATATCTAAATTGAAGCAGCTAAGGAATCTTACACTAGCTGGTAATCAGCTTGATGTATTTCCTCCCGAAATAGAAAGTCTTACAAGACTAGTAGCACTTGATATATCTGACAACAAATTAAGAGATATTCCAGAAGCAATTGGAGCACTAGATCAGCTTCGCACACTCAACTTGAGTTTCAATTCGTTATCATCACTGCCACAATCGCTTGAGAAGCTACAACGATTAGAATCATTGAGTCTTCTTGAAAATAAACTCACCGAGATCACAAATTCTATTTGCAATTTAACAAGTCTTGAAATACTCAACTTAGTTCAGAATAGAATAACTACACTACCAAAAGAACTTAGTCAGCTCGGGAAGATGAGGGTGCTCCAGATTAGCACGAACAATATACAAGATGTTCCCGATGCTGTTTATAGCCTAGAAAGTTTAGAGACGCTCAATCTTATGCAGAATAGGATTACGGAGATTTCTGATTCGATTGCGCTTCTTAAGAACCTGAAAGAACTTGATTTGAGTGGAAACGGCATTATCTCTTTCCCATCATCTCTATTTGATATAGAAGGGCTTCGCTCTATTGACATTAGCCGCAATAAGATAGGATGTGTTCCCAGGGAGATCGCTAGGCTGAAAAGCTTAGTGATACTCAATCTTGGCAGTAATGATATACGAAATATTCCGCGCGAGATTGGACAATTAAGAAAGTTGAGAACACTTGATTTATCTGCTAATCGGATAGAAGCTATCCCGTGCGGAGTTAGCCGACTGAATACGTTGAAAAGTCTTTACCTTGGCACAAATAAACTAGCGAGTGGTTTTACAGAACTGAAATCATTAACTTTCCTAGAGAGACTTAGTTTAAGCGGTAATCAGCTTACGAGTATTCCGTGCGAGGTAAGCAGTCTGAAAAAGTTAAAGTCACTTGATCTCAGCAATAATCGGCTCGCTAGCGATCTTGAAGGAATAGAGTTTTTAACCAATCTAGAATTCCTTTATCTGGAATCAAATCAATTAAGAGTTCTACCTAAAAAGTTGTTTTATTTGCGCAGGCTTAAAAGATTGATACTATCCAATAATCAATTGGTTAAAGTGCCAAAAGAGATACAACAACTGAGACAACTAACTAGCCTTGATTTAAGCGAGAATAGCCTTCTGACTATTACAGAAGAGATGACTTGTTTGCCTAATCTACAAGAGCTTATCATGTGGGATAACAAAATATCTCAGCTACCTGTTTGGATTCGAAAATTAGAAAATCTGATGAGGTTTGATCTAAGAGCTAACAGATTACCAATTCCTCCAGAGATTTTTGGGAACAAGCGAAGATATGCGGACCCTGCACCTGTAGCTGAAGTGATAGAGTATTACTTCAGTGAAAAGTCCGATATTTCCCTATACGAAGCCAAGCTCCTCGTTGGAGAAGGCGGTGCAGGCAAAACCACCCTTGCCAAAAAGCTACAAAGCCCCGACTACAAGCTAAGAGAGGACGAAAAATCCACCGAAGGCATCGAAGTCATTCCCTACAAATTCGATCATCCCGACGGCCACCCCTGCAAAGTCAACATCTGGGACTTCGGCGGCCAAGAAATTTACCACGCCACTCACCAATTCTTCCTCACCAACCGTGCCGTCTATGCCCTCGTCACCGATTCTCGCCAAGGCAACACCGACTTCTACTTCTGGCTAAACGTCATTCAGCTTCACGGAGCAGACAGCCCCGTCATCCTGATCAAAAATGAGAAACAAGGCCGCCCTTGCTCCGTCCCCGACCTCCAGCTACGCGGACAGTTTGTCAACCTAAAAGAAAGCATCGAAACCGATCTCCTAGAAAATCGCAACCTAGATTCTATCAAAGCCACCGTCGAACAATACATCGCCAACCTCCCCCACGTCGGCGACCCCCTGCCAAAAACCTGGGCAAGCGTTCGCAGTATTTTAGAGAATCAAGCTCTTGGCAGCGATAACTACATTTCTATCTATGAATACCGCCAGATCTGCGAATCACAAGGCGTCACCGAACGCGCCGAACAAGAACGCCTCAGCCGCTTCCTTCACAACCTCGGCGTATTTCTCCACTTCCAAGCTATCCCTCAGCTTGCCAAAACCATCTTCCTCACTCCACAGTGGAGCACGGATGCCGTCTACAAAGTGCTAGACACTCCCAAAGTCCGCAAAGACTGCGGTCGCTTTGCCAGCGAGGACCTCAACGAAATCTGGAAAGACAATCAGTACAAAGACGTGCAAAGCGAACTGCTCGCCCTAATGAAACAGTTTGAAGTCTGCTACGAAATTACCGGACTACGCAATCACTACATTGCTCCCCACTTGCTAGAAGCCAATCTACCAGAAGGATATAGATACGACTGGGATACAACAAACAACCTGGTCGTCACTTACCACTATCCTTTCAAACCAAAAAACATCTTCCCCCGCTTCATCGTCTCCCTCCATCCCTACATCGAAAGGCAAAAGCTCGTCTGGAAACATGGTGTCGTCCTCAATACTGGCAACACTCGCGCCGAAATCATCGAAGACGCCCGCTACGACGCCGCCAATATCAACATCCGCATCTCCGGCACCGACAAAAAGCGTCTCCTTGCCATCATCGGCCACGAATTAGAACGCATCCACAGCTCCTTTGAAAACCTCAATTACGAAACCCGCATCCCTTGTAACTGCTCTGAATGCAAAAGCGACAAAGCACCCTATCAGTTTGCCTACAACGTCTTACAAAGCGCCCTTCAAAAGCACAGACTTGAAGTTCAATGTCAGAAAAGCTTTGAAATGGTCAACGTTCGTCGTCTCATAGACGATGTCATCGAACCCCAAACCTACCTCACCCAATATGTAGAGCGCAATCGGTCATGGCCTCCACCACCTCCCAATCCTTTTTCTTCCTACAAATCTCCCTTCAGCAACAAACTAGACATCACCGTCAACTTTCCCGAACAAAATTACGAAGAGTCTTCTGATATCAACGTTGGCGGCAACGTCATAGACTCAAATGTCATCAATGGAAACAACAATACAATCGGCCAATCCTCTGACACCATTTACCAATACGGCCCAGGCGATAACATCGGCGGCGACAAAGTCATGCGCGACAGAATCGGCACCCAGATCAACCGCAGCACCGATCTTGCTGCTGCCATCAGCGATATTCAAGCAATCCTAGCCGAACTTGACCAGCGATATGACAAAACAATCCTCGATGATAGAGAAATGATTGAAATTAAAGCGGTTAAGGCGATCGTCGCCAATTCGACGATAAAGGCGCGTATCATCACAGCCATAAAAGAAGATAGTGCCGCCATAGAAACCGCTATCGATCATCCTGCGATCAAGTCCATCATTGACACTCTCACAGGCTTCATGAACGCTTAGACAGAAAAATCTTATGGACGCGACCCAGCTTCTAAACTCAAACCTCCCTATGCAGTGGGACTATGACCAGGACGCAGATGTTCTCTACATGTCCGTCGGCCAGCCACAACCTGCCCTCAGCGTGGACATCGGTGAAGGCTTAGTCCTGCGCTACAGCGAAGCTCAATCCGCCATCGTCGGCCTCACCACCATCGGCCTACAATCTCGTTTAGAAAAAGCACAGGAACCCATCTTCATGTCCAACACCATTCACCAATACGGCCAAGGCGACAACATCGGCGGCGACAAAGTCATGCGCGACAAAATCAACATCCAAATCAACAACAGCACCGATCTTGCCGCTGCCGCCCGCGACATCCGCGCCCTCTTCACCGAACTCAACCAAACCTATGATCGCACCACCCCCACTGGTCAAATGATGATCGCCGCCAAAACCGTCGAAGCCATCGGAAACCAGCCCACCGTCAAACAGCGCCTGCTAAACGCCGTCAAAGAAGGCAGCGCTACGGCATTAGAAGAGATGGTCGAACATCCCGCTATCAAACCCGTAGTTGCCGCAATCAAAGGTTATATAGACGCTTAGAGCAAAAGCCCATAACTTCAATTCGGCGGCTTTAGCATCTTCCAAATCTCAATGTCTATCTGTTCTAAATAGTCTGCTTCCAACTCACCAACCTTACGAATGATGCGTTTTGGATCGATCGCTCTCATCTGAAATACCATCGCAACCGAAGGCAACGATAGTCCGTTCGATTCAGAAGGCTCCACCCTTACAGTGAAAGAAAACCTCATCGCACCCAGAGAAGAGGTCAACGGTACAATCATCAGCATGGGAGAAGTTGACCCATCAGCTTGTACTGCAATCGCGGGACGTTTTCCTTTTTCTTCACGTCGGTCTGAAGCGGGCAACCCCACTAGGAAAACATCGCCTCTAGCCATCTAGCTTTCCTGAACAGCTAACATACGTTCTATTGCTAGCCAGTCTTCATCACTAGCAGCTTCCCACTCACTTGTCTCCTTTGCCAGTTCGTCAGTCAACTGAGGCACTAAGTCAGTTAACAGCGTCACAACTTCTTGACTGACAGAATGGCCTCGCAATTGTGCTAGCCGCTCGATTACACTATACAAATCGAGAGGGAGGGTAACTTGAGTATCAATCGTCTCATTTATATTCATAGGGTCTAGAACAAAAGAACCTTTCTTCCATAATTATAAAGCAGAGTGCTTGTTCTTCCATACCCCTTACTTCATCCGCTACCCCTCTACTGCTCCTCCACAGGCTAAATGATGCTTGCCGCTGCAGTTCATTCTAATTTGCTTCACGAAGCCTGTAAGTACTGGCAACTATCGCCTACCTTGAAGGATAGAATATACGCAGACAGTACATCCTGCGGATTCGAGCCGCTGGCTAGAGAGCATCGTGGCGAAGAGCTTCCTTCTATTGCCGTAGAAAAGGCAGCAATCTAAAAAATGGTTAATTCCAACAATCTTCCTTTGCCGCCCGGCGAGTTCGGGCTTCCTTTTATCGGGAAGGCATTCAACTTCTTCACCGATCCCGACTTTTCTAGTAGACAGCATGCCAAATACGGACCGCTGTTCAAAGCTCGCTTGCTGACTCAGCCGACTGTCTTTATGAAAGGACCAGACGCGGTTCGCTTTTTGTTCGCTCAAGAGGGTGAGCGCGTCACCGTTTCTTGGCCGCCTAGTCTCAAAGCACTACTGGGACCGCTTTCGCTAGCTCTGCAAACGGGCAGTGTTCATGCCGGACGGCGGCGTCTGATGGCACAAGCATTTCAGCCTAGAGCGATCGCAGGCTATGTCGATACGATGGCAGAGATTAGCGATCGCTACTTTCAGCAGTGGACCAAAACATCAGCGCAAAACGGTAGCCTGATCTGGTACCCGCAGCTACGCCAGTACACGTTCGATATCGCCTGCAAGCTTCTCATCGGTCTAGACAACGCCTCAACCGCAGAACTAGGTGAACTGTTTGAAATCTGGTGTTCAGGGCTGTTTTCGCTGCCGATTAGTCTGCCCTGGACATCATTTGGCAAAGCAAAGCGCAGTCGAGATCAGCTGCTAGTCGCGATAGAGAAATTGATTCGCGATCGCCAACAATCCTCCCATTCTCCTGCTACCTCCGACGCGCTAGAACTGTTGCTAAACGCCAGAGACGACGAGGGCAAAACGCTCACTATCGAAGAACTCAAAGACCAGGTGCTGCTGCTACTGTTCGCCGGGCACGAGACCTTGACCTCCGCGCTCACTTCCTTTTGTCTGCTAATCGCCCAAAACCCCGAAGTCAGAGCCAAAGCCGAAGCCGAACAGAACGAGATAGAAGATAAAACGCTGACTCTAGAAACGCTTAAAGAGATGACCTACCTAGAGCAGGTTCTAAAAGAAGTCCTGCGACTGGTGCCGCCAGTTGGCGGTGGGTTTCGGCAAGTACTAGAAACCTGCGAATTTGGCGGCTATCAGCTCCCCGCTGGGTGGATGGTGATCTACGAAATCAATCAGACCCACAGAGAGGCAGGCATCTACGCCCAGCCCAACCAATTCGATCCGGCCCACTTCAGCTCGGAGCAAGTAGAACAAAAACGCAAGCCCCTCAGCTATATTCCGTTTGGCGGCGGCTTGCGAGAGTGCATCGGCAAAGAATTCGCTCGCCTAGAAACGAAAATCTTTGCCGCCAAGCTATTGCGCCATTATCACTGGGAGCTACTACCCAATCAAAATTTGGATTTTACAATCGCCCCAACCTCAGTCCCAAAAGACGGCCTGAAAGTCAGATTCTTTGCATCCGATCAGTGAAACCTTTGCTGCGTATAGAGCTGTTGCAAAGTGCGGAATGCATTCCGCACTTTGCGCCTCATTTGTCATCTACATAAATCTGCTAGCCATCCCTAGCATGTCACCCATATCGACATCGCCATCGCTATCGCCATCCAAGAAGGCCGTCAAAATAGGGTTGCTGCCAGTCTGGGTAGCTCCGCCTTTGGCATTTCCTGAGCTTAGGAACTTCATCACCAGTGGCAGCACCATCGGCAAGATGCCCTGAACCTGGTTTGTATTCAGGCTAGTTTTTTGCGTGACCGACGAAATCATCTCAGTCAGCTGCGCGTTGTTAAACAGCTTGGGAATCACCGCCGCACCGTTGGCTGAACCTTCCTCTATCAAAGACTGCGCCGCATCCTCACCCTGCGCTCTACGCGTATCGTTTAGCGACGAACGCACAAAACCGCCAATCACAGACATCGCCTGCTGCATCGTATCCGCGTCGGCATTGTTCTCGTTAGCGATCTGTTTAGCCGAACCCATGATTTGACTGAGCTGTCCAACGCTGGCCTGACGGCTAGGATCAGCAACCGCCTTCATCACCTGATCAAAAAGTCCCATATGCGAAATCCTTACCGGGAATAGAGAATGTCGGATCAATCGTTGATTGACCCATCGGCATTATACGGCAGGCGATAGAGCGACGCTGGTCCGAGGTCACCGTCCTCACCCGCCTGAGCAACAGCGCCAATGTGAAGAAACCCTAACCTTTAGGTTGTATTCATCTTCTCTTTACCTGACCCTGCAACTGTCTTCTACGGAGAACAAGCATGCTCATTCTTTGAAAATATGACAAGCGTTTTTATCAACGAATTTCACTACGACAATACTGGCACCGATGCCGGTGAATTTATCGAGATCGCTGGCCCAGCCGGAACCGATCTAGCCGACTGGGCCATCGTCCTCTACAACGGCAGCAACGGCACTACCTACGACACCATTAACCTTAGCGGCACGCTCAGCGACGACAGCAACGGCTTTGGTTTTGTAGTCGAGACCCTACCTACGAATGGACTGCAAAACGGCTCTCCAGACGGTATTGCCCTAGTAGACAGCACAGGCACCGTGGTCGAATTTCTGAGCTACGAAGGCTGTTTTACCGCTACAAACGGGCCTGCTAGCGGCCAAACCAGCGTGGACATCGGGGTAAGCGAGACTGGTTCTACGTCAGTGGGTGACTCCCTACAGCGTACGGGCACAGGCGCAACCGCTACAGATTTCGCCTTTGTCGCGCCTTCTGCCGACACGCCTGGCGCGGCTAATACTGGCCAAACCTTTACCGGCGGAACTTCTCCAGTCAGTGTTTTTATTAGCGAAATTCACTACGACAATGCGGGCGCTGATACGGGCGAGTTTATCGAAGTCATGGGCGATGCAGGCGTTGACCTCGCTGGCTATAGCCTGGTGCTGTATAACGGCAGCAACGGTACTGTATACGATACCGAGACACTAGCTGGCGTCTTCACTGACGAAAACAACGGCCAAGGTGCTCTAGCATTCGATATCTCAGGTATTCAGAATGGTTCTCCTGACGGTGTCGCTTTGGTCGACCCAAACGGCACGGTAGTCGAATTCCTTAGCTACGAAGGTGTTCTGACAGCTACAGACGGTCCTGCCAGCGGTCAGACCAGTACTGACATCGGTGTTTCTGAGCCTAGCAATACAGCAATTGGTGATTCGCTACAGCTGATTGATGGCATTTGGATTGGCCCAGCCGCCAGTACCAAAGGGGAGGTCAACGCTGCACCTAGCGTTTCAGCCAATGCTTTTATCAGCGAGATTCACTACGACAATGATGGCGCTGATGTCGGTGAGTTTATTGAAATCACTGCCAATGCAGGCGCTGACCTGAGTGGCTACAGCCTGGTGCTTTACAACGGAAACGGCGGCGGGGCCTACAACACCGTCGCTCTCAGTGGCACCGTACCGAGTGAAACCAGTACTCCCAACAACCAGGGAGCGCTGGCATTTCGTATTGCTGGTATTCAAAACGGAGCGCCTGATGGCGTGGCCCTAGTTGACCCTGATGGCAATGTCGTCGAATTTCTCAGCTACGAAGGCACTTTCACCGCTACTGATGGTCCTGCGGCAGGACTAACAAGCACCGATATCGGGGTGACTGAAACTAGCTCGACGCCGGTTGGCCAGTCCCTACAACTCGTCGATGGCATCTGGATAGGGCCAGCAGCTAACTCCGAAGGTTTCGTTAATTCTGACAACAACGGTGGCAGTGGTCCCGCAGAGAGTAAGTTCATCCACGAAGTGCAGAGCAGTGGCGACGCTAGTCCTCTAGTGGGTCAAACCGTCACGGTCGAAGCCGTTGTGGTGGGCGACTTTCAAAATGGCGATGCTGATTCTCTGCGCAACCTGGAAGGGTTTTATCTGCAAGAAGAAGATGCCGATGCGGATGGCGACAGCAGCACCTCCGAAGGTTTGTTCATCTTTGAAGATGGTAATTTCTTGACTGATGTCAGCGTGGGCGATGTCGTCCGGGTGACAGGAACGGTTGAGGAAGCCTTTGACCAGACGCAGCTATCGGTTACTAGCGCCTCGGATATCACTGTCCTTAGCTCTGGTAACGCGCTGCCTACAGCGGCAACGGTTAACTTTCCGGTAGCAACGGTTGATAGCCTAGAAGCCTTTGAAGGCATGCAGGTGACTATTCCTGACACGCTTTTTGTCACTGAGTACTTCAATCTAGACCGCTTTGGTGAAGTTGTGCTCTCTGCTAACGGTGCGAGCAATGCGCCTGGTACCGACGGTCGACTAGATCAATACACTCAGTTCAACGCGCCCGATGTCGCTGGCTTTAGCGTCTATCAACAAGCCATCGCCCAGCGCCGAGTCGTCCTAGACGACGGTCAGTTTGTTCAAAACCCCGACCCCATCATTCACGGTCGCGGTGGCAATCCCCTCAGCGCTAATAACACCCTACGTGGTGGCGATACGGTAAACAACCTATCCGGTATCTTAGGCTTTGGCTTTGGTGACTATCGGATTCAGCCTACGGCTGCTGTTGACTTTCAGGCGACTAATCCTCGTCCTAGCACGCCTGAACCTGTAGGCGGTGACCTAACCGTTGTCAGCTTCAACGTCCTGAACTTCTTTACGACGCTAGACGTCTCTGGGAATCCCGGTAGCGGGCCTAGCAACCTGTCTCCTAGAGGCGCCGATTCGCAGGCAGAATTTGACCGCCAGCTAGAGAAACTAGTCACGACGCTAGCCGTGCTTGATGCTGATGTGGTCGGTTTAATAGAGATAGAAAACGAATTTGGCGGTGACCAAAATGGTGATGGCCAGTTTGCTATTGACACGCTAGTCAATGCGCTGAATGCCGAAGTGGGCGCAGGTACCTACGCCTTTGTGGAGCCCGGTCAAACCTTTGTAGACGTCAGCGATGCGATTTCGGTAGGCGCTATCTACAAAACCAGCACCGTCCAGCTAGCCCAGGGTACGTCTGTCGAGATTCTAGATGATTCTGACTTGGGCGGGTTAGGACTCAACTTTGGCAACGCGGTATTCGATGGGCCGAGTACCAACCGCGCTGCGCTAGCGGCTACCTTTGAGGAAAAGGCGACTGGTGCAAAAGTGACCGTCGCTGTTAACCACTTCAAATCCAAGGGAAGCGTTAGCCCAGGTCCAGGCAACACAGACGCCGGAGATGGTGCGGGTAACAACAATGCCATTCGCCTTCAGGCAGCCCAAGCTCTGGATGCTTGGCTAGATAGCGACCCCACCGGCAGCGGCGATTCCGACTATCTGATCATTGGTGACCTCAACGCCTACGCCAAAGAAGACCCTATCACCTTCTTGGAGAGCGAAGGCTACACCAATGTAGTGGATAACCCTGAGTCGGCATACTCATTTGTATTTGACGGCCAGTTTGGCACGCTAGACTATGGACTAGCCAGCAGCACTCTAATCTCTCAGGTAACAGGTGCAACAGAATGGCACGTCAATGCCGACGAACCCGATGCGCTGGACTACAACTTAGACTTTGGCCGCGATCCAAGTCTGTTTGACGGCACAGTCCCCTTCCGCAACTCCGACCACGATCCGTTGATTATTGGTCTGGACTTGACCAGCGGTGTCCCCTCCATCGACAGAATCAACGACTACACAATCTTTAGCCGAGAAGTTAACGGTAAGTCTTTTGTTGTCAATCTAATTGATAATGAGCCAGTCTACAGTGTTGATGGCAGCGAGGTCTCGAATCCTTCGGTCAACAGCTTCCTAAGCGCTGCAGTGGCAGAGCTAGGCGGTAGCGTTGATCGCAACGGTACCATTAAGCAAGGGGGGCTAGAACACTTTGGTAGCAACCGTAATCCTGCAATTAGACAGCGAGATCGGCAAGACGATGTGATTATCAGCGGCTCAGGCGTCGGTGGTCAGTACCTGGCAAACTTCGATAACGACGCGACTGCGGACGCTTTTGAAGAATTTGCGGACGATCTGTTGGGTCGTGACCCTGCCAAGACCCAAATCTTCGGATTTAGAGGGAACACCAATGGAGGCGCGAACCGAATTCAGGTATTCGTCAATGACGAGATTACAGGGCTAAATTCAGAGGTTCAACAAGGACTCGCCACGCCCAACAGTCTAGAATTCAGGTGGTCTGGGGCTGATGCTCGGGGTAGACAAAGGGTCAATAACCAGGATGATTTCTGGGAGGCGATGGGGCCGCTGTTCGATGGCGTGCAGCTCAGAGATGGCCAGGTTACCGGATTTGGCACTCAAAATCAGGCCAGGCTGGTAGGCGCTGAATTGAACCGGGTGGACTTTGGCGCTTCAGGCATCGGCGGCAAGGAAGTTTGGGAATTCGACGATCAAAGGGACGCTCAAAACTTCTTGAATCTCTTCGAGGGGGTCGTAGATGCCATTGGTGCTCTGTAGGAACAATCTGTAGGAACAGTTTGCCATAGCGTCAATCCGGATCTAGCAGTTTGCTATAGTGCTTGAACAAACTGCTAGAATCATGTCTCATTACCGAGGACGCCTTGCGCCTACCCCTACTGGGCACCTTCATCTCGGTCACGCTAGCACTTTTTGGACTGCGCAGCAGCGAGCCCAGGCCGCTAACGGGCAGCTGATCTTGCGAATTGAAGATTTGGACCGCGATCGCTGCAAGCCCCAATACTACGCCGACATGCTAGAAGACCTGACCTGGTTTGGATTTCGCTGGCAAGAGGGGCCTGATATTGGCGGTCAGTACGGTCCGTATCGTCAGCGCGATCGCCTTCCTTTCTACCAGCAAACTTGGCAACAGCTAAGTAAAACTGGCAGCATCTACCCGAGTCCGCATTCTCGTAAAGATGTCGCCCAGGCGCTAAGCGCACCGCACGAAGGCGATCGCGAGGTCATCTTCCCGACTCATCTACGTCCTATTAATTGGGCATCTGCCGATACTCCCGGTGAGGTCAACTGGCGCTTTCGCGTACCGGATGGGGAAAGTCTCAGCTTTGTCGATCAGAAGATGGAGCGGCAAACGTTTGTAGCGGGTGAAGACTTTGGTGATTTTATCGTGTGGCGACGCGATGGGTTTCCTAGCTACGAACTTGCCGTTGTGGCTGATGACCACGCGATGCAGATCACAGAGGTTGTTCGAGGCGAAGATCTGTTGCTGTCTACGGTAAAGCAGATATTGCTCTACCGCGTACTGAAGTGGACAATTCCAGCATTCTATCACTGTGGTTTAGTTCGAGATGAAGCGGGTAAGAGACTGGCGAAAAGAGACAGTTCGCGAAGTCTGCGATCGCTACGAAAGCAAGGCATGACGCCAGAAGAGATTCGGTTACTGATCAGTCGTCTAGACTAGAGCCAAGTTCTGCAATGGCATTGCTGGCATAGTCTACTAGCGTCACTGCCCGGTGCAAAGCAGCTAGAGCGGCATCGCGCTGTTCGAGCTGGGCATACAGTCCGGCTAGATAAAAATCGCAGTCTTCAGATAATCTACAACCGTTTCCGCATCCGCCTTCGTTCCTGTCTGGCTCTCTAGCTTTGCGGTCGCGGCCTTCACCCCAGCAATCACTGTCACCGTCAGCGCCGTCGCCGGATCAGTCATAAAAAGTAAGCCTATAGTGATACGTTTAATGCTCTTCTTATAGCCTGTTGCGACCTTCTAGGATATAAAAAGAGCGCAAACTTCAAACAGCCCCTCCGTCAAGCTCCTCAAAATAGCAACCACAGCCGTAGATTGAACGATGATTACTAACCTTTGTCCGCCTAGTAACACTGGCATAAGTAGCATGATCGATCTAGATGATTTTCTCAAGCTGATTGAGCTACTAGAAACAAAAGGCATTGACTATGCGCTATTTGGTGGGGTAGCGATGATGGTGATCGCGCCCGATGCTAGACCTACGGACGACTACGATTTCATTGCGCAAAGAAGCGACTTTGAGAGTATTAGCGAGCTAGCCAAAATCTCTTCTGATAAAAACTTTGGCCGCTACCGACACAATGCGACGATTGTCGATACTCTATTTACCGAGAACCCAGTATTTGCTTATGCTCTGGAAAACTATTCAGCCAACTGCCTGATAGCTGATAAAACAATCCGCTCATTGAGTCCATCTGGCATAGCACTGCTAAAGCTCTATGCGCTTCCGTCCTTGTACTTGCAAGGCCAGCACGTACGAGTTGCAACCTACGAACAAGACCTAGAAATTCTGTTCATTGTTGATCCCAAAATTGATGAAGACACTCTGCTGAACTTTTTAAGTAAGCACCTGGTTCAATCCCAAATAGCAGAACTCAGAAATACCTGTGAAGATATCAGACAAAAGCTTGCTAGAAAGAGATTCTGACACTATGGCGTTTCCCGGATGCATTCGGGGAGCGCGCGTCACTTGACCTGTCGCAACATAACGCTTTCAGCCTAAAAACTATACCTCAGTCAAGTGACAAACGCTATATTTCATTACAACAGATGGCATCAGTAATGAGCAAAGTCACCGTTAATAGTCTCGAGAAACAACTGCCTCAAAAGACAAAGGGAGAGTTAGTCACAGAAATCGAGAATGAATTTGTCTGGGGTAAAACCGGACGAATGGACTTTTATTCGAAGAAGATGCGGTAGTTGATAACGAATCTGCGATTTCTACGTTTCGGCAATCTCGGATTCTATCCAGCGCAGCAGATCAGATACGACGGTATCCGCGTCTAAATCGTTGTGCGGTTCGTGATAGCTGCCTGGATAGATCTTTAGCGTTTTGTCGGCGCCGTTGACCTGCTCAAAGATCTCTTTGCTGCCGGAGGGCGAGATGATGGGGTCAGCTTCTCCATGAGTGAGCAGCAGGGGTAGGCTGAGCTGATCGATATGATTTTTTACCCAGTCGAGCGTGGCGAGCGTTTCACTGCCCCAGCGCAGGGTCACGGATGAATGAGTTAGCGGATCTTCAGAGGCGCTGCTAGTGACAGCCGGATCGCGAGAGAGACCGCCCTGGCTGAGGTTCATGCTGAGGGTGAGTCTAGGCAGCAGGCCAGAAAGGAGGCGGGCTAGGACCATGCGGCGGCGGCTAGCTGTGCCTGTGGTCGGCTCGAATGGGGGCGCGCTGACGATGATTCCTCGAACGCCTAGAGATTTGAACCCTTCAGACTCAGCATTGCGCAGAACGTAGTCAAGCACGATTAACCCACCTAGACTATGGCCCATCAAAAACAGCGGCGCGGCCGGTTCCTGCTGACGAATGAGCGATAGAAAAGCTTGGGTATTGTCGCGATAGTCTTGCCAGCGATTGATATGGCCGCGCTGACCTTCGGATTTGCCGTGACCCTGGTTATCAAAGCCAAAGACAGCATATCCAGCAGTTGTCAAGCCTTGGACAATTTGGCAGTAGCGTCCAGAATGTTCGCCTAGACCATGAACAATCGCTAGGACGCCTTTAATTGTGCTGACACTTTTAGTGTCATTCTGGTCGATGTCACGCTGGCCAACATTACTCTGGTCGATGTTGCTCTGGTTGATGTTGTTATCGGTAGCTCTTTGTCTAAGACCGTCTTGAACCGATGATGGATACCAGCTCTGATAAAAAAGCTGCAGATCGTGTGCGCCGAGAAAGGTTCCTTGAGGATGAAGTCGGGTCGGGGTCATTACGGCTGGAAAGGCATAAGCCAAGAGAAGAGAGCAATATCGGTGAGAATGCGACTGTACAAGATTCTCCCACAAGACTTCTACTCATAAGATTTCTACAGTGCCGCTTTGGCCATCTATGCGAACCCGCTGGCCAGTGGTGAGCTTTTGGGTGGCATCGCTGACATTCATGACAGCGGGAATGCCATATTCTCTAGCAATGATGGCTCCGTGAGAAAGCTGGCCGCCCACTTCTGCAATCAACCCACCGATGCGAGCCAGCAGCGGCGACCAGCCAGCATCGGTATAGGGCACAACTAGGATGGTGCTAGTGCTGATGTCAGCAATGTTTCCAGACAGGGTTTCTAGCACGTAAACGGTGCCTTCAACCTGGCCGACGCTGGCGCCAATTCCTTTGAGCATACCAGTAGAAATCGGTTGCATAGCAGCGTTCGCTGGTAGCGCAGCAGCGGCCTGACCGTATATTAGGTAGGGTACCCGGTGCTCTTTCTGGCTCTGCCAGCGGACCTTTTCTAGATGTATTCTGAGGCGAAGTTCGCTCGGGGTCGCTGGCTCGCTGATCTGGGTACGAATGTCTGACCAAGGCAGAAAGAAAATATCGCCCTGCGAGTCTAGCTGTCCGGTCGATAGCCAGCGGCCTTCGAGTTCGACAAAGCAGCCACGCAAGTTGGCGAGTAGGCGGTCGTAGACTTCGGCAACGCGGCCTTTGAGATCTAGGCGGGATTGGACCTGTTTGGATTTCCAGGTTGGTTTGAGGCTTCGGCTCCACTCAGCCGCCGAGGGAGTGTCTTGTGTAGACTCCGGCTTTAGTAGGTATTGGGTGAGGAGTTCGCGGACGGGTTGGGGGGATTCGCGCCAGGTGGGAACAGCGATATCGGTGGCGACTTCGCTGAGGTAGCCGTAGCGGTCAAGGAAGCGATCGATCTGGTCAAAGACGACGTGGCCTTCTGGATGCTCGGAAAGCGCGGCGAATAGAGAGGCGCTGTTGTTGGGGGTTTCGAGGTTGGGATTGAGGGGGGATTTGAGTCCAAGTTCGGGGAGGCGCGATCGCAGCTGCACTGCCATCTGCTTAATCTCCTCTAGCGCCCGCACCTCGGGGTTACGACTGCCATCTAGCGTGGCCAAATCTACCTTTAGCACTGCCTGCCTCAGTGCCAGGCTCAGAGGGGCCAAAATGTTGAAGTAAGTGGCCTGCTTCAGCAGCACCAAAATCTCTTCGATCCGCGCAATCACTGCCTGGTCTGACAATTCACTGACGGGCTGCGCCTTCCAGCGGGCCAAAGCCGGGGCAAAGTCTTTACTATCTGCTTCGGCGAACTGCGTAGGTACGCTATTTTCCTGCCCGAGTAGCCTTAGCAGTCCGGGTAGGTTCCGCAGGGTAGTCAGCAGCGGCGGACGCTGAAACTTGGCGCCACGGGTCAGAAATTCTAGGCTGTCGGGCGGTAGGCCCATCCGAGTAAAAATATCGCCCAACAGCGTAGCATTAAAGTAGGCGCGGGCGTAATGCAAAGTAGCAGTCTGAGAAAAGTCAATGCCCTCGGCCCGATCTTTGAGAACGGTGGTAAACAGATCGCCCCACACGCCGCAGGTGAGCGGCCGATTGATCGACCAGGTGAGCGGTCGGATAGCACCGGGGATCACTTCTGCCGCAATCTTGCGTGTCCAGATCGGCATTAGCGTAGTGACCGGACGGCTTTGCAGTACCCACAGCTGCTCGCCGTCAAAGGTCCATTCGATATCCTGCGGAACCCCGTGAAAGCTATTTTCTATATGGCGAGCTAGGTAGGCAACTTGCCCAATCAACTCTTTTGGAGCCTGGCCATATCCTTGGACTGCGAGAGTGGTTTCTTGAGCCATTTGCCAATGGCTACCTTCGGGCAGCTCGTCGACACTGACCTGATAGCGCTCAGGCGTGATTTGCCCAGAAACCACCTGGCTAGCATCTCCAGGCAGCGCCTCAATCACAACGGCATCGCCAATATGCGTGACCGGGTCGCGGCTAAAAGCCACACCAGAGTAGGTGCCAAAAATATGGGGTTGAACCAGGACGTTCATTTTACCTTCGGGCAGATCACGGTCCTGGCGGTAGCGAACTGCCGACGGGGCGTTATAGGCGTTTAGGCAGACGGTGATTGCCTGCTCTAGCGCTTGGGGACTAGTGACCTCGGTAACAGAGACATATTGACCTGCCGCCGAGGCGTTGAGCCGATCTTCTCCAGTAGCAGAGGATCGGACGACTACAGCAGGCCCCCGGTCACTGGCACTTCCACTGGTGCTTCCACTGGTGCTTCCACTGGCGCTCCCATTATCAACAGTCAGTCCAGGAGAAAGATTGGGATTAGGGAAAACAGCTTTGATCAGGGCAGCAGGATCGTCGCCTGCGGGGAGGACGTAGCCGGGGGGCACTGGATAGCCGAGGGCATGAAGGTGAGAAAGGGTAGCGGCCTTGGGTCCGACTTTGTCGGCATTTAGGGGTTCGGTGAGGGAATGAAGGGCGCGATCGCCCTGAAAAAATCGAAACATTCGGCGTGATTCTCCAGTACTACTAGCCGCGCTCAGCTCTAGATCATCAGGAATTTTTTGATAGATCCAGGCGACCAAACCCGACAGACAAGCCACGATCAAAATGCGCATACCCTCTGTAGGATGACGCAGCGCCGTCAACACAGGCATCAGCACGAGCACAAAGAGCTTGCCTTGATTGCGCATTCGCAGCAGCGTAAAGCCGACAAAGCTAAGCAAAAAGGTCAGTCCAGCCACAATCGGATCGTAGGCAAAAAATCCCCAGGCAACATTAGTCGTCCCAGCGCCCTGAGAGCCCCAATAGCGACCCATCACAACAAACATCAAAGAGAGCACTGGCCAAACGGAATCATCTCCAAAGAAATAGCGAGCCAGTAGAACAGCAAAAATTCCTTTGAACGCTTCGATCGCAACGGATAAAATGCCCGCAACGGTGCCGCCATGATAGAAAGCAGCAGAAACGCTGACGTTGCCAGTACCGAGCTGACGAAGCTGTTTGCCGGTGAGAAGGCGGACGATCCAACCAGTAAGCGGCAGAGCACCGAGTAGGGGAACTAGGGTGAAGATTAAGAGTGCGCCGAGGACTTGGGGCATTAGGAAGGGGAGGACTACTCGAAGAAAAGGCGGAGCGCCGACGACTCCGCTCAGCCGCCGGGGTGGGAGAGCGGGGTGGTTTTTGTAATTCTAGGGGAGGTGTTTATGTTTTTCAGGAAGGGCGCTGAATCTATTAAGAAACTGACTTATAACAATAGTCCGGACAAAAGAGGGAGAGCTAGAGACAGAGAAGCTACCCAGGATATAGGGTGTTAATAACCACAAAAACGCCCACTGGATAGCTATGGGAACCATGATACAAGGTCTACTGCGAGCAGCAGTAGGCCGTTT
>JBCCOH010000104.1:0-19566 GCA_039111275.1 Cyanobacteria bacterium P01_D01_bin.1 | reverse complement strand
TACCACGCCGAACAGGTTCAGCAGCTAATGAAAGCAAATCCTCGATTGCAGAGCTAGTCTGCCTCTATCTGTTTTATTTCTAGCAGCCTGCTCGGTGTAGAGATAGCAATGTTCTGAAACGACTCTAGGACTAACAAATCTAGGTCTCCTGTAACAATCGTATCAGCGTTCGCGGCGATAGCGGTTGCGATAATTTTGGTGTCGGCTGAGTCTCGTAGCGCTTCTATGCTAATCTCGTCAATCTCGACTGTCTGCGAAATAGTTGCAGCGATCACAGACAGACTTCGTGCTGTTTGCATGCGCTGCGACAGACGAGAAGAAAATTTGAGTCTGTTGAGAGTAGCTTCTAGCTCAGCTAGAAGTTCGATAGAAACATAGCTATGTATTGTCCCGGCGTGTGCAAGCTGTAGTATCTTGCTCGGAGCACCGCTCCATAGAAGTCCTGATACCCAAACATTAGTATCGATGACTACCTTCATTTTCTGGCGTGCATCTCCCGTCTAGCTGCTTTCACTTCCTGGCTGATTTCCTGAAGAGACGGACCCTGATCATGAGGGTTCACCTCGTTGAGGCTTTGGAAGAAGCGGTCAACAGCTGGACGACTTTCTTGCAGAAAAGCTGGATTGGTCTTCTGAACTGCCTCTGACAATAGTGCCTGTTCTTCTGAAGTGAGCGCCAGAATGACTTTCGCAAGCGAGTCGATTAGCTGAACGTTGATAGTGGCAGACATAGGAAAACTGGATATTTGAGCATGCCAAAGAATATATGCTTATTGTAGAGCGTGTGAATTGCTACTATTCATCGAGCCGCAGCCTAAGTCTTTATGTCCCTATGAAAACTGCTACCCAATCTAATCTATTGCCGCTGTTCCAAGCTTTTTCTGATGGCTATCGCATTCAGGTGATAGAGCTGCTGCGCGAACAAGAACTTTGTGCGTGCGATATTGCCAACCACCTTGGTATCACTCAGTCGAAGCTGTCATTCCATCTAAAGACGCTAAGGGAGGTGGGTCTAATCGAGGGTAGGCAAGAGGGGCGTTGGATCTATTATCGATTGAACCTACAGCATTTTTTCGTCTTAGAACAGTACATTTCTGAATTTCGCCGGTTCAGTCCGATCGTGCCAGCTCGCACTTGTCCCGACTAAGTCCTTATTTCAATCATAGTTGAAGCACATTGCCTCAATTGTATTCTTCTTGGCTTGACATTTTGATTTAAGTTGAAATAATGAACCTGTGATTTTCATAGGGACAGGGTGTGGTGCGAGTAGCAATTAATGGATTTGGTCGAATTGGGCGGCTAGTCTTGCGGGCAGCTTGGGCCAAAGAATTAGATTCTCAAAGATCAGGCTCTCAGCTGGAGTTTGTTCATATCAATGAGGTGAAAGGTGGCACGGCGGCGGCAGCGCACCTGCTGAAGTTTGACTCGGTGCATGGTCGATGGCAGCCGGAGGTAGAGGCAGAAGGCGATCACATCCTCATCGATGGCTCACCGCTCAGCTTTAGCGAATACGCAACGCCAGGCGAGGTGCCCTGGGAAGAGCTAGGCATCGATATCGTGCTGGAGTGTTCAGGCAAATTTCGCACGCATAAGCTGCTAGATCCGTATTTCAAATGCGGCGTAAAAAAAGTGATCGTCGCTGCGCCCGTGAAGGAGCAGGCACTCAATATTGTGATGGGAATCAATGACGATCTTTACAATCCTGACGAGCATCACCTGCTGACGGCGGCTTCTTGTACGACCAACTGTCTCGCGCCTGTCGTCAAAGTTATCAATGAAGGCTTAGGAATTCGGCATGGCGTGATTACAACCATCCACGACATCACGAATACTCAGACGATTGTCGATGCGCCCCACACAGACCTGCGAAGAGCGCGGGCAAATAGCCTTTCTCTAGTCCCTACCACAACTGGATCGGCGACAGCGATTGGCACTATTTTCCCTGAGCTGAACGGCAAGTTAAACGGGTTAGCTGTTAGGGTACCGCTGCTAAATGCGTCTTTGACTGACTGCGTGTTTGAAGTGGAGTCGCCCACGACAGTGGATCAAGTAAATGCGCTATTTCAGCAGGCGGTATCAGGTCCGCTGGGTCACATTTTGGGGTATGAAGAGCGGCCTTTGGTTTCGATTGATTATAAAAACGATCCGCATTCGGCCACGATTGATGCGCTCTCGACGATGGTGGTAGACGGGACGCAGATGAAGATATTGGCCTGGTATGACAATGAGTGGGGCTATGCCAATCGGATGGCTGAGCTGGCCCAGAAAGTAGCGAAATCTTTGGGGTAGGCGATCGCGATGAAACAGACTTCAACTTTGAGCAGCATTGGCACACGAAGCTATGCGCTGGTGACTGCCGCCTACTGGGGGTTTACGGTGACTGACGGAGCGCTGCGGATGCTGGTGCTGCTGTACTTTCATACGTTGGGCTATACGCCGCTAGAAGTGGCGATGCTGTTCTTGTTCTATGAATTTTTCGGCATTATTACTAATCTCTTTGGTGGCTGGCTGGCGTCGCAGTGGGGCGTGAAGCTGACGCTGTACGGCGGGATTGCGATGCAGATTGTGGCGTTGCTGCTGTTGATGCCTGTAAATGAGGATTGGGTGACCACATTAGCAGTCCCTTACGTCATGTGCGCCCAAGCCATCTCAGGCATTGCCAAAGACCTGACAAAGATGAGTTCTAAGAGCGCTATCCGATTGGTAATTCCAAAAGACGAGCAGTCCTCTTTGTTTAAATGGGTAGCGGTTTTGACTGGCTCTAAAAACGCACTCAAAGGAGTCGGCTTTTTTCTAGGCGGACTGCTGCTATCGGCATTTGGCTATACGAATGCGCTGCTAACTATGGCAGCGGGCCTGTTTGTCGTATTGCTGTCGAGCTACTGGCTACCTACGGATATGGGAAAGGTGAAGGCGAAGGTAAAGTTTCGTCAGCTGTTTTCTAAGAGCTCGGAAATTAATGTGCTTTCAGCGGCGAGGTTCTTTTTGTTCGGAGCCAGAGATGTTTGGTTTGTAGTCGGCCTGCCCGTATTTCTCTACGGTGTGCTGGACTGGTCATTTCAACAGGTGGGAGGCTTTCTAGCGATCTGGGTGATTGGCTACGGGCTGGTGCAGTCGCTAGCGCCGACGCTGCTACGCAGGTTTGGCGATGGGAGAGCGCCGCAGGCTAATACGATTCGATTTTGGACAGGAATTTTGGTTTTGGTGCCCGCTGCGATCGCCCTCACCCTCCAACTCGGCTACGCCCCTGCCCCCACTATCATTATCGGTCTTCTGATCTTCGGCATCGTCTTCGCCTTCAACTCCGCCGTCCATTCCTACCTCGTCTTGGCCTATACCGAAGACGATAAAGTCGCGCTGAATGTCGGCTTTTACTACATGGCCAACTCTGGTGGCAGACTCGCAGGCACCGTACTTTCAGGTCTAGTCTTTCAGCTCTATGGACTAGCCGGCTGCCTGTGGGTATCAGCAGTCTTTGTTCTTCTAGCAGAGATCGTAACTTTCAGGCTGGCAGATCCGAAGGCCGCCTAATTCGCCGCTGTCAGACCTTTACAATCGCGCCCAGGCAGGGGAAGTGGGGAGTTTTTAGATGCTGGCGGAATCTGGCGTAGTCTCCTGGCTACAGCTCCAAGAAAAGCGGTCTAGCCTAGAAGCCGCTCAAGCCAGAATGGTCGCTTGCAGGCGGCGCTTGATCCGTCCTCGGGGGCCATTGAGCAGATTAACAAAGTAGCTGTAGGGATGCCTGTGCAAGTAAAAATATTCGCCTGTCCTTTTTCAAGATTTGGCATAGCCGCAGGTCGTGTGATTGAGATCTCGCTAGATACAGTTACTCCTGATACGCGATCGCAGCAGTCAGCTTCTTTAGGGGCGTCCAGTCGATAGCTAGTCAAGTCAGCGGTTTAATAATTGGAGTCCGAAAGATAGGATAGTTGGACCAGTTTCCCTGCAAAGGCGTAGTTATGTCCGGTCCAGAGACTTTGATGCCCTCGGCGGTAACCCGTTCTTCTCCGGTTATCAGAGATAAGTTCATCATCTGCGGGTTAGGCAGCTTAGGCCAGCAAAGCATTATTAAGCTCAAGAAGTTTGACTACGACCCGTATGAGGTGGCTATCACTGCGATTGACAAGCAGGCGATCGACACTTGGGAAATAGACGACCTGCCTAGTCAGCTAGCAATACCGCCAATCATAGGAGACTGTCGCCGAGAAGACATTCTAAAGAAAGCGGGGATTGAGGAGAGCCGGGCGGTTCTGATTGTTACAAGTGATGAGAGTACAAATGTGGAATGTGCGATCGCAGTTCGTCGCCTCAATCCTGATATTCAGATCATTCTGCGCTCATCTCGTCATAGCCTCAACACGCTGCTAGCGCGTCAGCTAGGTAAATTCGTTGCTTTAGATGCGACCGAGCTACCCGCAATGACCTTTGCGCTAGCTGGTCTAGGAGACGATATTGTCAGCGTGTTTACAGTTGGCCGTCATCGCTTTCGGATTGTAGAGAGATTCGTGCGAGCGGGCGAGCCGCGATTTGATCAAAAGCAGATGCAGGCGCTGCATGAGGGTAGCTTCAGGCTATTGGATTTCGAGCCAGTCGAGAGTCCGTCACAGCCACTGGGCTGGGCGACAACGGCGTCGTCTGTCTTTCATCGATGGCAGCCGTACGTGAGGGTCGCAGCAGGTGACCGGGTTGCCTACATAGAGGTCGTTGCTGATACGAGCGGACCGACCAAACGCAGAACGCCGCTAACGGCGATCAATCAGCTAGTCGAAGACTGGAAGACAGGTGACTGGCGGCGACGCTTGCGTAACTGGCGACAGTCTTCTGAACAGTCAACATCGCGGGTGTTTGCTACTGTCCTAGTCACCGCGTTGGTGCTTTGGACAGCTGGCACGCTTTTACTAAAGTTCACCGGACCTGCTGGCATCACCTGGGTCAAGGCTATTTCCCTGGGTGCGATTTTGCTGCTGGGCGGCTACGGTGATGTGTTTGGCGGATTTGGAACCTCTGGAATTCCCGGCTGGGTACAGCTCGCCTGCTTGATGATTACGGTAGTCAGTATCCTAGTTGTCCTCGGTGTGCTGGGCCTTTTGGCCGATCAGCTAATCAGCTCTCGGTTTGATTTCTTGCAGAAGCGGCCTCGTCTGCCTCGCAGTCATCACGTGATTGTAATCGGACTAGGCCGCATTGGGAAAAAGGTAACCAACCTACTTTTAGAGCTTAATCAACCACTAGTTGCCATCGACAAGCAGCTCAATCATCCAGAACTGTTTACCCAAGTGCCCCTACTAGTTGGCAATGTTTTAGAAGAGCTACCTGCCGCAAATCTAGCGACTGCTAGGAGCATTATTGCCGTCACCGATGATCAAATGCTCAATCTAGAAGTGGCGCTGCTGGCTTCGGAAAAGAATCTGGGTGGGACTCACAGCTTTGCACCAGTCGTGCGGACTCGCAGCCAGTCGTTTAGCGATAACCTAGCAGCGCTGATGCCTCAGGCGAGGGCTTTTTGTCCCTACGCGCTTTCTGCTGATGCGTTTGCAGGGGCGGCATTTGGCGAGAATATTCTCGGGCTCTTTCGACTGAGCGAACAGACCAATCTAATTGCCGAATACTTTGTTGAACCTGGCGATACCCTAGCGAACAAGCAGCTAGCGGCTATTGCCTATGGCTATGGGGTCGTGCCGATTTTGCGAGAGACAGTTGACCAGCGTGGCACCGTTTGCACAGTGCTGATGCCGACGGACGATCAGTATTTGCAGCCGGGCGATCACCTGTTTGTTCTCTCTTCTATTAATGGGCTACGCCGAATAGAAAGGGGGGAAATGACCCAGCCGCGCCGCTGGCGGCTGTCCGTTGAGAAAAAACCAAGTCCAGAAAACGTAGCTGATATCATTCAGCTGCTCTCTAGACTCACTGATTTGTCAACCGCAGCGGCTCAGCAGTTCATCAATCAGCTGCCTACCACTATTGACGTAGATCTCTATGACTATCAAGCCGCTAGATTGATTCAGAGTATGAAAGAGCGGCTACTGGTCAGGCTCTCGCCAGTTCAGACGCCATAGTTTTGATGCCATAGTTTTAGGGTCATGCTTTGAAGATCATGCTTCGAAGGTCATGCTCTTAAGGTGACAATTCAAAGAGCACCGCTCAAAAGACAGAAAAAGCAACAGCTGCCCGTACCGCGCTACAGTAGCGCTTTACAATTGGAGCTGGTGAATATACTTACTCGCGCCACTTACCCATGACACCGCCTTCAACTGAGCTTGAAACGACCGATAAGCTCGACACCAAAGCAGTGATTGAAACTAGAGACGCGATCGCTGTAAACTCACCATCTGCTGGCGGTCGTCGCCGTAGCCCTCTACGGTGGATCGGAAATACGATCGCCCGCTACCCAAACTTTATTCAGCTAGTGCTAACGCTAGTTCTGCTAACTGGTACCAGCAGCTTCCTACTCTACAGACTATTTAGAGACGCCTGGTCTCCCGATAAGGACAACCAGGCCATTCTAGAAACTATTGCCACAATGGAGTTTGAGCGCAAAAACGTTCTACCCATAGAAAACAGCAGTTCAGAGCAGGTAGTAACCCGCTCTTATGTCGATCTAGATCCCTACCTAGCGGCGCAAGGTTGGATGTGGATCAACCGATTCGGTAGCACCATCACTTATGGTAGAAACGATGAGAGGCTGATTGCTTCTTGTAGCACCTATTCACCGCTGTATCTGGTCTGCAACCTCAGCGAGATTCCATAGATATAGAGTATTTAGGTATGGAGTCTTTAAGCCGTGCGAATGGGCGGCAGAGCTGGGACAGCAGGTTTGTCTGTGACCAAAAATTCTCGAATCAACCGCGCAATTCCTCTTTGCACGACGCCGCTTACTACCCGACGACCCAGTCCTCTAGCTTCTGGCTGAGCAATTAGCTTGGGAATAACGGTAGCCACGGTATTAGGGTTGAATCCAGGCGTGTCACGTAAGATTTTGAGAATCCTAACTGCATGCTCCCAGTTAGCCTGCGGCGACTGGGTTTCGACAGTGGTCGTTGGGGTGACCTCATTTTGTCCAAGTGGCAAACGCAGCGCTTTGGTAATTTGCTGCAGCAGGCTGTAGCCCATCTTGTCGATTTCTTTGGCTAGCTCATCAGCGATTCGCACCCGCAGATACGCACCACGCTCAGAAAACAAGAAATCTAGCGTTTGATCGAGCACCTTATCAAGATCGTAGTCAGTACTATCTTTTGCGTTCCTCAGCAGATTCTCTAACCGATTCCACCGGAAGCTGCCATCTCTAAACAACAGCTCTTGTAGTGAGGTTCTTAGCTGCGGAGCCGGATCGGTTAGCAGCCGGCGCGCAACGTAGGGGTAAGCCTTGCTAAGCACTTTGAAGTCTGGATCAACTGTGATCGCGATGCCGTCTAGGGTGACTAGCGAGCGAATGATCAGCGCGTAGTAGGCCGGTACGCGGAAAGGATATTCGTACATCAGCGCCGAGAACTCATCGGTGATGCTCTTTAGATTCAGCTCGGCAACGCTGGCCCCCAGTGCGTTGTTAAACACACCAGCTAGGGCAGGAATGATCGGACTCAAGTCCGTGTCTGGTGTCAGGAATTCTAGATTCACGTAGTCTTGTGCTAGCCCTTCGAAGTCTCGATTGACCATATGAACAATCGCCTCGATCAGGCCATATCGCTGGTAGGATTCGACCTCACACATCATGCCAAAATCGAGATAGGCCAGCTTGCCATCCGCCATGACCAGCAGGTTGCCAGGATGCGGGTCAGCATGGAAAAATCCATGCTCTAGCAGCTGACGCAAAGAGCACTGAACGCCAATTTCAATAACGTGAGTCGGGTCGATATTTCGCCTAGCCAGTTCGTCTAGCTGTGTAAGCTTGACCCCATCTATCCATTCCATCGTCAGGACACGGCGTCCGGTGTACTGGTCGTAGATCTTGGGAACGACGATCTCTGGCAGATAGCCGTACAGCTCAGCAAAGCGTTCGGCGTTGGCACCTTCGTGGTTGTAGTCCATCTCTTCGAAGATGCGATCGCCAAACTCATCCACAATACTGACTAGATCGCTGCGAATCTGCTTGACGTACTTGGTCGCCCAGGTCGCCAGAATTCTAATGACGTAAATATCTTTGGTGATTTGCTCAGCCAGGCCAGGCCGCTGAACTTTGACAGCGACATCTTCACCCGTTTTGAGCCTACCCTTGTATACCTGGCCTAGTGAAGCCGCAGCGATTGGCGAATCAGACAGGTACGAATAAACGGCCTCTGGTGGCTGACCAATCTCTTCTTCGATGAACCTAAACGCAATCTCGTTAGAGAAAGGCGGCAGCTGGTCTTGTAGCTTCACCATCTCGGCCATCGCCGCTGGAGAGACCAAATCAGGCCGAGTAGAGAGCGCCTGACCCACTTTAATATAGGCAGGTCCAAGGCGAGTGAGCATAACTCGCAAGCCTTCTGCTCGCTTCTGCTCGTTTACCTTCTGGCGGCCAGTGACCTTGTCCCATAAAAGCCCTAACACATAGCCCGAAGCAATCCAAAAGATACTGATCAGGCGAGACAGAATTTGGAAAGGACGACGGCGGTAGTAGGCAGCGATCACATCCGGGTCGTAGATCAAAATATCCTCTAGTGACCTTGGCACCTTAACCGCAGCCAGACTAGCTGGGCTGGCCACAGGCGTCGACGGAACGGTTACCGTTGACGGCGATTCCACCATGCCTTCAGGCGGAACAACAGGCACAGGCGAATTAGTAGGACGGCTCAACAGTTCAGGCGATGTTGCGCTCATAGGAAACTTTTGATAGTAGAGGTCTGATATGTAGAGGTAGTTTGGATAAAGAGCTCCCCAAACTACCGCCTAGAGTAGAAGCGCTTCGATGTAGACGCGTTGCAAAGTAAAAGCATCGCAAAGTAGAGGCGCTGTAGAATAGAGCCAAGCAAGATAGAGGCCAATGGGAGCCATCAAAGAGAGCCATCAAAGAGAGCCATCAAATTACCTCACTGTTAAATATTGTATCAACTTGTTGAGAAACATCTTCTGTCTAAGGCCGTAACATTTGCGGAAATTCCCAAAAGCCTACCCCCACTTCATTCCTTCACCTAACTACCGAGCCCTATGTTGGTTTCTTTGAAAATCGAGAATTTTGCCCTCATTGATCAGCTCGAACTAGAACTGAAGCCCGGTCTAAACGTACTCACAGGGGAAACCGGAGCGGGCAAGTCGATCATATTAGACGCAATCGACGCTGTATTAGGGGGAAAGGCCAGCGGCAGATGGGTGAGAACCGGCACCGACAAAGCCCTAGTCGAAGCCGCCTTCCGGACCGATTCTAGGATCACCGACTGGCTAAACGCACAGAAAATCCCACCAAAAGGAGAGCTGGTCACCTGTCGGCGCGATCTAACCGCAGGCAAAAGCTCAGTCCGCAGTAAGTCTCAGCTCAATGGCGTGCTAGTCAAAAAGCCGCAGATGGATTCCTTGCGTCAGCTGTTGATCGAAATCACAGCGCAGGGCCAAACGCTACAGCTAGGCGATCCTGATCTGCAAAGGGACTGGCTAGATGGCTTTGGTGATAAGAAATTGCTAAAGCAAAGCGCTCAGGTAGCGACAGACTACGCAGCGGCCAGCTCAGCTAAAAAAGTTCTAGATGCTCGTCGCCGAGCTGACCAGCAGCGAGCTGATCAGATAGAGATGCTTCAGTTCCAAAACCAAGAATTTAGCGAAGCGAATTTAGAAGATCCCAATGAGTTAGAAGATCTGCAAATAGAACATCAGCGCCTGAGTCACAGCGTCGAGCTACAGCAGCAGAGCTATCAGGTCTATCAAATGCTGTACGAAAACGACGATGGCGCGGCCTGCTCTGATCTATTAGGCGATGCCGAAAACACGCTGATGGACATGCTGCGCTTCGATCCAGACATCAACCCAATCCTAGAGATGGTGGCAGAAGCCCTAGCCCAGGTACAAGAAGCCGGACGACAAATCAATGCGTATGGAGAGAATATTGAGACCGATCCAGAGCGACTCGATGAGATCGACGCCCGGATCTCTCAGCTAAAGCAGCTTTGCCGTAAGTACAGCCGCGATCTACCAGAGCTAGTAGAGCACTATCAGAGCATTCAGGCTTCCCTAGCCGAATTGGGAGGAGAGGGCCAATCAATCGAGGCGCTAGAAACGGCCTATCAGCAAAAGCAAACGGCGCTGCTAGAAAGCTGTGACAAGCTGACGAAACTCAGGCAGACAGCCGCAAAGAAGCTAGAAGCAGAGCTGGTCGCTCAGCTAAAGCCGCTGGCAATGGACCGGGTAAAGTTCAAGGTGGATATTCGCTCGCAGGTACCGACCATACATGGAGCAGATGCGATCGCCTTCCTATTTAGCCCTAACCCTGGGGAACCGCTTCAGCCCCTAGTCGATATCGCCTCTGGCGGCGAGATGAGCCGATTTCTACTGGCGCTAAAAGCCTGCTTCTCGCGAGTCGATCCGATCAATACGATGGTATTTGACGAAATTGATGTCGGCGTGTCGGGGAGAGTGGCCCAGGCAATCGCCGAAAAGCTTCATCAGCTCAGCCGCGAACACCAAGTGCTGTGTGTTACTCATCAGCCGCTGGTCGCTGCTATGGCTGATGCTCACTACCATGTTGGCAAACACGTCGTCGCTGCCGTTGGCGCTGCACCAAAGCAGGGCCGCAAGTCGAAAGCTAAGCTCGCCGCCACTACGCTAGTGACAGAAGAGGTCAAGGCACTCGAAAAGGTTGCCGCGCAAGGTGGCAGCCAAAGCAGCAGCCAAAGCAGCAGCCAGAGTAGTCGTCGGAGCGGCAGCCAGAGCGGCGCTCAAGCCGAAGGAACAGGTGAGCGCACCATCGTCAAAGTCACACCGCTTGGCAATACCGAAGAGCGCAGAGATGAACTGGCACAGCTAGCAGGTGGGCGATCGCACAGTGAGGCGATCGCCTTCGCAGATTCCCTTTTGGCCCAAGCCGAAACAATTCGGAAAGCAGGTTAACTGATACACCATCAGCCCTTATAGTGATTGCTGACTTTCCACTTAACATCACCCTTGAGATCACTCTCAAGACTAAATAACTCATGCACTGGATAGCCGTAGCCGTAGAGCCCGTTCTAGAAGATCCCACTATCGAAGCAAACCTCCGCCAGTTTCTGCTAGTTCTTTCGGTTTCCTTGGGAGTCGCTACGCTTTCTCGCGTGTTTAGCGTTCTTAGGAACATTCCCTACACGCTGCTGCTTTTGTTAGTAGGGCTAGGATTGGCGGTGGTTGATGTTCGCCTAGTCAATCTCTCACCAGAACTGATTCTGTTTATATTCTTACCGCCGCTGCTGTTCGAGGCCGCTTGGAATATTAAGTGGAGCCGACTCAAGAGCGATATTCTTCCGATTTTGCTCTACGCCGTACTAGGGGTTGTTATTTGCGTATTGGGTTTGGTGTTTGGCCTAGAGCAGTTTGCAGGCGCTTCGTTAGCTACCGCGCTGTTAGTGGGCGCTAGTCTATCTGCAACCGATCCGGTCTCAGTCACGGCTTTGTTTAGAGAGCTAGGTGTCGACAAGCGGCTGACGACACTGATGGAGGGTGAGAGCTTATTTAATGACGGTGTGGCCGTTGTTGCTTTCAATCTACTGCTCGGCATAGCGTTGGGCCTAGAGCAGTTTGATGCTTCTGTAACGGTTGCTCGATTTGGCCTATTCGTTGGCCTAGGAATTAGCCTAGGCGGACTGATTGGCTTCGGCATTTCCTTTTTGACTCAGCGATTTGATATTCCACTAGTCGAACAGTCGCTGACACTTGTTTCTGCCTACGGTACCTATATCATCGCTGAGGAAGTCGGCGGATCGGGTGTGATCGCGGTAGTGACTACGGGGCTAATTCTGGGCAACTTTGGCTCTCGAATTGGAATGAATCCTAGAACCCGTCTAGTTGTCTCTGAATTTTGGGAATTTCTGGCGTTTTTTGTCAACTCAATTGTGTTTCTGCTGATTGGCGATCAGGTCCGCTTTCAAGCTCTGATTGATTACTCAGAAACCATCTTTGTTGCCATTGCAATCATCATTGCCGCTAGAGCCGTCAGCGTATTTGGCTTAGGCTACTTCAGCAATCAGATGACCAAAGGCGAAAATATTTCTATGTCCGGTCAGACCATCTTATGGTGGGGTGGCCTACGCGGATCGGTTTCTGTAGCTCTAGCGCTGAGCGTACCAGAATCACTAGCCCAACGAGAGGAAATCATCGCCGTTGTCTTTGGCGTAATGCTATTTACGCTGCTCGTTCAAGGCTTGACCACACAGCCGCTACTCTCCTGGCTAGAGCTACTCGGTGACCAGCCTACCCGGCAAAAATATACTCAGCTAATTGCTCACAGAGTCGCCCTAAACCGCGTATTAGATCGGTTGAAAGAGTTGATCGAACGGCAAGAAGTCGACGAAGAATTCGCTAGATATCAGATTGCATTAGTTGAAGGGCAGTTAGAAGAGCTGCAAGAGGGACTGGTGGAGCTACAGCGATCACACCCAGAACTGCTCACCTACGCTGCCGAACAAGTGCGCGACGAACTGCTAGCCATCGAATCCGATACCTACGCCGAATTCATTCGGGCTGGTCAGCTCAAAGACGAACTAGCTCCGCTGTTGCAAGACGTACTTCCACAGAACGCATAACAGAACGCGTAGTTTTATTACTCTACTCCTGCCTTTCCGTGGCTTCGCGCTCAAGCTTCAGTCGCTTCTCTAAATTCTGAATCTCGTCTCGCCGAGCAGCTGTTTCTAGGCTTCTACGACGGACCTCTTGACTCTGTAGCGTCAGCGACTGCCGCCACTGTTCTGCGCGTTCTGCTTCGCTTTGCAGATACTGAGGAGTCACACCCAAACTTAGATAGTCTTCGACTAGGGTTAATATCCAGTTCGTCGCATCTGTCACACCGACAACCTGTTCTTTTCCTGAAATGCTGCTGACGCCGCTGCTCTCTATCTCAACAATCACTAGCGCCTGCTCGTTGAAAGGCACTTTCTCAGCGGTTTCAATAATATCTTGAGAAACGATGGTTTCCCACAGATTCTCCGCAGAATTTTTAGCTAAGAGCTGAATCTGAGTTCGGCTGGGCGATTGCTTGGAATAGACCTTTGCTAGGTATTGCATAGGTACGAGCTAATAAAAAGCAGATCTGACGAAAAGCGTAAGGGAAACATACGTGATGACTAAGCCTTCTTCAGCGTACGTTCTTGAACGTATAAATCCTAACAGGCGCACCTAAATTGGAGATTAAGAAAACCAATAGACGAAGTTACTTTTACTCTACGACTTATTCTGGAACTTTTTGGAGAACTCTGTGAGCTCGTACCGAAAAAACATCGTATATAAGTCTCACCTGTGGAATAGATCTAGGAATTTAATACGATCTTCTACCAAAAGATTGTTTGTAATCAAACCAATTTACATAAACTAAACAATATGGTGTTTGACTGAACTATAGATTTTTAGCTATGGCTAAAGTGCTAACAGTTCAGTGCTGCAACTTTGGCTTCGACCCTGCTGAATTTTGCACAAAAGCAGATTTACACCAGCCCTACAGGTGGACTAAGGGCAATTGGGATGGCTTTGTTTCAGTTTTTTAGCAAGGCGGTCTTATCTTCTGTCTCTATTTACATTAGCCAGAGATATACAGAAAATCCTAAAATATAACAGAAACTTATATTTTAGATTTATCATTACTTTGCATTAGTTTGCAATATGACTTAACTCTAAACACATTCTAAGATAGACTTAAACACATGCAGATTTGATTTTGGATAGACCCCTATCTATGAGATGTCGGATTGACTCGTCGCTTCTCTAGAGCGAGTGAAACCAACCATCCAGGATTCGAGATCAAGCTTGCCTACCTTCTTGATCCCTAAGATTTAAAAAAGGAGAATTACAACGTGGATTTCTTGTCTGATTTTTTTACGCTCTTCCTGGGGAAGTTGCAGTCCCCGACTCTGGGCTTTCTAATCGGTGGTATGGTCGTTGCCGCCGTCAATAGCCGACTGACAATTCCAGATCCGATCTATAAGTTCATCGTTTTTATGCTGCTGATCAAGGTCGGCCTAAGTGGTGGTATTGCAATTCGCAATGCCAACTTATTAGAGATGCTATTACCCGCAGTATTCGCTGTGGTAGTGGGGATCTTGATTGTATTTATTGGGCGATACACGTTGGCTAATCTGCCAGGTGTCAAAGCTCTCGATGCGATCGCCACCGCAGGCTTATTCGGTGCTGTCAGTGGCTCGACCCTTGCCGCTGGCCTGACTATCCTAGAATCTGAAGGCATCGAATACGAAGCTTGGGCCGCCGCGCTCTATCCCTTTATGGATATTCCAGCGCTGGTAACTGCCATCGTCTTGGCCAGTATCTACTCTAGTAAGCAGCGCACTAACGCAGCCGGAGATCTCAGCAAGCAAGAGTATGCCAGCAAGCAGGATTATCGCAGCAAGCAGCAGCCCATTGCCGCAGGCGTCTACGCCAGCAGTAGCCAGGACGTGACTACAGGCGGATCTTTTGGCGGCAGTCAGGGCATCGTCGCTAGGGGGTACCCCAAAAATGAAGCAGACGAAGGCGTCAAAATATGGCCCATTGTCCAGGAAAGCCTTCAGGGTTCTGCGCTATCGGCGCTGCTACTTGGCCTAGCGCTAGGCATTCTCACCAGGCCAGAAAGTGTTTACGAGAGCTTCTTCGATCCTCTCTTCCGTGGTCTGCTGTCGATATTGATGCTGGTGATGGGTATGGAAGCTACAGCCAGACTGGGCGAACTGCGCAAGGTAGGTCAATGGTACGCTTTGTATGCTTTCATAGCACCGCTGCTGCATGGTCTCATTGCCTTCGGCCTCGGCATGGTTGCTCACGCTATTACAGGATTTAGCCTCGGGGGCGTTGTGATTCTGGCCGTCATTGCTGCCTCTAGCTCAGATATTTCCGGGCCGCCTACTTTACGAGCTGGCATTCCCTCAGCTAACCCTTCTGCCTACATCGGATCGTCCACAGCGGTGGGCACACCAATTGCACTTGCCGTCGGTATACCGCTCTTTATCGGGTTAGCTCAGGCAATTGCTGGCGGCTGAATCTGGACAGGTCGCGATCGCTAATGCTTTCACGGCTTGGCGATTCACTTGGCGAGTAGCATCAGCACGTGGCACTGCGCGCGCCACACCCTGTACATAGTACTGCCATCATCATAAGTTTCTACACTTTCATAAGTTTTTACACAACAATAGTTCAACAAGTACAGTTCAACAAGTACACGCACCAAGAGGTAACCAACATGAGCAAACAAGCCAGCAAACTCGTCATCGTTGCGGAAAAGTTGCTGCAAAAAAAGATCGCCAAGATCATCGATGACGCTGGAGCTACCGGCTACACAGTAGTGGAAGCTGGTGGCAGAGGCAGTCGCAACGTGCGCTCCTCAGCGCGACCCACCGCTTACGACAATTACTCAAATGTAAAATTCGAAATACTCACCCCTAACCGAGACATGGCCATCAAGATTTCGGATGAGGTCGCAGCGCGCTACTTCGACGATTATTCGGGCATTGCCTATCTGTGCGACGTAATGGAAATATTGCACGCACACAAGTTCTGATTGAAACTCTAGGCGAGCCAATCAAAAAAGCCGAGGCTGATACCCCGGCTTTTTGGTTTGTGTTTACTCCCCATAGCACGACGACACAAATAGTGTCTTTGCACATCGATAGGAACCGCTTGCGGGGCAGACAGGCTGATAGTTTTTTGACACCTAATGTTTGTAAATAAATAATATGTTTGCAAATAAATAATAGAGAAATTGGATTGAAACTATCCTTTCAATAAGCGTTGGTGAATCACTACAGTTGCGCGGCTTCCGCGCGTGTTATCACCAATAGCAAAGATTCGCAACAATAAACTGCCCCTGAATCGCTACTTGAGTAATGTATTCAAGAAAAGTGTCCGTATTTACGACTAGTTAAAGTACTCTCTTGTTAGACCTCAGCAGAGTCGCCCTCAACTTTGCCCATTGCGCCAGTTCAGGCACATCATGATAAACAACTCCTCAAATCGCGCTACTTCAGCTAAATCCAAACGCAAGTCTGACGTCCGAGATGATGATCTATCTCAACGGAGCAATAGGCAACCTAGCACAGGTAATTCTGCGCAGCCAAACACCGACAGTCAGCCGACTGGTGCATCTGAATCTTCATATTCAGAGTCTTCGCATCAAGATTTTTCTGCAGAAGAGAAATTTGAACTGATGAGTGCTTATCTAGACGATGAAGTCTCTGAACAAGAGCGCGTGCTGGTCGAAAGCTGGCTGGAAAGCGACCCGCAGTTACTGAGCAGCTATCAGCAGCAGCTCAAGCTGCGCGAAGCAGTCCAAGAGCTAGGTCTAGATCTGTTTGACTAAGCTTTGGGGAACGCCTCTTGTTAGCGTAGGGGCGCAGCATATGTGACGGCGGTAAGGTCGTGCCCCTACGCGAAGGTGGCGCGAAGGTGGGTTGTTTGTCAGCATCTCCCTTAGCTGTCTAGCTCTTCAAATATTTGGAGAGCCAGATATTTGGCTCTTCAACTGTCTAGTTTCTCAACTTTCAAATTTTTCTATATGACGACGGATCGAATTGAGATCGATGTAGCGGTCGGTAACGTTGCGTAGCTCGCGAGCAATCATACCTTCTGTCGAAACCACTGTAATGTGAGTACTTTTCGAACGCAGTAGCTCAATCGCTCTTTCAAAGTCTCCGTCTCCGCTAAACAAGACAACGCGATCATACTGATCAACTGTATTGAACATGTCAACAACAATTTCAATATCTAAGTTCGCTTTTTGCGAATACCGACCAGAAGTATCGTCGTAATACTCTTTCAAGACCTTTGTCCGAACGGTGTAGCCCAAACTAATCAGCGCATCTCGAAAGGCCCTTTGATCCTGTGGATCTTTTAGGCCGGTGTACCAGAAGGCATTGCCCAAGACGTTGCCCTCTATTTCTTTGAGAAAGTACTCCAAAACTCGCCTCGGGTCAAAGAACCAGCCGTTCTTTTGTTGGGCATAGAACATGTTGTTGCCATCTATGAAGATAGATAGCCGGTTCAGCATACGTGCAGCCATAGGATTTAGATAGCATGAGGATATAGGGAATTAGCGAGTAGCCGATACAAAGTCCACGGTACAGTTGTCTGCTCCCGATTCGTATCGCTACTACCACTCATCGTCTCGATTAGATGGAATTACTATAGAGATAGTATGTTCCTACTTTTAATACAGCTTAGAGAGGCTACCTCGAAAGATAAACCACCTTGAGCGCTGTATAACCGCCAGGTAATGTTTGGTAAAGTACTAGACCTCAGGGTGCTGAAATTCAAGATACTGAACTTTAAAACGCTTCAAATTCCACTGTTGTACAAAGAAGATGTTGTACAAAGAAAATGGTGGACCAAGAAGATGTTGTGCAAAGAAGATGGTGGACCAAGAAGAAAAGCTAGCGAAAGAGGGAATCTGCTCAATGGGTGTTGCCCTAGGGTTACCCATTATAGGTGGTTTATTCTGCTTCTCAGCATTTTGGCATTAAATTGTGTCTTTTAGTGCTGCTTTTTATACAAAGCACACGGATATATCACTTACTCACTCACACGCTCGAGTCGATAGAAACATACAAATTTGGCTATGCCTAAACCTGCCCCAAACTCTCGCTACTCAAAGTCTACTAAGAAATCTAAAAAAGGGACAAAGCGATCGCAATCCGCAGACCAGACCACTGCCGCACTGACGATGCAAGATCGAATAGCAGCTTGGCCACAGCAGATCGTAGAGAAGCACTGGCGACTGGCCACTTCTGCCCTGTTTGCGGCCGTAGCGGCTGGGGCCGTTGGGCTCAATTTAGGCATTGTCGATCTGGTCGAAAGACAGGTTCAAAGCTTGTTTTTTGAGCTACGCGGTCCAATCGAAGCGCCCAAAGACATTGTAATTCTGGCGATTGATAAAGAGTCTTTGTCTCAAGGTCAGCACTATCGAGACGACCCTGAGCGATACGAAGAACTCAGCGCGATAGAAGCTTGGCCCTGGCAACGCAAAGCCTATGCACAGGCAATTTCAAGACTGATGGAAGCGGGCGCAGCGTCTGTGTCTTTGGATGTGCTGTTCACGGCGCCTAGTGCATACGGAACATCTGATGATGCGGCGTTTACAGAGGTTCTAGCACGCTATGGTGATCGCATTGTCCTTGCCGCCGACTACACCGAGACCTATCTCAATCAGGGCACTGTTTACGACGCAGCGCTACCGCTACAGCAGTTCCAGGATGCAGGTGTACAGCTGGGATCTATCAACTTTCGGCTAGAGCTAAACGAGCAGATTCACCAGTTAGGCCAGGTATTTCTAGCAGCTCTAGCCGAAGAGCAAGGGGCTTTTCCCGACGTATCTTCAGCAACTTTTGATGACTTCTCTGAGCCTCAGCCTTTGAGCTTCGCCCAGGCAACGCTAGGCGCTGCTAGAAAAACCGATAACCAGCTGCATTTAGATCTCTCTTCTCGCCAGTCGTCTGGTCGCCAGCCGGAAGATATTTTCTTTCATGGACCTAGCGGTACTTTTGATCAGGTGCCTTTTTGGTACGTTCTAGACAGCGACCCCTGGCACAGCTACTTAGGATCGGGTAGCTTTTTCAAAGACAAAATGGTCATCATCGGGACAACGGCGCCCGAACGTCAGGACTTTCATCAAGCGCCTTTCTCTGGCAGCCTGCTCTATCCAGACCAGATGGCAGGCGTTGAGATTTTGGCAAATACGATCGCAACTCTAGATCGAGATCTTTCTCCTACTCGCCTGGTCAAAAGTCCAGTAGCAAATGCGCTGGCAGTTTTAGCGATGGGGCTAGGCGTGGCCGTACTGATACACCGAATCGAACGGCCCTCTGGGCGAGCTTTGGTGACGCTTGGCGGGATGGCCGCTTGGGGAGGGCTTAGCTACGCTGCGTTTACGGCGACTCAAACGGTTTTGATGACGGGTACGCCGATAGTGGCGATCGCATCGATGGGCTTAGTCAACTTTGGTATTGGCTTTACTAGAGATAGATTCAAGCGTAAAAAGCTGCGGACGACCCTGGCCAGGTATGTCACATCGCCGCTAGTCCAAGAAATCATTAGCGAACAAGACGATTTTCAGGATTTGCTTACCGAAGTGCGAGCGGACCTGATTGGGACTTTGCTGCGCGATCGCTACAGAATTTCAGCTGTTCTAGGATCTGGCGGCTTTGGCGAAACCTACCTAGCAGAAGACACGCTGCGCCCTGGCAATCCAGTCTGCGTAGTCAAACAACTCAAGATCGTCAGCAACAACCCCAAAGCTCATCAGCTAGCCAGACGCCTGTTCGCGGACGAAGCCACAGTCCTAGAGAGACTCGGCAAGCATAGCCAAATCCCTCAGCTCCTAGCCTACTTCGAGATCCAAGAAACCTTTTACCTTGTCCAAGAAATGGTCGAAGGCAAGCTCCTACGCAGTTTGCTCTCTAGCCGCCGTCCATTCTCTCAGCAGAGCGTTGTCGCTATGCTG
>JBCCOH010000103.1:0-19633 GCA_039111275.1 Cyanobacteria bacterium P01_D01_bin.1 | reverse complement strand
GAACATGGCGATCGCAGCAGACCTGTCGCCCCAATCATTGGCAGCCCTGCCCAGACTGAGATAAGTGGTACTCAGTTCGTTGGTCGCATCGATAGCGACGGCAATATTAGCACTCTCGAATAGCGCCGCACGACTGCCTTCAAGATCGCCTAGTACCCGCAGAGCAGAGCCCAACGAACGCAGTCCGTTGACCTTCATAGCAGAATCAGGTAAAGCCCCAAGCTGCTGAGCGATCGCCTCTAGCTGCTGCCGCGATCGCCGATAGTACCCCAAACTTTGGAGGGCTTGAGTCTGATTAATTTGACTGCCTAAAACGCCTGCCTTGTCGTCTGCTATGGAGTAATAGTCCTCTGCTTTTTGCCAGGTTGCTAGCGCTAGTTCTGCCTGGCCTAGACCATAGCTCAAGCTAGCGCGAGTATTTAAGGCTTGCGCCCAGAGCAGCGGGGAAACGGCCGTCGAGGACTGTTCGAGGAGCGCGATGCTTTGCTCAATAGCGTCTTGGGCGAGTGTCCACTGATTAAGCGCTTGATAAGCCAAGGAGCTATAGCTTAGTGCGATCACCTGAGTATGATCATCAGCCCTTTCCTGAGCCGATTGTATCGTCGTCTGCCAGGTTTCTATGGCCGCAGCAAACTGACCAGACAGATAACGCTGGCGTCCTAAATCCAGAGAGTCTAGCGGTTCGTTAGCTAGCAGTCCACTCGTAGAATCATCCGTAGGACCAGGCTGGCTACCGAACGCTATCTCCGACGGAGAGAATGCAGGTACATTCAGCGAGTCTGCAGCTAGGACAGTAGAGAAAAAATAAGACTGCCCAAGCGCCAGCCCCATCGCTAGTAAGCTTGCGACTACGTATTTTTTGTATCTCTCCATATGTCAATCTCCAAAAAATGCAGCCCGAGCTACTGATAAAGTGCCCGCTAGACTTCTGTCTGAACGAGTGTTTGAAGTCAGCGCTTCCAGGTGTACTTCTAGGCACACTTCTGGGCACCGGGAACCATAGTCGCAACGCTGGGAACTATATAAAGGGAACTTTGGTGTCGCTGCGACTGAGAAATCTATTTTTGGGAGCCGATCGGATCTATCTAGACCAGAGCGGAAAAATTACGGCGCTTACTAGTGCAGAAGACGGGGGCAGTATCAATCGGATGACAGTGTAACGCCCAAGGCGGCATCGAGCTGCTGGTAACGGCTACAGCCGTCAATAGTTCACCCCCGCTGGCGAGCTGTTTGAGTTAGTATCTTATTTGACTGAGCGGCGTTGACATCAAAGTGCATAAAACATCAAAGCGCATAAAATTAGTACGTAAGGTCTACGTCGAGATCCGCTAGCGATGAAAGAAATGTCAGGCCCAGACGAGCAGGTAGCTAAGATTGAGGCCGCTGAGATTGAGGCCGCTACTAGGGCTTCTGAATTGCGATCGCAACTCCAAAAAGCCAGCTACGCCTACTACGTCCTCGACGCACCCGATCTCCCTGATTCTGTCTACGACCGTCTCTACCGAGAGCTACAGGATCTAGAAGAGACATACCCATCGCTACAAACGCCCGATAGCCCCACCCGAAGAGTCGGCGCTGAGCCCGCCGATCAGTTCACTTCAATCAAACACAACATTCCGCTCTACAGCCTAGAAAACGCCTTCGATACTGACGAGTACCTCGACTGGCAGGCCCGCTGGCAGAGGCTAGAGCCTGACGTAGGCGAAGCCGCTGCCGTCACTGAGCTAAAAATTGACGGGAATGCGCTCGCTCTGACCTACGAAAATGGCCTGCTCACGCGGGGCGTCACGCGCGGCGATGGGATTGTGGGTGAAGACATCACTCAAAACGTGCGAACTATTCGGACCATTCCTCTGCGGCTGCACTTAAAAGAAGGCCAAATGCCACCGCCCATCGTCGAAGTGCGCGGAGAAGCATTTCTGCCACTAGACGTCTTTGACGATATCAACCAAAAACGCGAAGCTGAGGGCGTGGCACTATTCGCCAATCCTCGTAACGCTGCTGCGGGAACCCTACGCCAGCTAGATGCCAAAGTCGTGGCCGAGCGCAGGCTAGACTTTTTTGCCTACACAGTACTGATGCCAGCAGGGACAGGTGATCTGAGCGCACCGGCAGATCAGTGGGCCGCGCTAGATTTTTTGCAGACGCTAGGCTTTCGGGTGAATCCCGACCGTCAGCTATGCCAGTCAGCCGCAGAGGTCGCCAGCTACTACGACACCTGGGAAGAGAAGCGGCATGAGCTGTCTTATCTGACCGATGGCGTGGTTGTTAAGCTCAATGGCTTTGAGTTGCAGGATCGTTTGGGCTTTACGAATAAGTTTCCGCGCTGGGCGATCGCGCTCAAATACCCCGCCGAAGAAGTCCCGACTATCCTGAATAGCGTCACTGTCCAAGTCGGTCGCACCGGAGCCATCACCCCAGTCGCCGAACTCAGTCCAGTACAGCTAGCAGGCACCACCGTCGCCCGCGCCACCCTGCACAACGCCGATCGCCTGGCTGAGCTAGACCTACATATCGGCGATACCGTTATTGTCCGCAAAGCCGGGGAGATCATCCCAGAGGTCGTCCGCGTTTTGCCAGATTTGCGGCCCGCCAAGGCCAGAGCCTACCAGCTACCGACCAACTGCCCTGTCTGCGGTCAGCCTGTCGTCAAACCAGAAGGAGAGGCCGTCACCCGCTGCGTCAATCGGTCCTGCCCAGCGATTCTCAGCGGTAGCTTGCGCCATTGGGCTAGTCGTGACGCGCTTGACATCAGTGGACTAGGCGAACGGCTAGTACAGAGCTGGATTGATCAGAGCGTCGTCACCTCGATTGCGGACCTATACGACCTGACGCTCGAAGATCTGCTGCCGCTAGAGCGGATGGGAAAGCAGCTGGCGAACAAGTTAATCAAGGCGATCGCCGACTCAAAACAGCGTCCCTGGTCCAAGGTAATCTACGGATTGGGCATTCGGCTCGTCGGCAGTACCAACGCTCAGATCCTGGCGGATAGCTTTCCATCAGCAGCAGCGCTAGCAACAGCGGACGAGCGGGCGATCACCCAAATCTACGGCATCGGTCCAGAAATCGCCCAGTCGGTTCAGCAGTGGTTTCAGCTACCCGCCAATCAAACGCTGATCGAGCGGTTGCAGAAAGCCGGGCTTCAATTAGAAACAACTGCTCAAACAGGTGACTCGCAGTCCCATCCTCTAGCGGGCAAAAGTTTTGTTCTAACCGGTACGCTGCCAACTTTAAAGCGCGCTGAGGCCAAAGCCCAAATTCAGGCCGCTGGAGGTAGAGTAAGCGGCTCGGTGAGTGCTAAGACAGACTATGTTGTGGTCGGAGAGAACGCTGGCTCTAAACAGGTCAAAGCAGACGAACTAGGACTAACACAAATCACAGAAGCAGAGCTGATTGAGTTACTGAATTCTTAAACTGAGAGTTAACTTTATGAGCTAACTTAGCTGTGGCGCCTGCACCTGTCACAGCGCACTGAGTGAGCTTGTTGAACAGGCTTATTAAGCTTGTTTAAAGGTGTGATGGAGACAGTGTGATCAGAATCTGTCAGTCCGGATTCAGTCTGTCACCGCTTGAACTGTCTGAAACTCCGCTTCTGTTGAAGGTTAGCTGGATCTCTGTTGCTTCTCTTCCCACCTTCCATCGATGATGACTGCCTATGTGGACCTCGCAATTCGGCCCCTGTTCGCCTTTTTCAGCGCCCTTGTTTAGACAGGGATGGCAAAGTTTAGGCATAGGGCTGTTGCAGATTGCGATCGCACTATCCCCCATAGCAGTCAAACCTGGGCAGGCAGCTGAGAAAATTGTCTTTTCACTCGGATCAGGGCTCGAGCGCTCTCTTTCGGTCGATTCTCTAGAGCAATACGCCAAAGAAGGCACTATTACCGAAGAATTTGCCGCATATCTGCCCTATTTGCAATCGCTTGACTCCGCCATGCTAGACCAAGCTCGCGAAATATTAACAGAGCGGGTCGATATCGATGTGACGACCGTCTCACAGTTTGGCTACACCGCCCAAGGGGAATATCTACTCGAGCAAATCGGAGAGGTCTTCCGCACTGGCTCTAGGCTGTCGGGTGCAAAAGGACTGCGAGGAGCGGCGATACTGTCAGCCGCCGACTCAGAAGAGGGTCTGACGCTGTTAAATGTGATTCGGCGATTTCCGACCCCTGTCCTTAGGGTGGACATCCGTAAGGGGACTGCGATCGCCCAGCAGTTCGATGCAGCTTTCCAGCAGTCAAACACCGCTTTAGAACTGGTCGAGCAGCTCTCTTTCGCGACAGCAACTGACGAGCTACCAGGGGATAATTCGGCGATTAGGCTCACTCAGCTGATCACTGAGGCGGGTCCTTTCCAGGTCAGACGTCGGTCCATTCGGTTAAAAGCTAGCCAGCAGCCAGTCGATATCTATACGCCTAGCCCATCACCTGACTTACCGACTGACTTTTTTGATAGCACTGCACAAAGTGAAGACGTTTGGCCAGCAGTCGTGATTTCGCATGGGTTGGGCAACGACCGCAGTACCTATAGCTACCTGGCGCAGTTTCTAGCCGCGCGCGGTTTTGCGGTCATCAACGTAGAGCACAGAGGTAGCAGCGATCAGCAGGTTTCTGCACTAATCACTGGGGTCACAAACGAAGTAGTCTCTGCCGATGAATTTATCAGTCGCCCGCAGCTGATCTCTGAGGTACTAGACGAGTTAGAACAAAGAGACGACTTCAACGCCAAAGGCAGCGGACGTATCGACTTTGACAACGTAGGCATTATCGGTCAGTCCTTTGGTGGCTACACGGCGCTGGCCGTTGCTGGTGCACCGCTGAACCTGGTGCGTTTGCAGGCGGACTGCCCGCTTACAGAGCTGAACTTTAACGTTTCACTCTTGCTACAGTGTCAGGCCGCTCAGCTTGTCGATACCGATAATCCTAACGCCAGCCTTAACTTTCGAGACCCTCGTATCCGCGCTGCGATCGCCATCAACCCCATCACCAGTGAGCTGTTTGGTCCAGAAGGATTTGCCGAGATAGACGTTCCGCTGATGATGGTAGCGGCTAGCAACGATACCATCGCCCCTGCGCTGCCCGAACAGATTCGGCCCTTTACCTGGCTGACCAAAGCCAGTCACCATCTGCTAGTCATGCAGGGCGCAACCCACTTTTCTACGATTGATATCACTGGCACAGAAACCTTTCCACTGCCGCCTGCGGTCGTCGGCCCCTACGCTGAAATCGCCCAAGATTACACCCAGGCCATGAGCTTGGCCTTTCTCAACACCTACCTCAAGGGCGAAGACGAATACGCTTCTGTGCTCACCAGCGCCTTTACAACCCGTTTCAGTCAGCCTGAAATCCCTTTAAGCTTGATCTCGGAGCTGACGCCGGAGCAGCTAGCCGAGCAGCTGAGATAAGGACTTTTGAGATAAGGACTTTCATGATTCACGGGTTCATCAACCTCAATAAACCAGTCGATTGGACCTCACATGACTGTGTCGCCCGGACGCGTAGACTGCTAAATACCAAAAAGATCGGACATGGTGGCACTCTCGATCCGCTGGCAACAGGCGTTTTACCGCTGGCCGTAGGACGGGCCACTCGGCTGTTGCAGTATCTACCGGAAGGCAAGGCGTATCAGGCAATTATCCGATTTGGTCTGACGACAACCACTGATGATCTAGAGGGCGATATCGTCGAAGGGCGCAGCGCGACAGGATTAGACAGAGCCACAGTAGACGCTGCACTCTCACAGTTTATCGGGAAGATTGAACAGATTCCGCCGATGTATAGCGCCATTCAGGTAGAAGGAAAGCGACTGTACGACCTCGCTAGAGCCGGAAAAGCAGTAGAGGTACCTAGGCGAAAAGTGACCATTGAGCGATTGGTCAGCCAGCGCTGGAAAGCAGGTGCCCAGCCAGAGCTGACGGTAGCGGTCACTTGCGGGATGGGGACATACATTCGCTCGCTCGCTAGAGATTTGGGCGAAGCAGTCGGCACCGGGGCGACTTTGGCTGGGCTGATACGCACCCACAGCAGCGGGTTTGAAATTGCCCAGAGCATTTCTCTAGAAGAGTTGGAGCAGGCGATCGCGCAGGGTACTTTCACGCCAGTCCCGGCTGGAAAAGCGGTAGCGCATTTAGACGCGATTATCCTTCCTCCAGACCTGGCTCGCCGCTGGCAGCTAGGTCAAAAGCTAGCAGTCACCCCAGACATGCCTATCCCTGAACCGATTGGCCAGCAATATCCACCCGTTCGGATTCTAGAAGCCACGACTCAGACCTTTCTAGGCATCAGTGAGATTCGCAGCATGTCGACAGATACAGAAGGAACATGCGCAGAAAGAAACGCTCCAACAGGCAGCCACAGCAAAATCCTGGCTCCCAAGCGAGTGTTCCTATCAGCGGATTGATACTTTGGACGAATTGATACTTTGGGCAACTAGAGGGAAGAGATTACGATATGATTAAGTTTATTCTCACAGCCGCGTTTGGAAAGACACAATGGTAACGCTCAAAATCGTCGTATATCTCACGGTTTCATTTTTTGTTGGCCTGTTCATCTTTGGCTTTTTGAGCGGAGACCCAGCCCGCAATCCCAGCGGTAGAGATTTCGACTAGTCAAGAATTTGACTGGTTTAGTTATCCAAAGCTCATCTAGAAAAGCTCAGGACAGATCGCGTCGATACACCGCGCTGACATCCTGAGCTTTTTAGTGGCCACTTTGCATAGTCAATCTTCTACGGGTATGAGAGGGTGGATTGGTTGATATTGAGGAAGGAGGTTGCGTATGGTCCATATCAGCTTGCCGCCGCCGCCACCGCCAGTTGCTATTGTCGAAGCGACCCGGCAGCAAGAGAAGACTACGCAACTAGAAAAGACCACGCAACTAGAAAAGGCCACGCAGAAAGCGCAGAAATTTGAACGAGCACAACTGTCACTGCTGATAGAAGGACTTGAATCACCGAGACTGGACCGACAAGGTTTTGGACTAACAAGCCAGACAACGTCAGTCGAAACGCCCTTCGTAAGTCAAACAGTAACCCAAACATCCTCAGAGATTGCGTCGCCGCGACTAGCTCAAACCTTTACCGATGAGCTACCTACTGTTGAATCCGGTGTCGAGTCTGGTATCGAATTTGATGTCGAATCTAGCTCTATCGAAGCTGAATCTAACTCTACCGAACCCGATTCGACAGGGGCTGAGCCTGAACCAGTCACGCTACCCGAAGCCGTCATTCCTTTAGAGCCTGTAGACCCTGAGGAGACGGAAGAGACGGAAGCGGGCGATCGCGTCTCTGATGAAGAATTTATCTCGCAGCTCTCCCTGACAGCAGACTTTCAAGAATACAATCCGCAGACGCAGGTAATCACAGCTCGCGGCAATGTGCGTTTGCAAGCCAGCGACTCGGTGATTGAAGCCGACCAGGTCTGGGTGAATCTGACGAATCGCTTTGCGCTGGCAGCGGGCGATGTCCTGCTGACAACAGGTGGACAGCTAGCGCGGGGCGATCGCGCCGAATACAATTTCATTCAGCAGGCAGGGGTGATCAGCGGCGCAGTAGGCACGCTGAACCTGCCTGATGTTGAGGAAGATTTTACTTCTCCTTTGGCCAGAGGCAGTCGTTCTGGTCGCGCTTTCGATCCGATCAGCCGCGATGCAGAACTCGATGTGGTCAACGACGGCAACGTGCAAATTGGCAGTAGCCCTGATCAGCCGTTTGCTAGTGATCGCACCTTAGAGAGCGATGGAGAGCTGAACCAGCTTCGATTTGAAACTGATGAGCTCTCTTTTGGCGTGGAAGGCTGGCGAGCTGAGTCGCTGAGAATTACAAACGATCCGTTTTCACCCCCAGAAATAGAGCTGCGTGTAGACGGACTGCTGCTGCGCAATCTATCGGCGACTCAAGACGAGCTGCTACTAAAGCGACCCAGGTTAGTGTTTGATCAAGGGTTTGCGCTGCCGTTGGTACGATCGCGCATCTTGATCAACCGAGGCAGCGGCGTCAACCCAGACGATCTCAATCCGGTGCCGGTTATTGTGGGTGCGGATGGACGCGATCGCGGTGGCTTGTTCATTGGCCGTCAGATTCCTATCATCACCAACGACACGACTAGACTCTCGGTCACACCTCAGTACTTTGCGGCGCAGGCGGTCAGTGGTGATACCAACTCTCCCATTGATCCACGCAATTTTGGTGCGACTATCAAGCTAGGCAATCGGCTCTCACCGACTACCCGGCTCAGCGGCAGGGCCGACATCACCAGTCTTGATTTTGAAGATGTCACCGACGACATTCGAGGCAGACTCAGCATCGATCAGGCGATCGCTAGACACAGGCTCTCACTTCAGTACAGCTACCGCGAGCGTCTTTTTAATGGAACTTTAGGTTTTCAAGACGTCCAGTCCAGCGCTGGCGCTGTTTTAATATCGCCGACCTTTCCACTAGGTAATACTGGACTAAGGCTCTCCTATCAAGCTAGCGCTCAGCTGATCAACGCGGAGACAGACCGCATGGACCTACTGCTCTCTAGCGGGTCCGATACCGGCCGGGTCACGCTAGGGCGCTATCAGGGCAGCGTCGCCATCAAACGCAGCTTCAACCTATGGCGGGGCAAGCCTAAGCCCGCTACTCAGAGCGAAGGGCTGCGATTTACGCCGCGTCCGTTAGTGCCCTATCTAGATCTCAGTACCGGCATTCGCACAACTCTTACCAGGTACAGCAGCGGCGATTCGCAAAACAGCCTGCTAGCTGATATCGCCCTAGAGGCCCAGCTAGGACATCTCTCTCGTAACTTCGGCGACTACACCCGATTGCTTTTGGGCTACTCCCAGTCTTTCATCGGAGAAGCCGCCTCTCCATTTCTGTTTGACCGTGAAGTAGACCGCAACGTCATCTCCCTCGGAATTTCACAGCAGCTGTATGGTCCGATTATTGCCGGGTTTGAAACAGCCTTCAGCATCGAGTCTAGAGAGGCTGTCAGCACCATATATTCTCTGGAATACAGCCGCCGCACGTACGGAATCTTGCTGCGCTACAACGCCACCCAAGAGGTGGGCTCTGTAGGTCTACGACTGAGCAACTTCAGCTGGATAGGCGACACCGATCCCTTTGACACCCCCCGGATTAGGCAAGTAGAAGCAGGTGTGATTGAAAGATTTGACTAGAAGCAGTCGCCAACTAAGCGACAAGTGAGTATACTTACCTCTTGAAAAGGGCAAGACTAGATGGTAAGGGTATCTACTTGTTCATAGACGGCCCCTTTTATGACTTCGGCCACGTTTTCTACATCGATAGAGGCACAGCAGGCAGCGGCCTTGCTAGAAGGCTATCGCTTTGAGCTAGGTAAGCACGATGCTCGTCAGTGGGTGGCGCTGTGGCTAGAGTTCTATCGTCCTGTCTGGATCCGCGATGCGGTCGTTGAGGCGCTCTACCAAGGCCGCTACAAATCGCGTTCTGTCAAACAAATACTAGAGCTGTGGGAGCGACGGGGACAGCCTATTCGACATGCTACCCATGAGTTTGAAGCGGCAGTTTGTCGTGAATTTGGCGAAGTCAAGCTAGTGACGACCCTACCACAGGGGACAATTGAGTCGATTGAAGCTAGTCAGAAAGCCAATCAGAGAGCCGGACGAAGAGTCAGTCCAAAGAACCCGGCGAGGGAACGTGCTAGTCGGCGGATCCATCAGTCCCTGTCTGCGATCGCCTTCAATTCTGCAAAACCGACATCACCAAACCCAACATCATTCGGTAGCGTAAGAGCAGCCGAGAATGCCAACGGTTTGGCAATCAAAGAACAGGCGTTAGGTTCAGGTCCGGCAGAGACAGCTAGTGTATTGCGATCGCACAAACAGCAAAACGGCATTCCATTCTCTTCAGCTAGAGCGATTCAGCCCTTCAAACCTACCCTACCCTTTTCTACGCAGCCCCTCCGACTAGCTAAAAAGAAAGCATTAGCCGCTACCTAATCGCTGGTTAGCTAATTCCGGCTGACTGATCCTATGCTAGCTAATCAGTCTTCGGTGGCTTTACACCCATCCGAATCTCAGAGCAAAACGAAGCAATGCGTAACCCGCTTGCTAGCTCTGTCATCCCGGTACGCATTCGCAAGTTGTCGTTGATAAACCATACCCGTTCGGTAGCGCGCGCCTGGTCATCTTTGGTCACAATCGTCAGCACTTCGTCTTCGAGCGTGTAGATGCTGTGCTTTACGCCTTGTCCTGGACTTCCACTGCTTAATAGCGCTCCGTTGACTGGCACTTCATTCACGGACGCTTCATTCACGGACGGCCCCTCACCCGGCGCTGATGAATCTGGCTCAAAAGGCACCATTAGCGTGGTCAAAACTGAAGGCTTAGTGTCGCCTTCGATCGTGCTACTTTGCTGAATTTGTAGCCCACATAGGGGCGCGGCCAGACCACCTGTGTTTTTACCGTTCGTGCTCTCGCATAGCGCCTTCACCTCAGCCGCATCCGGGGCTAGAAACGTGACTTCTAAATCGGATTTACCCGCTTTGGACTGCTGAGTTGACAGGGCATGGGTAGTGCGCTGAGAAAACCATCGTCCGGCCATTTTTTCAAAAAAGTTCACAATTTCCATAGAGTCACATCCCATAGCGCTGAACATTAAGTCTACAGTTCTTTACTTCCTTTTTTCCAGGCGCTTCGGGCTCTGTAGCGTTCGAGAGATCCGCGCGAATGATAAGCTAGCCAATGGAAAATAAAACAGATATTAAGAGCGTCCACGCTATGACCGGATCGAACCAAACCCCTCTTTTATTACGGGCAGCCCAGGGCCAGTCGGTTGAACGCCCCCCGGTTTGGATGATGCGTCAGGCGGGTCGCTACATGAAAGCGTACCGAGACCTGCGGGAAAAGTATCCTTCTTTTCGCGATCGATCCGAGATTCCAGAAGTGGCAATCGAAGTCTCGCTACAGCCGTGGAAGGCGTTCAAACCCGACGGCGTGATTCTCTTTTCGGATATCGTCACACCGCTGCCGGGAATGGGCGTAGCGATGGACGTTGCCGAAGGCAAAGGCCCGGTGATTGACGAGCCGATTCGCTCTCAGGCGCAGATTGACGCGCTGACTACGCTTAATCCGGATGAGTCGATGCCATATATCCGAAAGATTCTCGGGGCGCTGCGTGAGGAGGTGGGCAACCAGTCAACCGTTCTAGGCTTCGTCGGTGCGCCCTGGACCCTAGCGGCCTACATTGTGGAAGGCAAGGGCTCCAAGACCTATTCGATTATCAAGAATATGGCGTTTTCTCAGCCGAAGATGCTGCACAGCCTGCTGAGCAAGATTGCCGACAATATTGCCATCTACGTTCGCCATCAGATCGACTGCGGAGCGCAGGTTGTACAGCTATTCGACTCTTGGGCAGGTCAGCTGAGCCCACAGGACTACCGGACGTTTGCACTGCCGTATCAGCAGCAGATCGTTCGCCAGGTGAAGCAGACTCATCCGGATACGCCGCTGATTTTGCTAGTGAGCGGCAGCGCGGGCGTGCTGGAGATTATGGGCGAGTCTGGCGTGGATATTATCAGCGTGGACTGGTCGGTGGATATGGCGGATGCGCGGCGGCGGCTAGGGCCGAACATGATGGTGCAGGGCAATGTTGATCCAGGGGTGCTGTTTGGATCGAAGGAAGTGATCAGGGAGCGCATTATCGATACCGTGCGCAAGGCGGGCAGCAAAGGCCACATATTGAACCTAGGGCATGGCATTTTGCCGGGTACGCCGGAGGAGAACGGGGCGTATTTCTTTGAGGTGGGCAAGCAGGTGAATGAGCTGCTGGCAACCGCTGTCTAGCAAGCTATCAGGACCGCATGAAGTGGTGAGTGAAAAGGTTGCGGCCCGCATTGGCAGGCCGAGGCAGTCTACGATCACGGTTTGCGAGCTGCGGGGGGACGAGTATGCGCAGTGGCAGCGTGGGCGAGGGAGGCGATCAATTCTCTGCTGTTGCCAGTGCTCGAATTGCGGTTAGATGAGGTGATGCCTCGGTAGTTCTGTGTCGAGATAGCGGTACGACGGATAGGATTGATAGTCGTATTAGCCACCCCGATTTGCACATGCGTCGCGGGGTGGCTCTTTGGTAGCTTGGACGCAGTGCGCTCCACCATCCGCGCCGTGCACAAGTTGGGCTACGCCGAAGTCAACGACTGGAGCAAACCCACCTCCACAGGCAGACCCAGCGAAGTCATGGCCATCTTGACCAAGCGGGTGACTATCGCCTCATAGGACAAACCGCTGGGTAGCGCCGCACATCGGCCCCCCGGCCTGCGGCCAAGAAGCAGCTCAGCTATCCCTCAGTTAAGTTAGTGCGTTTTCCTAGGAGAGAGCGACTTCAGGTGATGAAGGGTAAAGTGCTAGATCGCTCTTAGTCGCAACGCCGAGACAACTCTCCTCTTGGGAGGAGTCCCCGCAGGGGAAGGTGGGCTCTTGCGCAATTGGCCCAGGGCATTCAAATGGCTTGGGCTTTTCCATGTCAGAATAATCAAGCCTTCTTTATCACAAGACTCATGCGTATCTTCATGACTGGCGCGAGTGGCTGCATCGGCCACTACCTAGTGGAAACTCTGATCGAAAACACCGATCACGAGCTGTTCTTGATGATGCGCAATCCAGCAAAGCTACAGGTGCCCGTAGATCAGCGTTCCGGCGTTCATGTCTTGCAGGGCGACTTGCGAAACATAGCCCAGTTTGCAGACTTGCTGAAGACGGTGGATACCGCCATTCTGGTAGCGACTTCGTGGGGCGACCCGAAAGAGAGCTACGAAATTAACGTCGAAAAGACGCTAGAAACAATGTCTTTGCTGGATGCTGAGCGCTGCCAGCAGATAATCTATTTTTCTACCGCAAGCATTCTAGATAGAGATAATACGCCGCTAAAAGAAGCGGGTGAGATTGGCACGGACTATGTGCGTACGAAGTATATTTGCCATCAGAAATTGCAGGGGTTGGCGATCGCACCCAAAGTCACCACCGTCTTCCCCACCCTCGTCTTCGGCGGCAGCGATACCAAACCCTACTCCCACATCTCCGGTGGCCTCCCCGAAGTCGCCAAATACATTGGCCTAATCCGCTTCCTCAGCGCCGACGGCAGCCTACACTACATCCACGCCAAAGACATCGCCGAAGTCGTCCGCCATCTAGTAGACCACCCGCCCGGCCCCAATGACTCTAGAGAAATCGTCATCGGCAACCCCGCCAAAACCGCCGACGAAATCGTCGAAGAGATTGCCACCTATCTGGGAAAACCCCCTATCTTTCGGATTCCGCTATCCTTTGGCCTCGCCGATATCGTCATCAAAGTCTTTAACATTCGCATGGCCGAATGGGACCGCTTCTGCATGGACTATCGACATTTCACCTACGAGAATCCGGTTACCCCTTCTAGCTTTGGCTTAGAAGACAACTATCCAACCGTCAAGGATGTTTTTCGCTCAGCAGGTGTTACCCCTACGCCCCTACAAAATTCCATGACAATGTAAAAGGTCTACTATCTGCTTTTTCTTCAGCCCAGAACAGTTATCCAATCCTGCCTGCTTCGCTAGCTTCAGTAGCTGCGCCTTCGTCAGCCCCTTAGCACCAGATTTCACACGATAAGAGAGCGGACCGGGCAGATTGACAGAGGTTCTCTGCGTCATTGAGTTCCAATGAACGGGGCCAGCCTTCACATCAGCCGCAACGCCCCGATCAGACAAAACGACCGATACGCCAGGTAGCAGCCTAATCTTTTTTCTTAATCGAAGTCCCATAGTGATTCAATCGTTGTGATTCAATTGTAGCTACATGCTCACAGGCTGATGCTCCTGACTAAACTGCTATAGTACATTTGTCTAGATTTAGGTAGTATTCGGCGCTGTTCTATGGCGATTATCTCCTCAAAACAATCGGCCTCAGACGATGGCGCTAAACAGAGGCGGCGTACAAAGAAAAGTGAAGCCGTCGCTAATCCAACGGCCCCCGCTGCCCAGACAGAAAGCCAGACGGAAAGTCAGAAGAAGACCGATCTCTTAAAGGGAGAGGCGAGAACGACTGAGTTATCTAGAAATGAAGAAGGCATTCGCCCAGAAGCAATTAGCGACTACATTGGGCAAAAGGCGCTAAAAGAAGTCCTGAGCATCGCCATCCAAGCAGCTAAATCTAGGCAGGAACCGCTCGATCACCTGCTGCTCTACGGTCCGCCTGGACTGGGTAAGACCACAATGGCGCTGATTTTGGCTCAGGAGATGGAGGTCGATTGCAAGATTACGACAGCGCCAGCACTAGAGCGACCTAGAGATATTGCCGGACTGCTGGTGAACCTGAAAGCGGGCGATGTTCTATTTATTGACGAGATTCATCGGCTTTCACGGGTGACCGAGGAAATCTTGTACCCGGCGATGGAGGATGCTCGGCTCGATATCACAATCGGCAAAGGACAAAGCGCCAGAACGCGGAGTATTCCACTGCAGCCGTTTACGCTGGTGGGGGCGACGACTCGGGTAGGGGCGCTGGCTTCACCTCTGCGCGATCGCTTCGGCCTAGTCCAGCGCCTGCGCTTCTATGAAATTGACGAACTCACCCAGATCGTTCTACGCACTGCTGATGTGCTCAAAACAGACGTTTTACCGGATGGGGCCACAGAGATTGCTCGCCGAGCTAGAGGCACACCGCGCATCGCCAATCGATTGCTAAAGCGAGTGCGCGACTATGTACAGGTCAAGCAGCTTGGTGCGATCAATCAGCATACGGCGGCTGAAGCTCTAGAGCTATTCAACGTTGATCCTTGCGGGCTCGACTGGACAGACAGAAGACTGCTGACGCTAATGATCGAAAACTTTAATGGAGGGCCAGTCGGGCTGGACACGATGGCTGCTTCTACTGGCGAGGATTCGCAGACGATAGAAGAGGTCTATGAACCCTACCTATTGCAAATTGGCTATTTACAGCGCACGCCCAGAGGGAGAATTGTGACGCCAGCCGCCTGCAAGCATCTGGGCTATCAGGTGCCTCATAACCATTTCCTGATTCCTGATGCGCCTCTTTTCAATTTGCTTAGTGCTGAAGAGCCCACTTAAAAAGGTTTACACTCTTTTGTATCGGGATTTTTGACACTATCGGTTCAAGATATTGATGCCAAAGAGGATATATCAAAGCCTATCTACAGCAGGCATGCAAGTTCAGCGCTTTGTTACTGGTGTTAGCGTTACCAGCCTCTGCGTGGTTTTACTACTCACCGGCACTGTTGCAGTTAGCACCATTGCACCTGCTGTAGCAGAAGCGGCTGTGATTGCCGATGTAGGGACAACCCTGCAAAAGTTCGGGGCTAATCGAGACTGGGGAAAAATTGGCGATTTGCGAGAAGCGGCCTTTGCAGCGACGCAGGCTGGAAAGTTTGACCGGGCAGAAGAGAAATGGTCCGAGCTGATAGAGCAGCTACCCGAGGAAGCAGCCGTGTGGAGCAATCGCGGTAATGTGCGGGTGCGGCGCAACGATTTAGCAGGCGCGATCGCCGATTACAACCAAGCCATCCTGCTCGCGCCGACCGAACCCGACCCATATCTAAATCGGGGGGCAGTGCGAGAAGCGATGGGTGAGTGGGAAGGGGCGATCGCCGACTACAACCAGGTTCTACAGTTCGACCCAGACGATCCAGCCGCCTACAACAACCGAGGAAATGCGGAAGCAGGACTAGGAGAATGGGAGCTGGCGATCGCCGACTACCAAGCCGCCATCACACTGCAGCCCAGCTTTTCTCTGGCCTATGGCAACTACGCACTCGCCCTCTACGAAATCGGCGATACTCAGAAGTCCGTACAAATCATGAAAAGCCTAGTGCGCAAGTACCCCAACTTTGCCGATATGCGCGCAGCACTGACCGCTGCTCTGTGGGAAACCGGCCAGCGAGGCGAAGCCGAAAGCAACTGGGTGGCCGTCGTCGGACTAGATACTCGCTACAAAGACCTAAGTTGGGTCAGAAACGTTAGAAGGTGGCCTCCCACCATGGTAGAGGCTTTAGAAAACTTCCTAACCCTCTAAGAAATGCCTCTAAGCCCCGTAAGAGACCATCCTCTAGTTTTCAATAAACTTTACATTTCGCTGACCGTGCTGACAGAACGCTGACGTCACCACAGGTGGAATGTATATAAAAGGCTCGCGCAGATACTCACCGAGCCTATGTACTTGAAAGTATCAGCGGATACACGGATCTACGCAAATCCCCAGCGAGCTACCATATCTAGACTCCATGCATCTTATGTGCATGTACTAGTAGCTTCAGATGTATGGCTTTAGAAGTCAGTGGAGGCGCGCGCAGTGTGCGAGATTCACGGTCGAGCGCTGTACCTTCTACCATCTACTTTCTGTCTAGACAAAGAGTCTGATATGTTCAAGCGTTTTCAGGGGCTGCCACGTACATTGGCTTTTTCTCCATTTCGCGTTTTAGAAAGGTCTAATTCGCGAACAACCGCTTGCACGGACAGTGAGCGAAGCTTTCAGACTCTACAGAACAACACCTCACGGCAAACCGCCTCGCAAATCAGCACCTTACAAACCAGCACCTTACAGCCGCTGCCACAACCTAGCCTTACTCGCTACCACCAGCTTAAAGAAGTTGAGCGCAAAATCAGAAAAACGCTTGACCTATCGACTATTCTGGGCACGACTGTTGTAGAATCCGCCATGCTGTTTGAGGCTTATCAAGTTGCATTGATACAGTTCGATTCAAAGCGTCAAAGCTGCCGTCAGGCTAGCCGGTATTGCCGAAATCAGTCGCTGTCTTGGCAGTCAGCGTTTACTTTTTCTCAGACCGATTTTCCCTCACTGCTAGCGCAGCTGTGGCAGGGACGGTCGATCTACCTTTCCAAGCCGGACAGAATGACGGATGAGCTGGTGCGATCGCATCCTTCCCTCAGCCGCGATATCCAAAACTGGCAATCTCGCTGGTCTGGAAGCTGGCTGTTAGTCCCTATTCAAAAGCGATTTCCACAGAGCGGGCTCGTTGCCAGGATCGACTCGCAATACTGGGGTATCTTCGCCCTAGCGCTGGCGGATGAGCAAGATTGGCCAGAAGGGAGCTTGAGCGATACCCAAAGTATCGTGCTCGAACTATCCGCAGCAATGGAACACAGCTTTCAGTACCAAGAGCTGCTGACCACTAACAGTGAGCTTCAAAAGCTAGCACTCTCTGATGGGCTCACTAGCCTAGCCAACCGCCGCCGATTCGACAAATATATAGAAGACGAATGGCAGCGGCTAGCGAGAGAACATCAGCCTCTCTCTCTGATTTTGTGCGATATCGACCACTTCAAGCACTTTAACGATGCATTTGGTCATCCAGCGGGCGATCGCTGTCTAATTCGCATTGCCAGAGCGCTGCTCAAAGTCCCCCAGCGTCCTGCCGATCTAGTGGCTCGCTACGGCGGAGAAGAATTCGCTATCGTCTTGCCTAATACAGATACTCATGGCGCGTGGCGGATTGCTCAAAGCATTCACCAAAGCATTCAAACACTACGAATTGCCCATACAGCGAGTAGTGCTGGGCCGTATGTCACCGTTACTATGGGCGTTTCTACAATCGTTCCAGGCGCTGGCGACACCATCCAAACGCTGATTCGAGCAGCGGATATTGCGCTCTACTACGCCAAGCAGCAGGGTCGCAATCGTACCTACATCAACGGTTATCACAATACCATCAACCTAGCTGATGCAGCCCTTAGAGTAGGCGCCACTGCAGACTCTAAGCTGAGGTTGACTCCAAACGAGTAAACACACGCCTCAAAATGCGTTAGAACGCTTCAGGCGCGGTAGCCTGCCAAACGAGCAAAACTGTCTGCTGTTAAGCTCGCCCCCCCGACTAGCGCACCATCAATCTCACTTTGCGCCATAATCTCGTCGACATTGGCAGGTTTGACAGACCCACCATACTGAATAGACACCTCTTTATTATCTAGCAGCGCTCGAATCTTGCCGATCACAGCATTAGCATCCGCCGCCGCACAGGTGTCGCCCGTACCGATCGCCCAAATCGGTTCATAGGCAATCACCAAGTTAAACTGGTTAACATCAGCTAGCGCACCCTTTATCTGGCTGGTAATCACCGACTCAGTCTGATTGGCATCACGCTGCTGCTTAGTTTCTCCTACGCATAAGATCGGCGTCAGGCCATTGAGCTGAGCTGCCTTTAACCTGGCATTCACCGTCTCGTCTGTCTCACCAAAATATTGTCTGCGCTCGCTGTGACCGACCACCACATAGCGCACACCCACTTCTTTTAGCATTGGGGCTGAGACTTCCCCAGTGTAAGCCCCCTCTCTTTCCCAGTGGACATTTTGAGCCCCGACCTGCACACGGCTGCTCTGCAGCTTGTCAACTAACAGACCCAGCGTAGTAAAAGGAGCGCAGAGCACAAGTTCTCTCTTGTCAGGGACACCTTCTAGCAGAGGCATCAACTGCTGCACAAACGCCAGAGCATCTGCCTGGGTTTTGTGCATCTTCCAATTACCAGCAATTACAACTTTTCGCACGGATATTCTTCTATAGGCATAGCAGCCTAGATCGTACAGGGAAAGAAGAGAAATATGAAATGTGAATGATGAACGATGAAGTAAGGAGCACCTTTAAACTCATCATTCATCATTCCTACTTCATCCTTCCTACGCCACTCCTGCGGCTTCTTTGGCTTTTTCTGCCTCATCGGGATGAATGCCCAGACGAGTTAGGTTCACGCGGCCTCGGTTGTCGATTTCGCGCACCTTCACTAGGACTTCGTCATCTACGTTGACCTCGTCTTCTACCTTATTGACTCGGTAGTCGGCGAGCTGTGAGATGTGAATCATGCCTTCTTTGCCCGGCATAATCTCGACAAAGGCGCCGATTGGGATCACCCGAGTGACTTTGCCCATGTAGACATTACCTGCCTCGGGGACGTGAGTGATGCCTTCGATCATCTTCTGGGCCTGTTTGGCTTTGTCCGAGTCGACCGCAGAGATGGTGACAGTACCGTCATCGTCGATATCGACTTTGGCACCTGTGGCTTCAGTGATCGCCTTGATTTGCTTACCGCCTGGCCCGATCACCATGCCGATTTGGTCGGGCTTGATCTGCATAGTCATTAGACGCGGCGCGTACGGAGAGACTTCCTCACGGGGCTTGTCTATGGCTGACAGCATCTTTTCGAGAATATGAAGCCTAGCAGGGCGGGCCTGATTGATGGCTTCACTGATCACTGCCATTGGTAGGCCAGTGATCTTCATATCTAGCTGGAGGGCAGTGATGCCGCTGTCGGTACCTGCTACCTTGAAGTCCATGTCGCCTAGGAAGTCTTCGATCCCCTGAATGTCAGACAGGATACGAACTTCGTCGCCTTCTCGAATTAGACCCATCGCTGCGCCGCTGACGGGCTGAGTGATAGGTACCCCGGCATCCATGAGGGAGAGGGTCGAGCCGCAGACGGAACCCATCGAGGTTGAGCCGTTGGAAGACAGACACTCGGAGACGACGCGAATGACATAGGGGAAGTCTTCTTGTGTGGGCAGCACTGGGATCAGGGCGCGTTCGGCGAGGGCGCCGTGGCCAACTTCGCGGCGACCGGGCGATCGCATCGGCCGAGTTTCACCCACCGAATAGGGCGGGAAATTGTAGTGGTGCAGATACTTCTT
>JBCCOH010000102.1:0-19672 GCA_039111275.1 Cyanobacteria bacterium P01_D01_bin.1 | reverse complement strand
GCAGGACCAAGGCGAAGCTCAATGCAATGAGCCCAGAAGAGTTCTCTCTTGAGTTGAGGCCCTACGACTCCCTCGGACACTTCGAGGCCAGCGTGCGGCTCGGACGTTGCCAGTACAGCGGACCAACCTACTGGCCTACGACGATCGCGGGAGGTTTCGAGATCGAGCCAGGCCAGCTCCAATCAATCTTGGCTTCGTTCCAATCATTGTTAGAAACTGAGGATCCCAACTAACCATTCGCTGAAGCGGACGCTGTGGTTATCGCGAAAAGCAAAGGGTTGTACTGGGCGGTGCCGCTTAGCCCAAAGCCATTATTCAAGTCTTGTCTTCAAAGCTCTTAAATATTTTGAGAATACTATTTTGATTTTAAGAATACTATTTTGGGACATATGCGGAAATAGCTACCAAGTAGGAGCTATCGGCGATGTGCTGTCAATGGCTTGGTTTCCACCAACATGTCAGAGCCATGTCAAAGCCAGAAAATCTTGGCGATTAAAGTCGTGCACGTTCTAGTTGTTCATGCAATGACAAATCGTCTAAGGCAGTTGAATCACTGCTCAGGTATAGAATGCGATTACAAATTCTCTTCAGCAATGGCTGATTGTGGCTGATCACGATTAGCCCTACCTGCTGCCGTCGTACAAACGTGAGCACCCCCTGCCAAATTAGCGCTTGGGTGTTGGCATCGAGCATAGCGGTCATCTCGTCTGCAACTAGATATCGCGTTGCAGGGCTGAGGATACGGGCGATCGCTACGCGCTGCAGCTCACCGCCGCTGAGTTCGTGAGGGTAGCGGCTGAGCCAGCCGGAATGAATGCCAAAGGTATCTAGCCAGTGGGAGTCGGGGGGATGACTTTCCGCTAAAATCTGACGGATGCGCCAGCGTGGATTGATGGCTAGCTCAGGGTTTTGAAAGACGAGCTGCACCGGACAATAGCCTTTGGGTGAAAGTGCTTGTCCATCGACACTCACTGTGCCTCGACTGGGCCGCAGGTAGCCCGCCAGCAGTTTGCCAAGCGTAGTCTTGCCATAGCCAGAGGGTGCCATTAATCCCAAGATCTCACCCGGTGCTACCGATAGGTTGCGCGCTTCCACCACCCAAGGTGAGTGTCTTCTATAGCGAAACCACAGATTGTTACCCTCCAGCATGAACGCACCTCACCCAGCCATTGTTTAATTTTCTAAGCGGGGGCCTTTCCGCTCGACACTGACCATCTACCCACGGGCAGCGATCGCTAAACAAACACCCTGTCGGCAGCTGCTCAGGACTTGGCTGGTTGCCCGGTACCGGCACAAAGTCATTTTGTGGCAGCGATCGCCACAGCGCCTGTGTGTAAGGGTGGCGCAAATTCCGGCTCGAAAAGTCTTGCGCAGCAGCAATTTCGACCGTTGTCCCTGCATAGAAAACGGCGACCCGATCGGCAATTTGCAAAGCGGCCTCGATGTCGTGCGTGATTAAAATAACGCTTCTTCCTTCGGCGCCTAGCGCCTTGAGATGGCTGAGCGTTTCTACCACAATCTCAGGATGAAGGCCGGGGGTGGGTTCATCGGCAATTACGAGCTGGGCTGGCGTCACCACCGCTGTAGAGACGAGTACCCGTCTGGCCATGCCACCGGAGAGCTGAAAGGGATAGCGATCGCGCACGCTGAGTGGCAAATCATAGCGGGCGAAGGTACTGTCCACGCTCGCGTGGGCTGCTGCTGTGGTGCGGCCCCCTAGCTGGGCGACCCGCTGCACCTGCGAGCCGACCACCATCAGCGGATCGAGATAGCCAACAGACTGAGGAATGAGCGCGATAGTTTGACCACGCAAGGCGCGGCAGCGTGCGGGCGTGAGCGGTTCTCCTTGAAACTGCATAGTGCCGCTGATGGTTGCATTCTCGGGCAAAATGCCTAACAGCGCATGGGCCAAGAGACTTTTGCCCGAGCCGCTCGCGCCAACGACTGCCACGACTTCGCCAGCGTTTACCTCTAGGTCTAAATCGGTGATGACACAGAGCTGCTTGCGGCGTAGCCCCCGGTCGTATTGTGTGAAACTCACCCCTAGGTTGGAGATAGATAGCATTGTTGTTTTTCGGGTTGTTCTTTAGATTACCTATGGGTTACTCTTGGCTCGTTTTGGGATCGAGGAGCGATCGCACATTCTCACCCAGCCAGTCAAAAGCTTTGACCGACAGCAATAGCAATCCACCGGGCATCACACCTAGCCACCAATAGCCTGTCGAAAGATGGCGCATCGACTCAGCCAAAATAATGCCAATCGCTGGCAGATGAGGCGATAGGCCAATACCGATAAAAGACAATGCTGCTTCGTGCAAAATCGCATGTGGAAACAACAGAATTAGACCTATCAATAGCTGCGGCACTACATGCGGCACCATGTGATGCCGAGCAATCCACAGCGATGGTTTGCCCAACCGACGAGAGAGCTGCACATAGTCAGCGCTGCTTACCTGCAACACTTCAGCGCGAATCACCCGCGCCAAGCTAGTCCAGTGGGTCAGCGCCACTGCCATGATCACACCTCGGGTGCCGCCGCCTACCGCAAAGGCAATCAGAATCAACAGAACGAGATGAGGCAGGCTAAAGAAAACATCAATAATCCAGATGATGACCGCATCAGCCCAGCCGCCGATGGTTCCAGCCAATAAGCCCAGACCCGTGCCAATAAGGGCGCTAACACTAGCGGCGAGCAGCCCTACTCTCAGGCTTAGCGACAATCCATAGAGTGATCGCCTCAACATATCGCGGCCCAGCCAGTCGGTGCCAAAAGGATGAACCCATGACGGCGGCTGATTGCGCTGCGTAAGCATAGTCGAAAGTCCCGAATCACCCAAAATCCAAGGACTAACAATAATTCCCAACAGAAAAACGCTGCCTAGAATAATGGCTGCTAACGTCTTTTGGCGGCGGTTGTTTTGTTGTTTTAGTTGTTGTGATACAGGTAATGTCTGTGGCGCAGATGCTGTGAGTCTCATGCCGAGCGATCTCCCAAACGAATGCGTGGGTCGATGATGGGATAGGCCAGATCAGCCAGCGTATTCCCCGTATACACAAATAGGGCGCTAAAAAACACAATCCCCACCAGCAAAGGAATATCGCTGCGTAGCGCAGCCTGCACAGTGGCTTCCCCGAGTCCTGGATAGGCAAACACCTGCTCGACCAGTACCGACCCACCAAATAGCTCACTCAAGGAAGCAAACTGTAGCGTGATCGCGGGTAGAAGAATGTTGCGCAATCCGTGGTAGCGCACAATGTTCCATAGGCTCTCACCCTGCGCTCGGGCAAACAACACATAGTCGCTGTGGAGTACATCAATCAGCTTTTGGCGCGTATGCAGCGTAATATTAGCAATGCCGATAATACTGAGAGCCGCTGCTGGTAACAACAAGTGGTGTATGCGTTGCCAGAGCGTCACCTCTTGAGCGAGCGCTCCGGGCGGCGCGGCGCAGCAAATCGGCGCTATCTTAAACGATACGGCAAAGACAATCAACAGCAACAGCGCTACCCAAAACGTGGGTGCAGAGGCCAGTGTGTATGCATAGAGCCGGATGAGTCGGTCGGGCCAGCGCCCTTTGAGCGCCCCGGCAACAATACCCAAGGCTAAGCCAAGCAGACCAGACAGAAGCCATGCGATCGCCAACATTTGCAAAGAAGCCTGAAACCGCGATGCAATCACGTTACCGACCGGCTGATTAAACACCAGCGAAGTCCCCAAATTACCCTGCACAAGCTGAGCTAGCCAGTCTAAAAAACGGCTCCACATCGGTTGATCTAGCCCCCAGCGCTCAGCGATCAATACCTGCTGATCGGCGCTAATTTGCATCATGTCCGCGCCAATGTAAGCCCGCACCGGATCAATGGGTGAAAAGCTCAGCAGCACAAAGGTAAATACAGCTACCGCCAGCAACAGCAACCCGAGTCGCAACAGTTTTTGGGCGACAAACAAGAACAGATTTCTAGCTCTCATGTTTCCTAGTCGCATACCCACCGCCAGTCAGCAATATTGGCGGTAATCGGCCAGCCGTGACCGTGGGGTTCCACCTGCGACTGTCCAACGTCCAAGCACTCATCGACAAAATAGGTATGGTCAAGATTGACTAACCAGGCCCAAGCAGCGTCTCCTTTTGTCGTAACGCCCTCGTCACCATCCCACTGCGCGGCCTTCCAATAGGTGATGGCCTCAGCTTCTGACGGTGCGCCCATCGCCAGATCCAGTGTGCTGTCTATCGCCGCGTTCGCATAGTAGCCCGTGTTGTAATAGTCGCCCTGCGCCGACTGCGAATGGTACAAGTTGTACATCTCAGTTTGGTCATGACTGCCCCAGCCAAACACCACCACATTACTGTGCATCAGCGGCTCGATATCATCCCAGCTTTTTCCTTCTACATTGACTCGAATGCCAATAGGTCCGAGCATTTCAGCAGTTGCTAGCGCCAGGCCCTGCCGAATGCTGTCATCTGCCTTGTACAAGATGGTAAATTCAGCCTCTAAGCCATCCTTTTCAACAATGCCATCCCCATCGCTGTCGGCCCAGCCCGCCTCAGCTAAAATCTCTTTGGCCCGCTTCGGCTGAGCATCTTCGATATTGGCGTTGGTCTCTTCCCAGGCCAGCCCGCTGACCGGGCCATAGGCGGGTGAGCCATAGCCTTCTAAAATGCCTTCGACCAAAGCCTGTCGGTCAACTGCGTAGTTGACTGCCTGCCGAATTGCTAGATCGGCGGTGACATCATTCCCAATCGGGTCGCCGTCTGGCGTCGTGCCGCTGTTAGCGCTCTGGTAGGGAAACATCAGCCCGCGATTATCGACACTGACCACATCTCGCAGCGTCATTCCCTCAACGTCTTGTACCGCTAGCGATTGGGGCACCGCCGCCACCTGCGCCTGACCCGCCTTAGCCGCTGCAAAAGCACCGTCTTCTTCAACAAACAAAAACACCAGTCGCTCGATGCCGGGTGCCTCCCCGTAATACTCGGAATTGGCCTCTACGATCAGCTGTTGACCCTCGTCCCACTGCACCATTTTGTAAGGGCCAGAGCCGATAGGATTGCGAGCATAATCATCATCATGGGCATGTTCTGGCACAATCCCTAGCGTGATTAGGCGATTGACAAAGGTGCTTTGCGGCTGCTTGAGCGTTAGCTCCACGGTGCGCTCGTCAATCGCGGTGGCCTGCTCTAGCTGAGTCACATCGGTGAGGCCGCCGCTTTCGGCAGCTTTGTTGAAGGTGTAGGCAACATCAGCCGCGCTCAAAGGTTCACCATCTGAAAAAACAGCATCTTCTCGAATCGTGACCGTCCAGGTCAAGCCATCTTCACTAACGCTATAGTCAGTGGCTAGGTCGTTAACAATGTTTAAATTCTCATCGCGCTTTAGCAGCGTGCTTTGAAACAGCGGCGCACCGTAGCGCCCCCAGCCCAGGGTTGGGTCGTAGCCTTCTTCACTTTCTCCGCCGATGGCCAGTACGATTTGCTCAGCAGAGCCGGACTGAGTAGGGACGTTTTCGGCTGCATTCTCTAAGCTGCCATCGGTTGCGGTCTCACTGGAGGTCGGGGAGCAGCTTGCGATCGCCCACCCAGCGACCAAAGCACTGAGCAGCCCAATTAGACGGCCCCGTTGAATTATCTGCATATCAAATAGACTGAAACGTATGTGTCAATTGCACTAAGGCACAAACAACACTATCGCCTTATACAAACTGCAACAATGCCCGGGGGGGGTTGTAAAGTGGACGAACTACCTAGCTCTCTTTATCTGCCTTCAGCGCTAGACAATCGCCCGGTTTCGGCATCGTTCACAACAGCAGCGCGCCTGCGGGCTGGGGTGGCGGTATCATCCGGTACATCTGTTTCGTGGGTTTGTAGAAACTTGTCAGCCAGGTGTCTCTGCAACTGCTGGTCGAAATCGTCGCCGCCGAGTCGATTATTGCCGTGGCTAGCGAGCACTTCGGTGACTGCTGTAGCTTCCGCAAAGTCGCCTGGTGCTTGTTCTGTTTCAACAGCCCTTTGATCTGCTTTTCTGGCGCTTGCCCTTTGGATGCCATCTTTGAGAGCTGTTGCCGAATGCTTATTCGTTTAGCCAAGCTAGCCTCCTCTCGCTCTTTTAACTGTTCAATTCCTGTTTATCGGGGTAGTTGTTTTTACTGAGAACTTCGAGTGATGTAATCGCCTCTTAATATGAACAATCCCGTAGGGACATAGCATGCTATGCCCCTACGGGAAGGTACGTCATCTATTAAAAACGACTCGGATCAGCCCAGCAAACTACTAGACCGCAGCAGCCGTCTTGACTTTTGCATCTAGCTCGCCAGCTTCATACTTAGCTGCAAACACTTCAACGCCGACCTGTTTGATCTTAGAAGCGTTGCCAGCAGTGCCAAACTTCTCATAGCGATCAGTACAAACCTGCTTCATGTACTTGATAGAAGGCTTGAGGAAGTGACGTGGATCAAAGTTCTTGGGGTCAGCTTCAGCCGCTTCGCGAATGGCAGCGGTGATGGCCAGACGGTTGTCGGTGTCGATGTTCACTTTGCGAACGCCGTTCTTGATACCCTTTTGGATCTCTTCGACAGGAACGCCATAGGTCTCAGGAATAGCACCACCGTGCGCGTTGATCATCTCTAGCCACTTTTGAGGCACAGAAGAAGAACCGTGCATAACTAGGTGAGTGTTTGGCAGGCGCTTGTGAATTTCAGCAATCCTGTCAATGGCCAGAATTTCGCCAGTCGGCTTACGAGTGAACTTGTACGCGCCGTGGCTAGTACCAATCGCAACCGCAAGGGCGTCTACCTGAGTCGCTTCTACAAACTGAGCCGCTTCTTCAGGGTCAGTCAGTAGCTGATCTTTATCGAGCTTGCCTTCAAAGCCGTGGCCGTCTTCTGCTTCACCTTGGCCAGTTTCAAGCGAGCCTAGGCAGCCTAGCTCGCCTTCTACGCTCGCACCGATGGCATGAGCGACCTTAACGACTTCGCTAGTGACTCGGACATTGTACTCAAAGCTTGCAGGTGTCTTAGCATCTTCTTCGAGTGAGCCGTCCATCATCACGCTAGTAAAGCCGTTGCGAATTGCAGAGTAGCAAGTCGCGGGGCCATTACCGTGGTCCTGGTGCATGACAACAGGAATGTGAGGATAGGTCTCAACTGCTGCCATGACTAGGTGGCGCAAGAAGTTTTCGCCTGCGTACTTGCGTGCGCCGCGTGAAGCTTGCAAGATGACTGGGCTATCGGTCTCGTCAGCAGCCTGCATAATTGCCAGGATCTGCTCTAAGTTATTTACGTTAAATGCAGGAATTCCATAACCGTTTTCAGCTGCATGATCAAGCATCAGCCGCATTGGTACCAGCGCCATTCCATATCCTCCTAATTTTGTCTGCGAGATGGTCAACCCACCTGCTTTATCTAACACCTGCTTTGTCTGAAGTGTTACCTAAAGTTGCGATAGGTGTAGGTTCTTATCAATTTAATAGTATGTCAAAACATAAACCTGTGGTCATTTGTTTTGACGGGGTTCGCCGATTTTGACTGCTCTCAAATGACCATGGATTGCAAAAACGCCGCGTAAGCAAGGCTACACAGCGTTCTTCCCATTGGATGGCGAATTTTTCTTTGTCGTAGGTATTTAAGCCTATGTTTGCAGTCTGTAATACCGCAGTCTGCAATCTCTCGATGAAATGTGTCTGAGAAGACATCATCAGAAAAAATGGGTCGCCTGGGATTCGAACCCAGGACCAGTCGGTTAAAAGCCGAATGCTCTACCACTGAGCTAGCGACCCGCACGGCTTCTGAATATACCACAATAAGAGTAAGGATGTAGAGCTTTGCTCTTCTCGTTCGCCCCTGGCGTTCCCGAAGGGTAGAGTAGGCGGAAGTATGAAGGATGAATGGGGAACGGGCCTCGGCTCCGATCGGCTACCGGAGAGGGGCTATTTTTCTAGAGAGGAGTCAGGGGTGTCTGAGGGGTCGACGGGTTCGATGTATTGGGCATCGATCAAAAATTTGCCGCGCTCGAAGCGGATACCTAGGTATCCACCAGGTTTACGGCTAAGGACGGTGCCTTCTTCACCGACTTCGATCAGGTCGGGGGGGCGGAGCATGGGCATGTTGTCGTCGCTTTTGAGGTAGGGGGGGCGGGTGTGAAGGCGGATGCGATCGCCGACACTAAAAGTTGGAGTAGCCATAAAAGTTGGAGTAGCCGTGAGTATGGAGAAGGTCAGACGGGTGGGTTGTGGCTGACGCCGCGCTTTGTATATTTGCTTGGGTACCGTGCAAGCTCCTATGTTTGTAGACTCATGTAATTTTATCGCCTGCGAAAATAATTCGGATGGGCTCGCTACATGACTTTACGAGAGCAGATTAGGGCGATCATCGAGGGGCAAGAGTCGAAGACTAGTCTGGTAGTGAATGGTGCGATCGCCTTTCTCATCCTCTTATCTGCTGCCTTCTTCGCCATCCAAACCTATCCTCTACCCACAACCGTAAAGCTCACCGTCAAAATCGCCGATCAGATCATCCTGGCGCTATTTACCCTCGAATACTTACTGCGACTTTGGTCCGCTGAAAAGCCCCTCCGCTTCTTCTTCAGTTTGTATGGAATTATCGATCTACTCGCAATCCTGCCATTCTTACTAGCCGCGCTAGACATTCGATTCCTGCGCCTAATCCGATGGCTAAGAATCCTTCGCCTAGCCCGCTTCTTTGAGAAAAGAATCTGGTTCAACCGACTGAGCGGCTACGAGGGCTTAATCTTCAGCAGAATCCTGTTTACCTTGTTCTCCATTATCTTCATCTACGCAGGCGCGATTTACCAGGCAGAGCACGAAGCCAATACCGAAGGCTTCAGGACCTTTCTAGATGCAGTCTATTTCGCGGTCGTGACGATGACCACCGTCGGCTACGGCGATATCACCCCCACCTCAGAGCTAGGCCGAGGACTAACCATCATGATGATCTTGACCGGAATCGCCCTAATTCCCACTCAAGTTGGCAACCTAATTCAACAGTTTACTAAAGTGCAAAATTCATTACGAATTGCTTGCACTAGCTGCGGATTGCTTGGGCATGAAGAAGATGCTCAGTACTGCCGTCGCTGTGGCGCTGCACTGCCAGAGAATGCAGAGGTTGCTGAAGTACGCAGTTGAATCAATAGGCTGCCTTAGCTCTACCTCGAATAACAGAAATTTTGTTTTCGGCTTCTAACTACAACAAGTACTGCGCTCTCTTTGCTAGTCCGCATAAGCTGACTGAGCCTACTTAGGCAAAGCCTCTTGTAGCCGGCGAACAGAAGGCAAAATATGCCTGTAGGGGTCTGACACTCCTTTGATGACTGTTCGGCAGCACCATAGTGAATATCCTCAAAGTCCCGAGAAAGACAAAAGAGCAACTCTGCTGTTCCAGTGGATATTTATGTCAGGGCATCAACAGGCGCATCGGCGTTGTCACTTCTTCTTAAACGTGTCTAGTGGGCGTAATCGCAGCATTCCGTGATCGCTGCGCCAGCATCCAATCACTCAGTTGCTAATCACTCAGTTGTCTGAGCGGTTGAATGTCAGTCAGACATTGCGTCAGCGTTGTTTTGACAGGAGGCTCATATGCAGTGCTATCTCATATTTTAGGAGCGAATACGACTTCCCTTTGCAGCCGTCAACTATTTCACAATTGATTTATATCTCTATTGGATCTAGGTCTAGAAAAATTACATTTTTACAACGAGGCTAAGATGGATACAGACATGTTCGAGCTGTTGCTAGATGCTCTTTCTCCCGTTGACGAAAACGGTACAGCTTCTATTACAGGCAGTATTGTAGGGCTAGACGTCCCAGGCAGTGATGTCAGTCTCTCAATTGATTTTGGTGATCTCTCAGCGCCCGTCGTACCAGCACAGGTGTTTACTGTAAGCGACGACGGTACGGGTGCCGATCAGGTCGCTGATGATAGGATTATCGAGTTTGATATTCCGAATCTATACCTTGATGATGATCCTTCTGGTACTTCGTTTGACATCTACGACATTTCTGTCGATGCAACAGAGCAGCTTCTGTCTGGGACAGATGCCGTTTTTGTAGTAGATGTTTCTCGTAGCGCCAGTTCCTCGTCAGGAATCGATATTGATGGTGACGGTCTTGATGACTCTGTTCTAGAAGCTGAAGTGGCTGCTTTCAAGTCACTAAACCAAGATCTGATTGACCGAGGATTAGGAGACGTTTCTAAAATATCGCTTGCTATATACAGCGCTGGTGGTGAGTTAGTAGATTTAGACCCAACCGAAGCAGGTATCCAAACTTTTACCACGCCCAATGCTGATGCAGACAACAACGGTGTCTTGGATGTTAATCAGGCTTTGGACGGGCTTAGGACTTCTAGCTCTACCAACTTCCAGGCTGGTTTACAACAGGCCATTGTTGCTATCAATGCCGCCGGAACAGCACCTGGTCAAGGAAACGTAATCTTTCTTTCAGACGGAGAAAACAACAGAGGGACAGATGGTGCTGCTGAGACTGACACTATTGTTAATACCTTAGGCCAGAACTTACGAGCCTTTGGCGTAGGAGAAGGCTCTGCGTTGGAAGACCTACAGATTTTAGACTCTAACGCAGAGAAGTTTACAGATGTTCAAGAACTACTGGATTTGTTTGAAGGCGTCGGCTCAAACGTTAATCAAGACTCTGATTTTACTACTATCAGAATCAACAATGTCGACCCAGATGTCGAGCTAGATCAGCCGAGTGATATAGCTGAGAACAGCACGTTGACGCTGACTGGAATGTTCACCGATCCAGGTACGTTGGATACCTACACGGCAACTGTAGACTGGGGTGATGGCTCTAGTGCAGAATTTACTCTACCCACCACCAGTGGGCTCAGCGTAGGTGACTCCCTATCCTCCACTAGTGATGGTAGCGAATTTGTCGTGACTGCCGTCGATGCAACAACAGGGGAAATCGGCTTCAGCGTCGAGCATTCATACGCCGAAAATGGCCCTGTGACTATCTCTGCTTCTATTACTGACGATGATAGTGGTACAGGTACAGCCACGGTTGAGCTTGCTATTGCACCAGTCGAGCCGCCAGTTGAACCGCCAGTTGATCCACCCGTTGAACCGCCAGTTGATCCACCAGTCGACCCGCCAGTTGAACCGCCAGTCGAGCCGCCAGTTGAACCGCCAGTTGAACCGCCAGTCGAGCCGCCAGTCGAGCCACCAGTTGCTGAGCCAACTATCAGCGTCGAGACGTTTGTGGACGCGGATGGCGATGGTAGCTTCAGCAGCCAGGAACTCCTCACTGAAGATACTGCTACCTTCCAAGTCGAGATCACAAATACAGGTGAGGTTAATGTCACAATAGATAGCATTGTCGATAGTGCTGCCTCTGTTCCTGAGCTTGACTCACTGATTGGAATTGCTCTGATGCCAGGTGAATCGACCGTCGGTACCTACGATATTTCTCTGTCGTCTTCGTTGGCGACAACGCTGGGAACGACTGGCGAGGATACCCTGCTAGGCGAGCAGGTCGAGTCAGCAAACGTAGTTACCGTCAGTGGTTCTAACGTCGATAGCAGTATGACCACTGCAACTGGCTCCGCTTCGGTCCTGGTCGACGCTGATGACTTAATTGCAGGTGATTTGGGTGAAGATGTCATCCGCGGTTTAGGTGGCGATGATGTGTTGCGCGGCGATCTAAACCTTAGAAGTTCGCAGGTCGGCATTGGTAATGATGACATTATCTATGGCGGCGTGGGAAGCGATCGCATCGGTGGTAAAGGCGGTAACGATACCCTCTTTGGCGACGAGGGCGACGACCTAATCTGGGGCGATGACGGTGACGACATCATTCGAGGCGGTCTGGGCAACGATACCCTCACAGGTGATGACTTCTCCGGCGGTCAAGGCGCTGATACCTTTGTGCTGGCTGATGGTGAAGGTACCGATACCATCGTGGACTTCGAGATATCGCGCGACTTCATTGGTCTAGCCGATGGTCTGACGCTGGGATCGCTCTCCTTCCAAGGTGAAACAATTGCCTTCGGCGATCAGACGCTAGCTGTTCTGACAGGCGTGGATACGATCGCACTCTCTGCTGATAGATTCGTCATAGTATAGATCAGATGATCGTGATGTAGACGCTGATAGGCTGCCGCTTTACTTTCTAAATCAGTGAAGCGGCAGTCTGTTAGTCGTCTGCTCTGTTAGTCGTCTGCTTTGCTGGTAGTCCGCTGTGACCCCAGAAAAGGCCCGCATTAACTGATGTCTTGTTTTAGCTTGTCCAAGCGTTCTTCTAGTCTGACGACGAGGGTTTCTAGGGTGCGATCGCTACTCAAAAATGGCGTCTTCTGAGTAATCGAGATGAGCTGAAGACTTAGCCTATCCATTGTTTCTTCTGTGATTTTTCCTGAAGGTCGCCGACTCGTAAGAACAGCATTACTCATCCTCAATCCGTCAAACAGTTCGATTGCTGATGATTGTCCCTGCAAAAAGGGCCGAACCGGATACTGCAGGTCTTCTCGCGAAACACACTTTACACCTTTGATCAGGTAATAGCGATAGGGCTGCTGCACAGAAGCGCACCAGTCTCGCCATTTGAAAGGCAATATTTTTGGACTGGTGCGCACGGGTATCCACGGCACCCTAAATGTATCAGCAACGATTGCGCCGTGCATCGCTTCACTAATTAGCACCTTGCTCTGAGAGATATCCGAGATGACTGCCTCTATCTTTCCGACCGGGTCGATGTAGTGAATGCCAGCCCGTTCACAAACCGCTTTGAACAGGTCGCGGCTGCCGTGACGAAAGTGCGGCATGTAGGAGCATGCATAGCGGCGCTCGGACTCGCTGACGGGATTGAAGTAGCGCTTGAGTAGAGCGGCCCCGTCTGTGATTGCTAGAGAATTCGGTAGGTTTAAGCGTTTGGCTGAGAGCGGACCCCGGACGCAGTAAATCTTCCAGTTAGGTGGCGGTCGAAAGCGTAGACTTTTGCCGTAGCCTACTCCGGTACTGAAGAAGATGACGTTTTTGGCTTCGCTTACTAGCTTTGTCGTACTTTCGTTAAGCAAGGTGCCGATACCGACAAAGACGTTGTTTGGACAACTGTCTAGCTCGGGTAGCAGCTGATGCCACAGCCAGGGATTGAGCTCATCTCCAAAGTTTTTGTGGGGCGATCGCGTCTCGTAGTAAAAGAGCTTCATACCGCTACGCTTCTACTGTCAAGGATACTGTCAGGGAGGTCATGATCTGGTGGAAAGGTATTGCGAAACTGGTCGGAAACAAACAAGAAACCAGACTCGACCAAATTGTCTATTGAACCCAGCTCATCAGTACAGGATTGCAACAGTGGAAGGACAGCCTTTTGCGCTGACTCTGCTTTCAGTACAGATAGATAGGCTTTGTATTCTGCGCTGTCGTTCCAATGATTTTCGGCTGCTACGGCTTCTACCGTTTTTGCATAGAAATCTTCAACAAACTTGTAGTGTAGATACACAGCAGAAAAGTCTGCCCTGTTGGCGTAGTTCAACAGATGAGAGGATTTGAGCTGAGTGCCGGGGTAGGCGAAGAACATGGTTTCTTTGGTGAGAAAGCAGTTCCGATTGAAGACCGTCTTGCGAATGCCACCGTATAACAGCTTCAATTCAGGACAAATGTCTGGCTGAAACTGCCGGATGTACTTTCTTTTGTTGACATTGCTGATGTCATAGTAGCGGAAAGTAGACCTTAGCTCCTCTACGCTTCGGTTCTGCTTTTGTGCTGAAAGGTGGATGCCTTGTTTTGAAAACATATCTAGCATCTGTATGCAGAGAGCGTCGTAACCGTGCTGGTCAAGATACGCTAGAACTTCTTTTAGCCCTCTACCCAATGGAAAGTGAAGGAACTCGTCGATATCGGCAATCACACACCAGTGGCCACGTCCGCAGACTTGGATTAAAAAGTTCTTGAAAGCAACAAAGTACTGTCTGAAAGGCTTGTGAGAGGTCAGTAGAGTCGTCTGCTTGTACGACTTGATAATTTCGGCTGTTCCGTCTGTAGAACCATTGTCCAGGAAGAAGATATGCTTGAACCCAAGGTTTAAATAGTGTTCTATGAAAGCTTGAACGAGGCTTTCGCCATCTTTAACAACGCAGAGTACGACGGCTGCTTTGGGATCTGAAGCAATGCGCATGGGGCCATGTTCTCGCCGGACTGATAGCTGAAGCGAGAGAATCCGTAGTGCATTTTTAGGTGAGAGTGTAGAAGTTCCTACACAGAGCGCTTTAAGGATGGATCTGCCAATTCCAAACTTGCCCAGCGTCTGCTCGATTGCTCGGACCTGTTGTTTAAGCATCAGTTTCTAGGAGGCAAAGTAGAACAGCACATTGATCAAACCCAATAATCAAACCCAATATAGAGCTCGCCTGTACTAAAAACTATCAGGCAGCGCAGCCAAACTCGCCAATCGGCAAGAGTCCTCATTAGCTTTTGACTTTTCTGTGTTGGTCGCTTCATCTTCTAGCGTCGTCTTCTGACTGTGCCGCTGGCTACATGCCTTGTTGATTGTGTCGCAGATGTACAAAACAACAGACATGAATAGCCCAAAGATATCGAGAAACATTGATAAGTAGCTTCGGCTAAATTTCTTGTTCAAATTTCTTAACCCTCAGACATATGAGCTTTAGTTCTACTTTCGATCTTGGTAGCTTAGACGGCGCCAACGGATTCAAAATCTCAGGTCTAGATCTCGGTGATGACCTGGGCCGATCGCTCAGCAGTGCAGGCGATTTTAATGGCGATGGGATTGCCGATCTGCTAATTGGCAACCCAGACGGCAATGGCCTAGATAATTCCCTGTTCTTTTCGGCGGGTGAGAGCTACGTCATCTTTGGCGGTAGTGAGGTTGGTGGTAGTGGCAGCTTTGATGTCTCTACGCTGGATGGCAGCAATGGATTCACTATCTATGGCGCAGCGGCTTTGGATTCTTTGGGCGCATCTGTCAGCGGTGTAGGAGATGTCAACGACGATGGATTTGATGATCTCTTGATTGGCACGCCGGGTGCTGACAAAGGACAGGCGAAGATTTTGTTTGGCGGCGATCGCGCCAATTTTTTCGACGGTCAGCTAGTAGCAGACCAAATCGACATTAGCGACGGCTTCACATTCGCCAGCGATGACAGATTTTCAGAATCTCTTGGCTCATCAGTCAGTGGCATTGGCGATATCAATGACGATGGGATTGCCGACTTTGTCGTCGGTGCGCCTAGGGCATTTTCTGACGGTGGACGGGGCTTTGATGGCCGCGCCTATGTGGTGTTTGGCGGCACTGATATCGCTGGGGATGGCCTGCTCGAAACCTCTGAGATTGACGGCTCAAACGGATTCTCTCTAGAAGGCGTGAACAATCTCTTGGGTGCTGCGGGGCGTGCTGTTAGTGGCCTAGGCGATGTCAATGGCGATGGTGTCGACGATTTGATCCTCAGTGCAGATAGCTCTGGCGGCGATGGAGAAGGCTACGTGATCTTTGGTGGGAGCGATGTGGGCAGTGACGGTGCGATCGCCTTATCTAGTTTGGACGGCACTGAGGGGTTTGTGCTGCAGGGCGATCGCCGCAACGATTTAGGTCGGTCCGTCAGCGGTGCAGGCGATATCAACAATGATGGCATTGACGATTTCATCATCGGTGCGCCAAGACCCACCAGCGGAGGAGATAACGCCGCTGGGCGCAGCTTTGTTGTGTTTGGCCAGAGTAATCTCGGTCAAACAGGTCTTCTAGACGTTACTCAGCTAGATGGCAACAACGGCTTTATTATCAACGGTGACAGCGACTTCAGCCAGTTTGGTAACTCAGTTAGCAGCGCAGGCGATCTCAACAGCGACGGCATTGATGACCTGTTAGTCGGGACCATTTTCTCTCCTTATGGCTATGCCATATTCGGTAGCGACAATATCGGGGAAGGGGGCACTCTGAATGTCACCGACCTAGATAGCGACAATGGATTTCGTTTCTTCGAAGAGTTTGTCAACGCTGGCAAACAAGTTAGTGGTATCGGTGACTTCAATAATGACGGCATTGATGACTTCATCACAGCTGACCCAGATGATAGAGTCGCCGGACTAGCTTACGTAGTTTACGGTCAAGGTGAGCCACCAGTTGACCCTCCGGTTGATCCGCCAGTCGATCCACCAGTCGATCCTCCGGTTGATCCGCCAGTTGATCCTCCGGTTGACCCGCCAGTCGATCCTCCCGTTGATCCTCCAGTCGATCCGCCCGTTGATCCTCCCGTTGATCCTCCAGTCGATCCGCCCGTTGATCCACCAGTCGACCCGCCCGTTGATCCGCCCGTTGATCCGCCAGTCGCACCAGCGCTTAGTATCGAGAAGCTAGTAGATGCGGATGGTGACGGTAGCTTCAGCAGCGAAGAAGTTGAAGCTGACGATGGGATGGTGACCTTTCAGGTGGAAATTGCCAACACAGGTGATGTAGATGTGACGATCGCTGAGATTTCAGACAGCGCTTTTGACAATATTGCTCAGATCGACGCTTTGATTGGTCAAACGCTGGCAGTGGGCGAATCTGTTACGGCTACATACGAGACTGTGCTGCCTAGAGTGGATGAAACGACACTGGGCACTGTTGATGCAGACACACTAACTGGTAGGCAGCTATCGGTTGCTAATGAAGTAAGTGTCTTAGGAACGGCCGACAGCAGTTTGACGGCTACAGCCTCTAGTACTGCGGTAGTGCTGGTCGATGCGAATGACCTGATCGCAGGTGACCTGGGTGAAGATACTATCTTTGGTGGTGGCGGTAATGACGTGCTACGCGGCGATTTGAATTCACGCAAGTCGCAGGTAGGTATTGGTAGTGATGACGTGATCTTTGGCGGGGCGGGGCGCGATCGCATTGGCGGCAAAGGTGGTAACGATACCCTCTTCGGTGGTGAAGGCGATGATCGCATCTGGGGCGACGACGGCGACGACATCCTACGCGGCGGCCTTGGTAACGACACGCTAACTGGTGATGACTTTTCTGGCGGTCAGGGTGCCGATACCTTTGTGCTAGCCGCAGGTGAAGGCACCGACACGATTACGGACTTCGAGGTTGCTCGTGATTTTATTGGCCTAGCCGATGGCCTGACGTTAGGAGCGCTCTCTTTCCAAGGTGAGACTATTTCCTTTGGCGAGCAGACGCTGGCTATTCTGACAGGCGTAGACACGACATCCCTGTCTGCTGACACGTTCACTACGGTGTAAGTTTCCTTTTGCGCACTCTTTTGGTTGAGCATCTACCTATGTCCGATTGTATGCCCCGATCAGATGTGTCTTGGTTGGGGCATTATTCTTCTTTAGCTTTTTATCCTTGTCAATCAGCTTGACTGCTGCCTTTTCGACTGTGAAAGGCTTTGCCGTGTTCTACACCAGAGTCGAACGGCTCTGATTCTATCGCCTGGTCAAATTAGCGACCTGTGTTCATGTTGGGTCGCTATCGCATAAGTTACAATTGATGAACCTTTATTGCAAAGATATAAATTTCAAGGCGCTAGCCTACTTATTCAGCCAACCCCGAGACTCCTATGAGCCTTCCCATCCGCAACGTCGCTATCATTGCCCACGTAGACCACGGCAAAACCACGCTTGTTGACTCCTTGCTAGAGCAGTCTGGCATCTTCCGTGACAACGAAGCTGTGCCTACCTGTGTTCTCGACTCAAACGATTTGGAGCGGGAGCGAGGCATCACTATTCTGTCGAAAAACACGGCAGTCTACTACGGCGATACGCTAATCAATATTGTTGATACGCCTGGTCACGCGGACTTTGGCGGCGAAGTTGAGCGCGTTTTGGGAATGGTGGACGGCTGTCTGCTGATTGTCGATGCCAACGAGGGGCCGATGCCTCAGACGCGGTTCGTGCTGAAGAAGGCGTTAGAGAAAGGGCTTCGTCCAATTGTGGTGGTTAACAAGATCGACCGACCTCGGGCTGATCCTCACACCGCTGTGGATAAAGTGCTCGATCTATTCATAGAGCTGGGCGCGGATGATGACCAGTGCGATTTTCCCTATCTGTTCGCCTCTGGTCTGACTGGCTTTGCCAAAGAAGAAATGGAAGACGAAGACAAGGACATGAAGCCTTTGTTTGAGTCGATTATTCACCACGTCTCTCCGCCAGTAGGCGATCCTGAAAAGCCGCTACAGCTTCAGGTGACCACGCTGGACTACTCCGATTATCTAGGCCGAATTGTGATTGGTAAGGTTCACAACGGCACTATCCGTCAGGGTGAGCAGTGCGCCCTAGTGAAAGAAGACGGCAAGATTGTTAAGAGCAAAATCTCGAAGCTGATGGGCTTCCAGGGGCTAGCTAGGGTTGAGATCGCAGAGGCAACTGCTGGAAACCTGGTCGCGGTTGCGGGCTTTGCAGACGCCAATATCGGTGAGACGATCACCTGTGCGACTGATCCGCAGGCGCTGCCGCTAATTAAGGTGGACGAGCCGACACTGCAGATGACCTTTGCGGTGAATGACTCGCCGTTTGCTGGGCAGGAGGGTGATTTTGTCACTTCCCGTCAGCTGCGCGATCGCCTTATGCGCGAACTAGAAACCAATGTCGCCTTGCGCGTAGAACCCACCGATTCGCCCGACCGATTCGCCGTCTCTGGTCGCGGTGAACTCCACCTTGGCATTTTGATCGAGACCATGCGCCGCGAAGGATACGAATTCCAAGTTTCGCAGCCGCAGGTGATCTACCGCGAAGTGAATGGATCCCCCTGCGAGCCGTTCGAGCAGTTGGTGCTAGACGTGCCCGAAGAAGCCGTTGGTGGCTGCATGGAGCGTCTTGGCCAGCGCAAAGGCGAGCTGCAAGACATGATGGTGGCTGGTGATGGCCGCGCTCAGCTGGAGTTTGTGGTTCCCGCTCGGGGACTGATTGGCTTTAGGGGTGAGTTCATGCGCACGACTCGGGGCGCTGGCATCATGAACCACAGCTTTTTGGAGTATCGTCCGATGTCGGGTGAGATTGAGACCCGTCGCAATGGCGTACTAATCTCGTTCGAGGAAGGCGTGGCTACTTTCTACGCGCTGAAGAACGCAGAAGATAGAGGTACGTTCTTTATCGAGCCAGGGACAAAGGTCTACAGGGGTATGGTGGTCGGAGAGAACAACCGCCCGCAGGATCTAGAGCTGAATATCTGTAAAGCGAAGCAGCTGACGAACCACCGAGCGGCATCGGGTGATGAGCTAGTGCAGCTACAGTCGCCGATGGAGATGGGACTAGAGCGAGCGCTAGAGTACATCGGTCCCGATGAGATGGTAGAAGTGACACCGGAGTCGATTCGACTGCGCAAGGTGAGCAAGAAGAAGCTGGCTAAGCGGTAAGAAAGTAGCAGCGTTCTTTGAGCCATGTTTTTGTGGCTAGTGCCCACCCTACTGCTCAGTGCTGCTGCGAATTAAATTGACTTGAGAGTCACGCCCAGTCGCCGCGAGACCCAAAATTCGGCGTTGCGTAGAATATTCTTCGGGTCTTTCGAATTGGGCTCTAGCATGGGGGCGACTAGGATGGTGAAGAGTCCTAGCCGATTGCCCGCCAGGACGTCTGTGAATATGCGATCGCCCACCATCGCAATCTGCTCAAACGGTAAGTCCATCGCGGCTGCCGCTGTGCGTAGCTTTCGTCGAGACGGTTTACCCGCGCTAGCAACAAACGGCACCTGCAAGCTGTCAGCAATC
>JBCCOH010000101.1:0-19864 GCA_039111275.1 Cyanobacteria bacterium P01_D01_bin.1 | reverse complement strand
GGCTTATGCTCTTGAATCTGTAAACAGAGAATCTTTCTAGTGCGAGCACTGCCTTACTACGGTCATGAGCTGTCAGACCAATGAGTCGCATCTGTCTCAATCTGGAATTTACCTTTTCGGGGGGTTATGCAAAAAGCCCCAATTAGAAACGTTAAAACAATGCCCAACAGAAAGCTGCCTACACGAGATAGCCACCTGTGATTATCGAGCAAAAATCCACTGAATATCGGCTTTGATGGCGGTTGTGTGGCATTCCGGTGGCGCGGATTCATAGATACTACTCAATCTGGCAGAACAAATAAATAGAGAAATTCAGACCGTAGGGCATCTGAAATATTGTTTTTCAACCTCTGTCGTTTGGATGAGTTAGTCCGCCAGGCAATGGACGAGCCAGTCAGCGCCAGCAAGGGGCGATCGCGCTATTGGGACAGTGATTTTGATGTATACCTCTAAACTGTAGGCATCCCTTTGATTACAGCCACACGCCATGCGTCGTCTTTCTAAACCAAAAGAACAGGTAAAATTTTGGCGAGATCCGGTGCTGCGGGACCTAGAGATGCTGCGCGCCACCTTCGTTGACTACGCCTTCTCGCGGCATGCGCATGAAGGATTTGGCATCGCAATTGTCGAATCAGGGGCGATGCAGTTCGAGTATCGGGGTACGATGCATACCGCGCCTGCGGGCAGTATCGGCATCACTCATCCTGGCGAAATCCATACCGGGCAGGCGGTGCTTGAAACGGGCTGGACCTATCGAACGCTGCTGCCCGCGACAGACTGGCTTCAGCAGGCGGCATCAGAGCTTAGAGAGCGACGTGTTAGTTCGGTGCCCTACTTTCCCTCGCCCGTCATTCACGATGTCGCGCTCAACCGCCAGATGATATCGCTGCATGCAGCGCTCGAAGCGTCACCTTCTGCACTAGAAAGAGAATCTCGTTTTTTGTGGGTGTTGGCTAAATTGATTCAGGGCTATGCGAGCGATCGCCCCCAAGCTAAAGCCCTCGGCAAAGAGCACCGGGCGGTGCAGAAAATTCGCGACTACCTCCGAGCATGCTATAGCCAAAACGTCTCTCTTAACGAGCTGGCAGTTCAGGCTGGACTAAAGCCACTGCGACTGCTAAGAGTCTTCAAAAAAGAGATCGGCCTGCCACCTCATGCCTATCTAACCCAGGTGCGGGTCTATCAGGCAAAGCGACGGCTAGTAGCGGGGCAGTCGATCGTAACCGCAGCGCTAGAGACAGGCTTTGTCGATCAAAGTCATCTGCATCGGCATTTTAAGAAGATTGTCGGCGTTACCCCTGGACAATATGCGCGTGGCTGCAAAAACGTACAAGACTGAGGTGCGATCGCTCCGGTAGGCTAATAGTCTCAGTTTAGACCAGCCTCATCCATGGCAGAGTTTCGTTCATACGCCCTCAAGCAAAACAGTTCACCAGCAGGCCCATCGCCCAGTTCTGAATTTTGGGCAGGCACTAGAGACATTATTCCGCTCGTTATCGGTGCCATTCCATTTGGCATTATCTTTGGCACGCTAGCCACAACGGCTGGCCTCTCTGCAAGCGGCACGCTGGCGATGTCGCTGTTTGTATTCGCAGGCTCTTCGCAGTTTATCGCGGCGGGGTTGATCGCCGCTAAAACCAGCTGGCTGCTGATCGTGCTGACGACTTTTGTGGTGAACTTACGGCATTTGCTGTACGCGGTAAGTCTGTTGCCGTACGTGAAAAAGCTGCCGCAGGTATGGAAAATACCAATGGCGTTTTGGCTGACGGACGAGGCGTTTGCAGTCGGCATTCGGCGGTATGAATCGAGCGAGCAGTCTGCTTTTAAGCACTGGTATTACGTGGGCGCAGCGGTGACAATGTACGCCAACTGGCAGGTGTGTACGCTGCTGGGAATCACCGTCGGTCAGCTAGTGCCCAACGCCGCTGAGTGGGGTTTGGATTTTGCCATGTCGGTGACGTTTATCGGCATGATTGTGCCGTATGTGAAGAATAAGCCGATGGGAATCGCGGTGATAGTCGCGGGGGTGACGGCGATTTTGGGGTATGGACTGCCGCACAAGCTGGGTCTGATGGTGGCGGCGATCGCAGGCATCAGTGCGGGCGTCATCAGCGAAAGAACAATTGCAACAACCTCTAACTAGGAAAACCATCATGAATGAAGTTTTGATTATTGGCGGTATGGCGATCGCAACCTTTGCCATTCGCTACCTGATGTTCGGCGCGAGCAGCCGAATTGTTCTTTCTCCTACTTTGCTAAAGGCGTTGCGCTATGTGCCGCCTGTCGTATTGACAGCAATTGTTGTTCCAGAAGTCCTGTTAAGTGGCGGTAGCCTCGCCATCGGCTATGAAAATGCAAGATTGATAGGCGCAATTGTTGCGGTTCTAGTCAGCATGCTGACGAAGAATCTACTGCTGACAATTGTCTTGGGTATGGCTACTTTCTTTGGCTGGCAGGCACTGCTGGGTCTGGTATCTTAATGGTTCCAAAGCAGTGAGACTGGGAAACGCCCTATGAAAGTGAAGATTCTGCGACTAGCTGAGAATGCCAAGCTGCCTCGCTACGAACATGATGACGATTCTGGAATGGATTTGTATGCGATCGCATCCCACACCATCGGGCCTAGCGAAACCGCCCTCATCCCTACCGGCATCGCCATCGAACTTCCCCCCAACACCGAAGCCCAGGTCCGCCCCCGCAGTGGCCTTGCTCTCAACCACGGCATCACCGTCCTCAACACCCCTGGCACCGTCGACGCAGGCTATCGAGGAGAGATTCGCATCATCTTGATCAATCACGGCAAGCAAGCCTTTGAGGTTCTGCCGGGAATGAAGATTGCGCAGATGGTAATTACCCCAGTTATTCACGTTACCTTAGAAGAAGCTAGCGCTCTATCGGAGTCTGCTAGAGCTGAAGGGGGCTTTGGATCTACGGGTTTGTAGGAGTAAGGTTTGAAAAGCTATAGAGTCTTCATACTTGTTCTCTTAGCGCTGTCTTAATCGCTACTAGGAGAAACAAGCTTTTTGATGGTCTGAGCAACGCGCATCAAGTTGTTGTCTTGATCTGAGAGCAGAGTGAAATTATGAGAGAGCGCGTATTGATTTTGCTCTCCGAGCTGTAGCTTGAGAAAAAGATAGTCATAGCCATTGGTAGCCAGCCCAAAGGTAGGGCGATCGCGTCTCGGATTTGCCATCATGTAGGCCAGCATCTGCGGAATTGCCTGAAGCACGTTGAATCCACCTCGCTTGCCCTCTACAACAGCCAGCCAGAAGCTTTCTTGCAAGACGAGGGCATCGATTCGTCCTTCAATCGTAGTAGGACCTGTCTCTGTATCTGTCCGCAAAGAGAGTCGAGTCCACTGCTCACCAACAATCTTGTAAGGCGGATCGCATAGTCCTAGCGTATTGAGTAAAGGCGAAAGCATAATGAAGCTAGCCGTCCCTTCACTGATTTCGCCCTCCTAGATAGAAGAGATATCGGCGCTTCAGACGCTCTAGCGCTTCTGTTTCCCTAGCGGTTAATTCAGGCAATGCGCCTTGCCATTCAGTGAAAAACTGTTCATCAGCTCTACGCAGATTACACAGCTCGTGTGCTTCTCTCAGCGTTCTAACTGCTTGAGTCACTGCTATCATCGTAGTCATAGAGGCTCACAGGCTATTAATCAATTTCTAGTTTAACGATTCTGTGCAGCGTAGATTCACTCAGCACCTAGCAGCGCACTAAATAAGGCTGACATCAACCGATCGCGGTGAGATTGAACTTTGGACGAATCGGCTGGGCGGCTAGTTTCTGCCAGGATAATACGGCTAGCCGATGCTAGGTAGTCTTGAAGATGACCGTTGTAGCGAGTCTGTCGGCGCAAAAGCGCTTTTAGGGTCTTTTGTTTTCTAAAGCGATATTCTCCGTGAAGCATGTCAAGGATTTTTTCAATATCGCTTTGAATGTGCGATCGCTGCTCTGCTGACACCACATGTAGTCTTAGCGCCATACAGGCCGCCGAGAAAATCTTGCCTAAATCTGCAATCTCATTAATCCGCCGAGGATACAAGTCGCGCACAGAAGTAATTTCTGGGGAGGTATAGTGCTCTGGGCTATCGCTGTCATCAAACGATCGACTAATTCTCCGATAGCGTTCTGTTTTTCCGTTTACGTTTTCTTTGACGTTCTCAAAGCTACAGCCATCTTCGGCAATCGCCCAGGACATGTTCAACAGTCGGATCGCCGTTGTGAGCTTTTCTTCCCAGTCTATCGGCTGATCGGCGGGTTGGGGCTTGAACTCGGTGGTGCGATCACTACATAGCAAACACATTCCTCTAGCAAAGAACAGATAGCAGGCGTTCGTCCCAAACAGGTAGATAGTGTCAGTCGGACGCTTCGGTGCTAGCTTGGGCAGGTCTGATGGCGTCACCCCTAGCAGGGAGATATCTAAAGTGATAAATCTGTCTTCTTTCTTGCTGAGCTGACTTTCTGCGCCCCTAAGCTCCAGGATTGCTGGTAGCTTGGTTATTTGGTAGGGGTCTTTGTTGTTATAAACGTCGTGTTGATCGTATTCATCAGGCAAACCGCTCTTTTCCTTGATGTCGTAGTAGCATCGGCGACCCGCTTCGGCGTAGGTGAGCAGAGCATGGTCGCGCAGCGTCTCTGCCCACTCAAAGCACTCCTGCTGACTCAAATCGCTACTAGGTGAACTCCATATCTCGGGCTGAGCATAGGCAGCCGCCAGATAGAGATAGCTCTGCGTAGCCGCGTAGCAAGAATAAACCTCACTATCTCCGTCTGCTGCCGCATACAGGCGCGCCTTTTCCACTAGATACAGTCTGCCTAAGTGTGTAGACATCTCAGTGCGCCGTTCTCCAGCAAAGCTTTCGGCGGGCAGAACCTTAGAATCTTCAGGCACATACTGCGAGAAGAAAGTGAGTAGTTTTGCTCTGGTAAAGTAGATTCTACCGAGCAGATCATGATGAGGACTGAAGATACCCTGCGAAGGCTCTCTAACAACAACATATTTCTTCAGCCGGACTTCCACATGTTGCTTTGCCCGCTCCAGCGCTGTCCATGCTTTTTGGATCAGCACTTGACGGTTAATATCTTGTTCACAGTCTGGCAATAGATATTCACCACGCGGGTCATCTTCGCGATCATACAGATAGTAGTATTTAGCTAGGCAGATTAGATAGCGAACAATCAGCGCGCCTGAGAAAATTTCAAATGTCTGCTCGCTATTAGAAGTCCCCTCACTGTTTGCATTCAAACCTTGTTGAACGAATTCGTCTATGAACCGTAGACCCATTAAGTACTTACAGCTCGCTCGGTATGCGCCCTCATCTAGTAAGGCTTCAGCGATTGAAAGATAAGAGTCAACGTAGATTGAGGGATCCTGCTTGTTCAAAGCTCTATCGTTGACAACCTGAGCGATTAGGTTCTTATGCAAAGTGCCAATCATCGCCATAGAGGAAAAAGGATAGCGCTTTAGAGAAGTCCACGCCTTTTCTAGCACTAGCACTTTTTCTGTTCTTTCGCATAGCTGTGAAAGGTACTCTTTTGGACAAACGCCCGTGTTTCTCACGGCCTGTAGACGAGCTTTGAGCGCGGCATGTGCCTGAGCAAGTAAGAAGTCGAAGCCGCAGTAGTCTCCATGACCAATCGGATCGCTAAAGGCTGATAGTTCGTAAGGCTCGTCGCTCTGTCCGAACTTTTGTACGGCTTGACCGATGGCTTGGTTGTGGCAAAGCTGTACCAGGCTGTGCGCCCAAACGGGAGAAGATACGTTGTCTCTAATAATCTGCTGTGTAGAGGTGACATCATGTGCGATTGGGAAAAAGCCCTCAAGACAGGGTATATCTCTGAGCAATGTGAGATTGAGAATCTTGATGATGTGTGCCAGCGTGCCGCCAATTCCGGTACTAGTCAGCGCAAAGTCAACTCTTCTACTCGCTGCTTTTGACGATACTGTATTGGCAGAGATTTGCTCGAAGATACTTTTGACCGAGCCTTGATAGGTAGCAGGTACCTTGATGTAGAATTCGACCGTGAATTTGACTGATTCTTGGGAGGCTAGGTCGCGATCACTAGGACCCGGCAAACTCGCTGAACTTTTCTGCTGTGGCTCAAGTTCTAGATTTAGCAAGCTCGAATTCAGCAAGGGCGCATAGCCGCTGCTGGTGGAGTGCTTTAGAGCGGCGTTTACGAACGGCAATGGACCGCAGGCTTCCATAGTCACGCGCTTCAGATAGATAGGAAACTGCCGGGTCAATCGCTCATTGTTGACAACAGTTTGAGCCAGTTTCTGGACAAATGCAGGCTGTAGGTAGTGGCGAATGTATGGATTCTCTGTCTTACTATCGGGTAGGAGTGCTCTCGTATTACCGCTGCGAGTGAGCAATTGGCGAATCTCTTTTTGTGCTTTCTCAGTTAGTTCGAGAATGATATCTTGCTTCCCGTCAGAGACTATCTGACCATTCGATTCGCGACGTCGCTTTTCTGGCAAGTATTCAAGCGCATCCTCAACGGTATCCGCAATTAGCTGATCAATGGCTTCCAAGTTGTCATTGTCAGTACGCGCACTAGAAAAGTCGAGTCCAACGGCTTCTTTATAAGCTCGAAAGACCACTTCGTAGTTTTCAACGCCGCCTGCGGCTCTTAGCATCAACAGCATCTGACTTAGCAGCGTCAGGCCATCGCCTTTTGGAAGCCCTAGCTGAACACACTCTTCTGGCGTTAGATCGATAATCTTGTAGAGGGCTATCAGCGTGTCTTCTGCGGTCAGCACCCGGTTGTAGGGCACCTCACCGCGCTCATACTCACCCTTCAAATTAGCAATTAAGTCGCTGAGCATCTGGACAACCGTGCCCGTAGTCACATTGTTCTGTTCGACAACGCCTTGCCACTGTCCCTCCTGAGCGAACAGGGGCTTGACCAGTTTTCGCAGACCTCTATTACCTAGACGTTCGGCAATCTTGAGCGCGATCGCCTCCCCAGTGGGCTTACGTTCCACCGCAAGTCGAGCAAATAGATAGCGATATAGATGATAGACACGCCAACTATCAGATTCTTTGGGGTTTCCCATATTTCAGCAAATATAACTTAATGTTTTTAAGAAGATTTTGGTTTGTTATAACGGAGCTATGAAGCTACTGTTGTTCAAAACTTCCCACAGCACTGGGCGTCTAGATGTGTCCTCGACTACAAAAAAGGCTCAGTAGTATCAAGATTTACTACTGAGCCTTTTTAAGTTGGGTGAGCTGAGCCATTGACCAACAGAGTGGGTAGCGCGATCGCCCCAATAGCCAATGTTCCGGTCATTATCAGTTCTGTCAATATATTGTCAACAGAGGAATCGCAGGTCCAATTGCAAAACTCCCCCGTTTCATTCTTGCCATTGGAGGTAAATCACAATGACCAAACTATAGTAGACCGATCACAAGCCCTTTATTTCAGTCCAAGGACTATTTCTTATGAAACCGTAACCGAACAGACTTGCCAAAATCTAACGTGAGTCTGTGCCATCTACTCACTTATCCCTCCTCATGTAAGGAGCGAAATCAGATGTTTACTCAGACAAAACCTACTGCTCATCATCTACATCCACACCATATTGCCTGCCCAAATTGCGGCCAGCATACAGTTGTTGTCAAAGATGAGAATCACTTTGTATGCCTTAACTGCCGGTGGAGCCGGAATATCTCTAGAGGCGTTGGCTTCTTTGATATACTGATCGTCACCGCTGTGGTCATCATTCTCCTATCGTTAGTTCTCCAGTGAAGCTTCGATTGAAGTTCAATTTAGATAGGTCGCTGACGATCAGCGCAGGCAAGACAGGATAATAGATTGAGGCAAGCCTAGATGCTCACACGAGCATCTAGGCTTTGTGGTATCTAATTGACTAAGCCATGTTTAGTAGCCAGCGTTTATTCGGTATTCTTTTTCGATACAGTGTATTGATGAACTATCTTGTCTTTTGGTTTTTTGGATTTGGCACTCTTTGGGCAGGACTGAATCTGTTTGACGATGAAGTCCTGCTAATTGTGACGCTATTAGTCGGTTCGGTATTGGTATTAGCGGGTTTATTCTCTGCGCCTGTGGTGCTACAGGTTGTGGTTGAGATTGGTCTGGTGGCGAGTGTGTTCCATATCTGTATGGAGTGCGTTGAAAGGGGCGATCGCACTTCCTAAAGCACAAGTCTAGACCACAAATGTTTCAAGCTGTCTAGTTTCATCGATAGCTATCTCCACGATAAAAGAGTCGGTCTCTGCGCCACGAATAAAGGGAAGTTGGATGACGGTATCTGTTGCATTGGCCTGGACTGTGGTTAGAACAGTTTGCGAAGGGTCCAACAGCCTCAGCGATAGCTGATTAGGTAGAACGCTGTCTCCTTTCCTTGGCTGAACTTGAACGCAAATTTGGTACAGACCTGGTGTATCTTGGCGGATAGCAACTAGCAACGCTACTTCAACCATGCTGGCCTCAGCTGTGCCAGAAAATTCGCCGAGAACGACAGGTTTACATCTTTTGAGGAAAGCTTTGTTCCTTAGGTGAAAAGCGTTGCGTAGTCGGGTGGTGAAACGACTAGCGGATTCAAACAGATAGTCTAAGGTTTGCCAGCCTGGGTCGTACTGAGCTTGAAACCACTGACTAAGGTGGGTTGGTCGATTGGTGAAAGTAGAGTTAAGGTCAATTATGAACTCTGGTTCGTAAGCTGTTGCGGTCGATTCTAAATGGAGAATGGAGGCTCCGTCGCTGCTGAGCTGCTCTGTGAGTTTGTATAGAGCAAAGGCATTGACTAGCGCTGGTAGGTGAAAGCTGGGTGAGTCGCTCTGGCTGGTGATGTTGATTAGGCTGCGCTGTTTGAGTGAGTCGAGGGCTGAGATGATTTCGGCAGTGAGCGGCGTTGACGGTAGGGTTTGTTTGAGTTCGGAGAGTGAAAGCGGCTGTTCTTGGCAGGCTAGCCAGTAGAGGATGTTGGCTTCGGTAGAAGAGAGGCGATCGCACGAGGGGATGAGCAGTTGCGAAATATCGTTGAAAAGAGTAGATGATTCGGCCAGAAAAACATTGACTTTGCCGCTGAAGAGATCTTTGATAACGCGCGTGGCTAGCTTGAGAGCTGCTGGATGGCATTGGTAGCGTCTGACCAGGGCTAGGTAGTGGTTTGGTGCGGCGGGGGAGTTTATCTGTAGTTCTGCTGGTGGCTCTAGTTCTGTGGGTGGTTCTGCGTCTGACTCCGCGCTCAACTCTGCGCGTGCTAGAGCGATCGCATTTTCTTCGGATAGCTGGATGAGAAAGTGCGATCGCACACTTTCCATTTGAGCGTCTCCCCCCTGGCGCACTAGCTCAGTAGGCCCTTCAATCCCCATCAGCACCATACAGCTACTGCCAATAGTCTCTGTCAGAGCCTTGAAGAAGTCTCTATAGCTCCGGTAGCCTGGATGATAGTTTCCTGCCAAGACATTGGGCTCTAGAATTGCCTCTACGTCCTCGATTATGAGCAGCAGCGAACGGTAGCTCAACTGATTCAGCAACCGCTGAGCCGTACCCTGTGCGGGCTGAGATTCAGACCCAAGGATGGTCAAGATGCTGGCGCTTAGCTGGTCGAGTGTTGGTCTATCTCTTAGAGAGCGCCGGATAATGGTGTCAAAGCGATCGCCCTGCCGCGAAATGGCTGTCTCTACTAGTAGCGTCTTGCCGACGCCTCGCAATCCCCAAATGCCGATCAAATGGCTGCGATTACCAGGTTCGTCAGCGGCTTCAGTCAGCCAACCTTCAAGGGCTGCGAGATCTGATTCATAGCCATAGAGTGGAGCGGGCCTCAGAGACGCTGCCGACAAAATCGGACTGCCAGCCGAATACCAAAATCTGGCTGCTTCTGCCGAGGTAGTGCCTGCGGGCGCAGAATACTGACTATCAGTTTCTGGGGGGAATAGAGTCAGATCCGACTCTCCAAAGCTAGTTTCTACACTTTCGGGCGGGGTCTTTTGATCGCCTTTCTGTTCAGTGGATTCTGTCGATATTCCCTGAGACTCTATCGCTACTCGAAAGTTTGTCTTACCCACTGGCCGACCAAACACGTTAGAGAGCCGCTTCCAAAGTTTGGGTGCGACGTCTCGCATCAGGTAGTTAGTGCTGTACTCAGAGCCCTCAGCCATTTGCTGATAGGTGAGCCCTCGCCATGTCCCCGTCAGGATTACGACCTCTGGATCTCTTAGGGCGCGACCCGTACGAGTAGTCACCGCTTCATCCACCCACTTCAGCGCAGCACTCAAATCCACTATCGTTTCCTCGCTCTGCGGAGGGAAAAATCAATCTTTTGAGGATTAGGCTGTTTCATCGGCTGTCTGTCTTCTACAGCTATTGTCTGCAAGCAAGTAAAGTTTAGCGCTGACTAAACTATTGGCTGAGCTATCTTTCCTTCAACTCTTTGACTTATGCAATTGTCCAAAAACGAGCTTGACACCCCTCCTCATCGCAGGCTAGATTCACGAGAGTACTAGTGAAAGCGCTAGATGCAAGAGCAAATGAACGCCCAGCAAATCACACTTCACATCTCTAGCAGCAGCCTGAACGGGCTGCTTCTGCGCGGGCGCGCATAATACATCATTTTCTTACTAAGAATATTGTCTGATCGCAAATTTGAAAGGTCTTCGCGGCGCACAGACACCATTCTCTTAATCACTAGTTCGTCCGAATAGGCGTGCGTTTCGAGTGCCCGGCAAACTTTCTATTTCCCGATCAACCATGAAAAGCTTCACTCTTTCACTTCTCAGCCTACGACTGATACAGGGCTGTCGGATTCAATTCTGGCGCCCTGACAGCCCTGACTTAATCTATCCGTCAAACGCCATGAGCATGCAGAAAAACAAACCACCTCAAAAGCATAAAAACAACAATGTTGAACAATCCTGCTACCAAGTACGCCGCGTTTGCACCTGTTGACTTGCCCAGTGACTTTAGGGATCGCACCTGGCCAAACAACACCATCACCGCTCCCCCCATCTGGCTCAGCACTGACCTACGTGACGGCAATCAAGCTCTGATCGAGCCAATGGACATTGCTCGAAAGCTCCGCCTTTTCCGTACCCTAGTTGACATCGGCTTCAAAGAGATCGAAATCGGCTTTCCTTCTGCCTCCCAGACCGAATTCGACTTCGCCCGCCGACTCATTGAGCAAAGCCTAATACCGTCTGACGTCACCATTCAGGTACTCACTCCCGCTCGCGACTCTCTCATTCGCCGCACCTTCGCAGCTTTGCGCGGTGCCCAAAACGTTATCGTCCACGTCTACAACGCTACCGCCCCCACCTTCCGACGGGTTGTCTTCAATCTGGACAAACCCGGCACTATCCGCCTAGCAACCGAAGCTGCCTCTCTGGTTAAAACGCTTGCTAGCCAACAGCCGCACACAAACTGGCGTTTTCAATACTCTCCTGAAGTTTTCACGTCCACAGAACTCTCCTTTGCCAAAAAGATCTGCAACGCTGTCTTGGATATCTGGCAGCCTACCTCAAAGGCCAAAGCCATCATCAACCTGCCAGCCAGCGTAGAAGTTTCGACGCCTAACATCTTCGCTGATCAGGTTGAGTGGATGCACCGTCACCTTCATTACCGCGAGGCGACTATTTCGTGCGTTCATCCGCACAATGATCGCGGCTGTAGCACTGCGGCAGCTGAACTCGCTCAGATGGCAGGTGCACAACGGGTTGAGGGCTGTCTGTTTGGCAATGGAGAACGTACTGGAAATGTTGATCTAGTCACGCTAGCGATGAATCTCTACACGCAGGGGATTTCTCCCGCACTGGATTTCTCTTGTATCGATGAGATTGTTCGAGTCGCAGAAGACTGCACTCAGCTACCAGTTCATCCTCGCCATCCCTATGCAGGCGAATTGGTCTTCACTGCATTTTCTGGGTCTCACCAAGACGCTATCCGGAAAGGGTTCGCGGCTAGAGAACCAGAAGATATTTGGTCTGTTCCTTATTTGCCGATGGATCCGGCTGATGTTGGTCGCTCGTATGAGTCTGTGGTGAGGGTGAACAGTCAGTCGGGAAAGGGAGGAATTGCGTTTTTACTAGAGCGGGATTATGGAATTGTTTTACCTAGGAAGCTACAGATAGAGTTTAGCCATATCGTGCAGCAGGCGGTAAATGTCAGTGGTAAAGAGATGACGGCGGCAGCGATTTGGAAGATTTTCTGTCAAGCGTATCTCCAACCTGAGGGGCCTTTACAGTACGTCTCACATCGGTCCTCTCAACTGTCTAATCAGCTACTGACGATTTCTTTGGATTTCATCTATCAAAACAAAGAAATCGTCAGCATCGGTCAAGGGAATGGGCCGATTGATGCTTTTGTGAATGGGCTGAATGCTGTAGACGCGCTATGTCATCTTGGTGAAATTGAAATCCGTCACTATGAGGAGCGATCGCTTGGCAGGGGTAGTCAGGGGAGTGGTAGTCAGGAGAGTGGTAGTCAGGGGAGTGGTAGTCAGGGGAGTGGTAGTCGGGGGAGTGCGATCGCCCTAATCGAAATCACAGCCGCGCAAAACAGCAGCTACGGCGTCGGCATCCACAAAGATATTGTCGTGGCCTCTTTCCAGGCAATTATCAGCGCTCTCAATCGCCTGCACGCTGCCCAAACAGAGCCAGTGCAGTTGTTCATGACAGCCTAATCTGCTACTAAATCGCTTTCCTGGGGGCGCTGCTCTAGATATATAGACAGCGCTCCACCTAGCGAAATCAACACCATCCCAGCAACGGAGACTAGATTGGGTACTTCACTGAAAAATAGCCAGCCGATGATAGCTGCGAAGATGACGCTGCTGTATTGAAAGATGCCAATTTGATGCGGTTCTGCGTAGCGATAGGCTTGTACTAGCAAAAGCTGAAAGCTGAGGAATGACCCCGCAGCAGCAGCGACTATCTTTAGCGTTTCGACTGTCAGCGGCTGCCATTGCCACCAGGCAATAGGGGCCATCAGTACAGAACCAATTAGCAGATAGTACAGGGTTTGACCCAAAGACGATTGGGTTTGACTGAGATGGCGAACGGTCAAAAATTCTATGGCGGCAGATAGTCCTGCGCCTAGTCCTAGCAAATTCGCTGGGTTGGAGAGCAGATCTGTATTGGGCTGGACGACGAGTAGTAGGCCGATGAACCCAAGGGCGATCGCACCCCACAGCTTTCCAGAAATCTCCTTACCTAGCGCTAGCACACCAATTACCGGAATAAATACAGGCGTCGTGTTCAACAGCACATTGGCATTTACCAAGCTACCCAACCCTGCCGCCCAGATAAATAAATAGAACCCACTCAGACCAAATGCAGATCTAAGCAAATAGAAAGGAAAAATTTCTTGGCTCCACCCAGCAGAAAAATCGCGCCCACGTCGCCCAATCTCGATGGGAACTAGCACAGCCAGCGCCATCACTATCAGCAGCCACAGAAACTGTCCGGGCTCAATAGTGCTCTGAGCCATCTTGCCCAAGGCCCCTTGAATTGTATTAGCCAAGAAGCCAGTTGTAATCAGAAGAGCGCCAAGCAGTAGCGAGCTTGGCTGGGATTTTGATTGGGGTTTTGACTGCGAGTTTGATGACGGCGATTCTGACGGCAGTTCTGACTTCGAGACCATAGTTTTTTGAGACCATAGCTTATTGAGACCACAGCTTATTGAAAAGATAAAGCGAATGTAAGCGCCTCCAAAAAGTATTCGCAGGGGCTATCTATTCTAAAGTATGCCTCTATAATGAGCTGTTAAACTTCCTCCTTATCCGGTAGAGACCGTTATGGGTTCTGTTGATCTAGCTATTCAAGAGCAGATGTTTGGGTCCGTCGTGACCGAGCAAGATTTTTATCCAGAGCTAGATGAGTTTCTAGATATCCTCAAGTTTTTGATCAGAGAGCCCTCTGTAGTCGGCAACGAAGACTCCTTTTTCCGGTTGCTGCGCAGAGAGCTAGAAGAACTAGGACTGCACGTACAGCAATATCATGGCGTCCTAGCCGCCCAAGGCAACCAGCCTCACGACCTGTTCCTATCAGCGCATGTCGATCGGCACGGTTTGCTGTGCACAGGCCCCAACGAGTTTCAGTACGCAGCCTTTATCGCTGGCAATCGCGGCGAGGAGATGGGAGATTCGGCCTCGGACTACATGCTCAACAAGATTGAGGACCGATTTGCAGGTCAGCGGGTGCAGGCGCACTTTCCTTACACAGGCACCTACCTGGGTCAAGGAGAGATCACGCGCTCTTATATCTGCCCAGAGCGTGGCAATCTGATTTTTGAGGTAGAAGGGTTAGAATTTTTGCAGCCTGGTATCCCAGTATCGTTTCTCGATCGATTGCAAATCTATGACGGTCTGATTTCTGCGCAGCTTGACAATGTCGTCAGTGCAGCAATGATTATCTATCTATTTCGCAAAGGCTTTCAGGGAACAGGCTTGTTCACGGCTCAAGAAGAGTCCGGTAGAAGCTGGCGCTACACGCTCTCCTGGTTTCAAAGAGAAAGACTAACCACTCAGCGCCTAGTCGTACTAGATACCAGTCCCTATGCGACTCGCGAAGAGGCCGACGCTCAGCAGATCACGCTGCGACATCGCGATGCTAGCGGTCCTTTCTCTGATGAAATGACTCAAGAGCTGGTTAGCCGCTGTAAGCTCTTAGGGCTGAGCTACGGGTTCAAAGATGAGTACATCGCCATGAAGAACAAGAGTCGCAGCCGACCTTTTCCACTGGGCCGGACTGAACTAGGCAGAGTTGCCACCGCCACCGACGGTGCAATCAATGGCACGACTTTGCAGATTCCAACGACCGAGTATCATACGTCTTCGGAGACGGCGGCTTTGAGTGCGATCGCAGGCATGCTCCAGCTACTAATGAGCTACCTGTAGTACAGGCCCACTATAGTATCGACCCGTAGAGGCACAACTACAGTCGCTGCGACCTGTCTAAAACAGCGGCACGTTCACATTTAACCCCGCTCCGTAGAAAACATCATTTAGGTCTACACCTGCTGCCGAGGAATTGCCAAACCGGGTTCCTCCAAACAGACTGATCTTGCTTTCAGGTGTGATGTTGTAGCTGATAGCGCCTAAGAATTGCTGCGAGATGTCGTAGCGATCAATTTGTAAATAGTCGTCGAACTCTAGCTGATATAGCAGACTCGTGCGGAAATTGGGCGTGGCTGCGTAATTGATTGAGGCGATAATGGTCTGACGAAAGCGGCTAGCCTCTACCGGGTCAGCAAACCCTAGGCGGATCTGGTAGAAGCCATCTGCCCATGCCCTTTTGCTAAAGACTCGGCGATGGCTGACTAGTGCATCTAGGTAGTTGACGCCTAGTAGCTTCTCTCGATAGCCGGGGGTATAGAGTCTTTGGTTGCGCCAGCCGACTTGAGCAAAGGTTCGTTTGAACAGACGGTGCCGCACACCCGCTTGGACTTCTAGTTCGTTGTAGTCGACTTCGTAGCGGGCGATGCCGGCTTCTGCGATCGCATACAAGCTCGTTTTCTCCGATACCTTCGGAAATAGATACAGCGTTAGCCCCGACTGATAGATTTGCTCTTCTATCTCAATTTCGGATCGAAATGCGTTGTCAGTATTAAAGAAGCCTAGACGGCCTCCTAGAAAAGCGATGGGTTGCTTTGGTGGCGGTGGCGGTGCCTGGGCAGTTTGCATAAGCCGCAAAATACCTAATTCCTCTTCGCTGCGCGATCGCGTTTGCTGTAGCCGCAGCGTTCCTAGCTCATCATCTAAGACACTGCCGGGCTCCGCAATGTCATCCCCCACAACGTCCGGCAGAAAATTGGGAACGTCTGCGGGCGTTGCTTGAGCTATTACTGCACCTACAGACGCTGCTTCGAGAGGCTTCTCTACGGGGTTCACATTTTTCGAGATGTTTTCTAAAAATTCTGTCTCGACCTGTGAAAGCTCTGTCGAATCTACTGCTGAAGTTGCTACCGTTTTGTCTAGGTGATCTTCTTCTAGATGCTCTTCTTCTAGATGCTCTTCACCTGAGGCTTCTAGCGGTTGCTTTGATGCTGTTTCCTCTGTCTGTGGAGCTGGTTCTAGCGCCAGCTGGGCTGCTGATCTGACTTCGTCAGTGGGTGATGCGATCACCCTTGGCACAGACCCTGTCAGGCAGGCAGCCTGATGGCACACGGGAGGTGAGAATTGAGGACTAGCAGAATCTTCGACAGATCCCATTCTGGCGGTAGCCGCTAGGGAGACACTCGATAGCGCTTCAGCAGAAAAATTTACCTGAGGAATAGACACCTGTGTTGGTTTTGTCAGCACAGATTTTGTCAGCACAGGCTTTGACAGTACAGACTTTGGTAACACTGCCTTTAGTGGCGCTGTAGCCCGATGAATTACCTGGTTAGATTCCTCAGTATCAACTGGCAAATCTGTCTTTGCCTGAGCCAAAGCCGACGCACACAGTACGTTCAGCATGCCGCCAAAGCCAAGACCTAATGTGAGAACCCGCTGGCAAGTAGAGAAAGCCCGGTTCTGCATAAAACAATCAACCTCGACAGGGGCAAAAGGGCTGTTTTTTCCTTAGACTAGAAACACAGCCGCTGAAACATAGACTAGATCCGTGTGTACGTTAACTTACACTATCTATATCAGTACACACGAGTCTCTATCAGGCAAAAAATAAACTGGAATATAGCTTTCAGCAGTTTTTACTGATGGGCTTTATTATCCTTGAAGAAATGTTTGGGCTTCGAGTGGCCCTCACGAGATAGTCAAGCTCACCAACCAAACTCATCTTTGCCAATTAGTTCGACCGATGAGTTTGGCCAAACTAATTGGCAGACTTCCCTGGCTAGCTTTTCCCAAGCGTAAACTCTATGCAAGACAATCGGTTGACAAGCAATTCCGGTCTAAAGCGAACTCGCTCCAAGCTCTCACTAGCTCTTTCTTTGGGACTTGGCATTACTAGCGTCTTGCTAACGCCCTTCGCTGCTGCGGCAGAACCAGCGGAACTCGAGTGGGCCAGAGTAGACTTTTTGAGCAACCGCGTGCAGCTTGTTCCTAGAGAGCAAAGAAGTCGCCGCGCTAGGATTGCTGATGTCTTGAGCATTGGTGATGCGCTAAGAACTGCTAGAGCCTCTCGCGCCGAACTCAGGTTTAATGATGGCTCGCTCGCGCGAATTGGCGAAAGGGCTACCTTCCGCTTCACCCCAAACACTCGTAACTTTCAACTTAGTAACGGTACCGTACTGCTACTGATTCCTCCTGGAAGAGGTCGCAGCACTATTCAGACTCCTAATGCTGTAACTGGTATTCAGGGGTCAGCGCTGTTTGTGCGCTACATCCCAGAAACAGACACTACCATCGTCGGCGCGCTTACGGACAATCCCAAAGGTCCTATGGTGCTGTTCAATGAAGCAGGAACCGAAAGGCAAGCGCTACGCTCCAACGAAATAGGGGTCATTACAGGGGATAGAATTACAGAAATCTATCAGTTTGACGGAGCGCTATTTTGGCAGAGCAGCGGCTTAGCAGAAGGCTTTGACTATCTCTCGCCACCCTCGCCTACAGGCGATCCGCTAGATGGCGTTCGCGAAGAAATTAGAGAGGCGCTCTCCAATCAGCGTCCGATCAATGGCGATGGCGTTATCGAAAATCCAGACTCCTTTAGCAGACCGGCTCCCCCGACTGCCCCTGTAGAAGAAGCGCCAAAGCCAATCCTAGGTACGCCTGTTGCCTCGACTTCTGCGGAAGACTCACAGGCTAGTAACCAACCAGGTGGCCAGTCCGACGTTCAGGCCAGTACCCAATCCGGTACTCAGGCGACCGCACCTGTTGATTCAGCATCCCCAGAGCCAGTGTCCTCTTCAATTGCTGCTGAAGTCGCCGCCGATGCATCAGACCCTAGTCAATCCGGCGAGGTCGTATCCGAAACAGGCTCTGTGGACCAGCCAGGCAGCGATATCGATCTGTCAGAAACGCCTGCGGCCTCAGAGAGCCCAGATCTAGAAGCTGCCCTAGATCTAGAGCTAGAACTAGAGCTAGAAGCAGATGGCGTAGAAGCGCCCGAGCTAGATATTAACGAGACCGTCCAGCAGTACCTAGAAGGCGGTATCGTCGATGCGGATCTCAACAACTCTCCAGAACTTGGGGTTGAGAACTCTTTACAGTCTATCGACGCGGACGATGCCGAAGATCAGTCAGTCCCAACAGTCAGCAGCAGCACTAGCTCAACTGCTGAAGAATTGACTGGCGATCTAGACACGCCGGATGACTCTTTTGTCGAGGGGGCTACAGACAATGGTGTCGCCATCGACAGCGGTCTCGATAGTGAATTAAACAATAGTGGGTTAAACAGTAGTGCTCAAAACGATAACGGTAGCCCAAACGGTACCATAAACAGCAGTATCAACAGCGATTCAGACAGTGGCCTTCCCTCTACTGGGTCTGAGGTTGGGTCTGAGGTTCCATCTGCTGATGGTTCATTACCGCCTGAACAGCCGATTTTGGATCCATCCACAGATCTAGAGCCTGTAGTAAATTCACAACCTTCAGTCGGTCAAGATGCTGTTGATGAGCTGGTCACAGGTACTCAGCCAGAATCTGGTCTATCGGTATCTACAGAGTCAACGCCGACAGAAGTAACAGCCGATCCAATTCCTCCTGTTACGTCAACAACTAGTAGTGCGATGACGGCCCCGCCTGCTACGCCCGCAGAAACTTTGCCCGCAGAAGGTGTGCCTGCAGAAGTCGCACCTACAGAAGTTTTGCCCACAGAAATTGTCGACGAGGTTACTGGTGATGTGGCAGCGGATTCGTCCTCTGTGGTCAACGTTGTAGATATATTGCCAGCAGCTGATGAGCCACCTGTACAGGTCTTTATCCCAGCGGATAAGGTTGATGATTTTGTACCGATGCACAGCATGGAAGACAGGATGAATTCAGAAGATCACATGGCTGATGACATGATGGATGACGACATGATGGACGCTGGTGATGCGGTAGACACAGGCGACAGTATGAATCCGAACGTCATCTTGGGGGACGCTATTAGCAACTCACCTATGGAGTAGTTCTGACTGGAGTAGTAGTCTGACTGGAGCAATAGTCTGACCGTAGCTACGGGTTTGTAGTGTCGCCTGCTTCGGTATCTACGCTGTTAATCCAGTCGTTGGGCAGGATCTGGGTTTCGTCTAACTCTGAATCTGTATCGATCACACCTGGACGAGTGCCCTGGTTGTAGGTCTCAAGATACTCTACTGGTCGAATTTCATCGTCGCTAACAGTAGCGCTTTCTGCGAGCTGCTCTATATCTAGCTGGTTGAGATCGGCTAGGCACTGCTCGCTAGAAGCATAGCGTTTGTTGAAGTCGTAGCGTACCATACGATTGATAATTTGCCGTAGCTCTGACGAGATGTCAGCTACAGTATGTGACCAGATCACTTCACCGTCCTCGCTACGCTTTAGCGCATGCGGTGGACGACCTGTTAGCGCCTCGATTGCGGTGATTCCAAGCGCGTAGAGATCGCTGCGTACAGTGGGCATTCCGGCTGACTGCTCGCTGGGCATATAGCCCTGAGTGCCGATACCAATAGTTGAGGTGACATTGGACGCTTCATCGACAATCTTGGTCGAGATGGTTTTTACCGCACCGAAGTCAATCAGGACGTAGCGTCTGTCGCTGTTACGCCGAATGATATTAGATGGTTTGATGTCGCGATGGATAACGCCTTGGGAATGGACAAAGCTAATGACGGGTAGAAGGTCGCGCAGCATAGCGACAACGCTCTGCTGAGAGAATGGACGGCGGCTAGAGAGCAAACTGCGTAGGAGCTTGCCTTCGACCATTTCTTGGACAAGGTAAAAGGTTTCTTGGATCTCGAAGTAGGCTAGGAGCTGAGGGATTTGGCT
>JBCCOH010000100.1:0-19943 GCA_039111275.1 Cyanobacteria bacterium P01_D01_bin.1 | reverse complement strand
GGGCCGTCACACGACCCCAGCGCCGTAGAACAACCCACTGGCCAAAAAGGTTCTGACACAACTCACAGGAATAAAAACGACTACCCTTACGCCAGTCCTGCCGTCGCCATCTCTCAACTTGATAGGTTATCGTCTGCATTAATTACTGCTTGCCGATTGACTGGATAAATCCTACCGCCGATTGATCAGATGTGCGATCGCACAATGGCAACTCCAAATGATTGGACATATTTAGGGTTAAAGCAGACGAAAACGAGGCGGGCATAATGATAGAACATCACTCTTTCAGGTCTCTGTGGGTCGTAGTCGTAGGTACTGGCAATACATCTATGTTGAGAAGTCTTCTGGCAATCCACTGAAAGGATGTAGTTGGGTTGAACTGCTGGTTGATGACATCAAGCGCTTCAATATATCCACAAAGACACCAGCATCCTACACAGCCTTAACTATCGAACAACGGTGGCAGGCAAAGACACCCGGCCTACCCTCCAGAGGTAAATCGGGTACGAAAAAATTCGTCATTATAATCAAAGGAGAGTCTGTGCCGCTGCGAGCACACAAAGGACTGACCATAGCTGCTGCCTGTGCTTGGCTAAAGACTTGGGCTCCGAATGATACGCAACTGGTGACACCTGGCGGCAGGACGCATCAGCTCAACGGAAACAAAGTAGGCAATCAGGCTCACTTCATCTACTTCATCTTCAATGAAGACAGCAACGCAATCAAAATTGGTCGTGCCAAAAACGTTGCTAAGCGGCTACGGACTTTGCAAACCTCTAGTCCTGCTGAGCTTAGACTGCTTAAGACTATTTCAGTAGAAGGAATTGCAGCTGCTCAGTCACTCGAACTGGAATTACATGAGCGGTTCAAAGCGCTTAGGCTGAACGGAGAGTGGTTCAAAGTCGATGCATCGCTCAAAGCGTACGTAGACCAGTTGTAGACTGCGATGGTTGCCTTGCAGGAGCTGTTTATGAGGTACGGCCCCGACTTCTGCAAAAATAGGCCATAGGCTGAAAGCTTGGTAGTGACTGCATCACAGCCGTCAAAAAATTAGGTCTTCAGAAAAGTACTAACTAGCAGACGTAAAAAGCGCGATCACAGCCAGTTTGTGCTTTTGTCATATTCTGCTGGCACAGGCCCTTGTGTAGTAACCGAGCAGAAACATACGCTAAGCCGTCCAATTTAGTGGACAGTAACGCTGGAAGCTATATCTACTCTGGGATATGAGATCTAAGCCTTTGTGCGGCCATCGCGCAAAAACATGCGCTAAGCCGTCCAGTTTGGTGGACAATAACGCTGAAAGCTATGTGTGGTCTGGGATATGGAATCTATAGAGCAGATAAAAGCGCTGGTGGCCAGGGAAAAGCGCTTGAAAGACCGGTTATCCTTGGCAAAAATGCGCCTCGAAGCCGCTGAACGAGAACACGTCTGGGCGATCGCATCAGCTCATAACGAAGGCTTGTCAATACGCAAGATTGCCGCTGAGATGGGCCTCAGCTCCAGTCGAGTTCATCAACTGCTGCACACCGATGAAGCTGCCCAGATTCCCGAATGGTTGACGTCACTGAACTTTAATTCGGGCAGTGACGATGAACCGGCACTTGATACGCAGCAGAACGACACACCAAAGCAGGTGAAAGAACAAATAGCTAGTGAGGTCGAAGTTCTACGCTGGTGTATTAGTTGGTTAGAGCAACTAGCCCGTGGCAAAAGAGTCGTCGTCAATCTACGCGCTGAATCCGATTCCAGAACTGATCATGTGGGTGTCAATCAAGCGTGGGTATTGCGAGTGATTAAGCGGGTCACCGCCGATCTAGATCGGCTTTCAGGCTATCAGAAGAAAATTAAGGAAGCTGAGGGAAAAGAAGATCCGATGGCTGCTGGCGTCAAGCGTCGATATAGGCTCGGAGAGCCGGAGCCAAAGATGTCGTCTCTCAGTCACCGCCAACAGACAAATCTTCTCCGAGAGAAGATGGGCCTACCTCCGCTGGGATACCGATAAGATAAGGCTTACCAGCATTTCGTTCACTATATTGGACAGCTTAGCGTACATTATTTGCACGACGGCTACGCCAAGGTCGTATAGCAATATTTGGAGATGGCCTCACAGCTCCTTACAGGGGTACTGAAAGCGAAGCTGCGACGAAGTGCCATAAGGGCCACTTCGTCGCCTAAAACGGCGGAAACTCGTTAGAGTTTGAACCCAAATCTAAATTTTCGGCGAAAATACAGTACAAAAATACTGCCGTGGAACTCTTGTGTATCAATGCTTTCGAGCTTATGGCACCTGGTTGCAGCTTCGCTTTCATTGGGCCTATTATCTGTGATTCTCGTTAATCTCAAGGTGAACTATAGCTTTGCGAGGGTTAGTGCAAAAATCCCCAATAGGCGAGCATCGCCATTGCTTTTAGGACTCATAAAACATCAGTGATATCTGAATGCTTTAATCCGGCTTACTTGCTCCTTCAATTGCTGCAAGAACAATACTGACAGCGGGGTGATCTACTAACTTTTCTATAGCTGTCTTCCCCCCACCTTTGAGAGCACCCAAAACACGCTCCTTCATCTGCGGATTCTTTTTGATTTGCTCTACCGCCTGCACAGGCACTTCTACCACTGGATAACTGGCTGAAAGCCTCTCTAATAGAGAATGAATTTCTTGCGCTGCTGCTGCTACATTGTGATGCTGTTCTGGAGCATAGTTGTGTAGCACCGACTGTACTTGACTACCCGATTGTGCTGTCCCGACAACGTTGCCAATGTTTGCTCCACGAAGATCGAAATTTGAACCTTGATTCTCTGCCATAGTTGCCATTATTCCTACTAATGATGCTTTTTCCTGCTTTTCTAGCTCAATCGCTCTTCGGGCTTCCTCTATTTGCACTCCTTGTAGTTTTAGCTTTTCCTCATACTGTGCTTCTAAGGCCATAACACGAAGTCTATAGAGCCGCTTCATATCTGTTTCAATAGTCGCCTGGTCAGCTCTAGCACTCGACTCTATACGAATCACAAAAGCTTGTCCTTTCCGCTCCATGCTCAAGATAGAAAGGTTCTCTGTCGGGTGTTCTCGGCACACCTCTTGAAATGATTGAAAAAAGGCCTGCCAGTCTATTCCCTCCGTAAACGTTAGATCTATTGTTTCTAATGCACTCGCTAGAATCTGAAACCGTCGTGTAAACTCTCCTGGAGCAAAGAAGCTGTCTTCAGCTACGGGAAGACGACCTGAAAATTTTCCACGGCTGTCCATGGTACGGAAAATATAGTCACACGTAATGTTGGCTAACTTAGTGGAGCTTCCGATTTGCCAATCTCCAATACAGGCTCCGGTGAGAGTCGTATTTAAGAAAGTAGCCCTGAGTACCTGAGTCCGGCTGAGATTGGCTCCATTGAGATTGGCTTCATTGAGATTGGCTCCATTAAGGGCAGCACCAATGAGTTTAGCTCCGCTGACATTAGCAGCTTGAAGATTTGCATCGCTAAGGTTGGCACCACGTAAGTAGGCATATCTGAGATCAACACTATTGAGGTTGGCACGACGAAGGTTGGCACCGATGAGATGAGCAGTGCGTAAACAAGCAGCCATGAAGTTGGCCTCGGAAAGGTTGGCCTCGGAAAGGTCGGCCTCGGAAAGGTTGGCCTCGGAAAGGTCGGCACTGCTTAAGTCAGCAAGCATGAGGTTAGCGTGGCTAAGATCGACCTCAATGAGGTGGGCTTGATGAAGGTTAGCTTCGTTAAGGTATGCGCAACTGAGATCGGCTCCCCGAAGGTTAGCTTCTTCCAAATGTGCATGACTAAGACCAGTACGGCTAAGATTAGCACCACTGAGATTAGCGCCGCTGAAATTAGCACCGCTGAGATTAATACCACTGAGATTAGCGCCACTGAGGTCAATCCTACGCCTGAAATCTCCTGCCTTCCTCCAGTTATTCCAGGCACCAACTCCCATTTTAAGGTACTCTAGCTGACTCTTATCTGCCATAAGCCACGATGCTCTTTATTCTCAGCAGATTATCAGCATAAAGGAAACATGCATCTGCCGACGTGGTGCAAAACAGGATTACACTTTTCGATGAGAGCAGGTAATGGGGGTTGAGTAGTATCAGAACAGAAAACCACGCTAAGCACTTCTAATTTCTGTACCAATTAAACCCCTCTAGCAAAAAGGCGCTGAAACCCTTGGTATACCGTTCCATTTTTCTGTACCAATTAGGGCAGTGTTCAACTGGTACAGCGCTGCGAGTTGAAACGCATCAAAGAAATGAGTTTTTAAACTGCTGATATAAGAGGCTTTCAGCCTTAGCGTAGTTTTCTGTTCCAAAACTACGCATATCCCAATTACGACATCTCCGAAAGGAGCACTCCCATATAAATGGATGGGCCAGCGAGACAGAGGCAAAGTAAGGGTTTGCTCACCACGGGTACTGCGTCGTTGTGATCGCACTGTCTGACCGAATGACATCGCTGAGCTGATGACATCGCTAGAAAACGAATGAGTTGTTTGCAGCCAGTCTTATAAAACTACTGTCAATATTGATTAGCACCAAGCAGTTCATATAGAATTTGAAGCTAGAATTCTCAATAAAGACGTTGGTTTCAAGACTTTGTTTAAAGAGTCATAAAACTATCAGACATCCATGAAGTCAGTCACTGTAAAAGAGCTTATTGATAGATACAAAGCTGAAGAAAGAGACTTTAGAAAGCTCAATCTACAGGGAAAGTCATTTAGGAATCAAAATTTCTCGGGGGCTGACTTCACTGGATGCGACATCAGAGGATGTGACTTCTCAGATTGTGATTTGAGCAACACCAAATTTGAACAAGCTTTAATAGGGCCGCGATATGTAGGATATCGGTTCGCAGCAATTGTATTAGGAGTAGCGTTATACCTTAGCTCTATTTTTGGGATATCCATTTTCTTGCCTCATGTTCTGATAATTATCATTATTTTTCTCTACTTTTCTCTAGCTGCGGTAGTTACACAACTATCTCCCCTGCATACATTTCCTAGTCAGGAAACTAAGAGCAGAATCGACCGTAGATACAGAGATCTTTCTTTTGTCAAAAAACCCTGGCATGTCTTTAGAAAAACTGTTCCAACTCTTAAAAAAGATACCTACTCTGCTACTAGGGCCTATTTAATAAAGCATTTGGTGATATCAGACGTTCTTTCAATTGAATTGATAGAGCTATTATCTGTTTCTACTATTTCCCTAATTCCACTAGCCGCAATCGCCATAACGGTTATCAAGTCAACCACTTTCATAAACTCAAACCAACATTATTTAGCAATAGGTTCTCTCGTTCTATTGATAACAGTAATACTAATTATTACCGCTGAATCAACACTCAATCCGTTGAGAGACTTTTCTGGTTGGAGACGGGAAAGCAGTCTTAGAGCCAAGTCCGGAACGTTATTCAAAGGCTCCAATCTTCGTGATGCGAGTTTTAAAGACTCAAAAATAGTAGGCGCTTATTTTATTGAAGCTTGCCTAGACAGGGTGTGCTGGCAAGGGATTCAAATCGTTGGAGGCTATATCGTTTTCAACAAAGAATATATCAGACAGATAGAGCAAAATGAAGAGATAGGCCTCATGCTCTTAGGGCAATCGCCAAACAACAAACAGATGAGTGGATTAGACTTAGGAAACTTATATTTATCAAATCTCGATCTATCAGAATTTGATTTTTCCAACTCAGATCTGAGTGGCTCAACCCTATGCTATACAGATTTGTCTTCCTCCAATCTAAAAAGGACTCAATTGCTTGACTCTAACCTGTCTTTTGCTAACCTAACAGGCGCGTGTATTGAAGACTGGAACATTAATCGTTCGACTAACCTAAGTAGGATTTCATGCCAATATATCTATCTCCAAGAAGGGAATAAAGAGCGCCGTCCTAGCGATAGTTTTTTTGGAGAGGATGAGTTTAGTAAATTATTTGAAAAAGCCCTTGCCACCGTTGATCTAGTTTTCATGAATGGCGTTGACTGGGAAGCTTTTTTTGGCTCATTTAAGCGGTTACAAGCTCGATATAGGACTCAGAATATATCCGTTCAAGCTATCGAGAGGAAAAATAGCGGTGCTTTCGTTATTAGACTCGAAGTACCTGAGCATCTCCAAAAAGCCTCTATCGAAGAAGATGCTAAACGGTTCTACATAAAAGAAGTAGAACTGGTAGAAAAACGATACAAGGATTTGCTAAAACTACAGGGACAGCAACTAAAAGATTATCGGAAAGAGTTGCAAAGTAGTCGCAATAGCAACAGTCGTTTACTAAACATTGTCGAAACTATGGCAGAAAAAGACTCCGCATCTAAGTTTGACCTTCGGGGCGCATCTATTGGGAACCTTGCAGATAGCGTTCAATCAGGTGGTCGCCAACAATCTATACAGCATATCCACAGTCATACTGAGCAACATCAGTCCTTCGCGGAGGCTGCTGAAGAAATTCAGCAACTACTAACACAGTTGGAAAAATCTAACCCTGACGCGACAGAGGCAGAACAAACTGCCTTTCTAAACGCTATGGTTCAACCTAACCGACGACAACGGTTTGTCAGCGCATTCAAAGCAACCAGCAGTGCAGCTTTAGATGAAATTCCATATGGACCAGTAATAAAAGCTGCAATAGACGGATGGAAGAACCCATAAGGATAGGGTTCTTTGTATACAGACGCATAATCAATAGTTGAATTAATAAGAACTGATCAAAAGCACTCCAGAATAACTGGATTCATACCTGTAACCCTTTGCCTGTAAAAGGTTGAGACAATCACTCACAAAGCTGGCTCTGACGAAACAAGTCGATAGTAGCTGGCACGGCTGATACCAACCTTCGCACAAATATCGGTAATGCTCAGCTCGCCTGCTTCTGCTAAACGCCTTGCTTCCAGCTTTTGCCCTTCAGTGATGCTCTTCTTTCTGCCGCCTTTGCGCCCTCTGGCTCTCGCTGCCGCCAGTCCTGCCAGAGTGCGCTCACGGATGATGTCGCGCTCCAACTCTGCGATCGATGCTGTCATCCGAAAGAAGAACTTGCCCATCGCGCTCGAAGTATCAATCTTCTCTTTTAAGCTAAGCAACCCGACACCTCTCTTCTTCAGGTCTTCAGCCAGCTCGATCAAGTGCTTAGTCGAACGACTGGCGCGATCCAGCTTCCAAATAACCAGCGTGTCTCCTTTTCGCAGATGGTCGAGGCAGTTATCCCACTCCGGGCGACTCGCCTTAGCTCCACTTTCACCCTGGTCGCAAAAAATGCGATCGCACCCCTCTTTCTCCAGCGCATCGAGCTGCAAATCTAAATCCTGCTCAAAAGTAGACACCCGAGCGTAGCCAACCTTCATATTTCCGTCTCAAAACTCGTCTGTTTGTCTCAATAGTGACACATAGAAAATAATACAAGTTGTGAGACATCCCAAACGCACAGACTTCGTTCACCGTCTCAGCTTCCATATAGTGTCTTACAAACGGTCGTTTAAAGTACAGTAGTACACGACGTGATTGTAACTAATAGCTTGTGTGTTTTAGAAAGTAATCAGCTATATTTAGGCAGAAATTTTCTACCTAGTCACTTTGTTTATATATAGATAAGTGGAATATCGTCTAGCGTCACGAGGTGATTGGGAGGAAATCTTTCTATGCAATCACAGTTATGCGAATAAACACGTTTGAACAAAAGAGGTAAAAGATCAAAGATGGCGAAGTGGCCAAGAAATCAAAGCACTGGGCCTGAAGGTGGACTTTCGAAAGGCCCCGGTGGCGGACTATCAAGAGGTCCAGACGGCGGACTATCAAGAGGCCCCGGTGGCGGGCTCTCTACTGGTCCTGGTGGCGGGCTCTCTACTGGTCCTGGTGGCGGGCTCTCTACTGGTCCTGGTGGTGGACTCTCTACTGGTCCCGGTGGTGGGCTCTCTACTGGTCCTGGTGGTGGGCTATCAAGAGGCCCCGGTGGCGGGCTTTCTACTGGTCCTGGTGGTGGAATGTCCACCGGGCCAACTCCGTACTACAGCAATATCCCACCGTGGCCAGTCTTCGTTCGCGAGTTAAGAAGCCGTGGGCTGAACAACTATGCTGATACAATCGAACAGACACTACAATCTATTCACGGTACCGATTGGGAAAAACGTTGTGGGGATTAGCCGCCCTATACCTTCGCATAGTCACGTAATGCACCCAAGTCGTAAGGGATAGTTACACGAACAGAAAGCTATTCTCATAGTTCCTAAGAAGTTGTGAGAATAGCTTTCTGAGACACTAAAGGAGACACGTTTTTAGACCTTATCAAAAGGCATAAGCATCGAAAAGTACAAAGACACTTATTCGATTTATCGGCTACTTCTTTTGATTGTTCTTTCTTTCTCATTATCGTAGTATTCTGCACGTCAAGGCCACTGTTTGCAGACATCTTGCACAGATTTCACAACTTCAGGAAAAGTCTCGCAGCCTCCAAATTTTAGTACCATATTCACATGAACTGGAAGCAATCGCAACAGATCGGTGCGATATCGACAGGAAAGAATATCCAACAGTTCGATCCATTGGATGAATGAAATAGGCGGATTTTTGAACTGCAAAAGAAGACTTTGCAATGCACTTGCGTAGTGATATTTATCTCTGGCCTGATGCATTCCCCCTAGCGCTTCTGGCAACAACTTCTCAGGTAGATGCTCTGCGATATCACTCAATGCTGATGACAAAGCTGATTTATCTTGAATCTGGTGTTCTATCTCTAGTACTTCTATCCATAACGTAGGCAAACAAGGCGCTAACGTTCTCAACACCGAAACCCGAGCTGATTTATCTTGAATTTGATGCGCTGTCTCTAGCGCTTCTAGCAACAATTCCTCAGGCAAATGCTTCGCAATCTCGCTCAACGCCGATGACATAGATAATTCATCTTGAATCTGACGCGCTGTCTCTAGCGCTTCTAGCAACAATTCCTCAGGCAAATACTTCGCAACCTCACTCAACGCTGATGACCGATCTGATTCAGACTGTATTTGACATATTGCCTCTAACACTTCTGACCATAACATGGGCAAACGAGACGCTAGCGTTCTCAACACCGAAACCCGAGCTGATTTATCTTGAAGCTGATGCGCTGCCTCTAACACTACTGGCAACAATTCCTCGGGCAAATACTTCGCAACCTCACTCAACGCTGATGACCGATCTGATTCAGACTGTATTTGACATGCTGCCTCTAACACTACTGGCAACAATTCCTCGGGCAAATACTTCGCAACCTCACTCAACGCTGATGACCGATCTGATTCAGACTGTATTTGACATGCTGCCTCTAACACTACTGGCAACAATTCCTCAGGCAAATACTTCGCAACCTCACTCAACGCTGATGACCGATCTGATTCAGACTGTATTTGACATGCTGCCTCTAATGCCTCTGACCATAATATGGGCAAACGAGACGCTAGCGTTCTCAACACCAAAACCCGATCTGATTTATTTTGAATCTGACGCGCTGTCTCTAGAGCTTCTGGCAACAATTCCTCAGGCAAATACTTCGCAACCTCACTCAACGTTAATGACCGATCTGATTCATCTTGATTCTGGCACACTATCTCTAGTGCTTCTGGCAACAATTCCTTAGGCAAATGCTTTGCGATCTCACTTAAATCTGATGACCTAGTTAATTGTCCTGATATGAATGTATGGCGGATAGTATTCACCAGTAGGTTAATCAACGAAGACGGATCTAAGCTAGGTTTAAGCTGACACTTTATCTCTAGTATTTCTAGCCATAGCTTCGGCAGACGAGACGCTAGTGCTTTTAATGCTACCAACCGGACTGATTTATCTTGGATTTGACGTGTTATATCCAGAGCCTCTGACAGCAATTCTGTAGGTAGAGGCTCTGCTATCTTACTCAATATTGATATCTGAACCGATTCGTCTCGAATCTGGCGCACTTCCTCTAGCACTTCTGAATATAGTTCGGGGCAACGCTTCGATATTTCGCTAGATACTAACAACTGAGAAGAATCATCTTGGATCTGATGCGTTATATCTAGCACTTCTGACAGCGATTCCTTAGGCAGAAAAGGAACGAGCGAACTCAACGCTGATGACTGAGCTGATTCATTTTGTATTTGTCGCGTTATCTCCAGTGCTTCTGACAACAATTCTCTAGGTAAGTGCTCTGCAAATGCACTCAACGCTGATGACTGAGTTGATTCATTCTGGATTTGACGTGTTACATCCAGTGCTGCTGGCCATAGTTCGGGAAAATGTTTCGAGATCTCACTTAATACTGATGACTGAGTCGATTCATCTTGAATCTGGCGCGTTATATCTAGAGCCTCTGACAACAATTCCTTAGGTAAACGCGACGCAAGCATACTCAGTGCCGATAGCCGAACTGATTTATCTTGGATCTGACGCGTTATATCTAGAGCCTCTGACAACAATTCATCAGGTAGGCGGGGCGCAAGCATACTCAACGCTAAAAGTTGAGCTGATTTATCTTGGATTTGGCGTACTGCCTCTAACACCGCTAACCACAACTTAGGCAAACGTTTTGCGAGCATGCTCAACGATGATGCCCGAGCCGATGCATTCTGAATCTGGAGCACTGCCTCTAACGCTTCTGGCAATAATTCCTCAGGCAAAGATGGAACTAGCGCACTCAACGCCGATGACCGAGATGATTCATCTTGTATTTGGCACGCCACCTTTAGAGCTTCCGGCCATAGTTCGGACAAACGAGAGGCTAGCGTACTCAATGCTGATAACCGAGATGATTCATCCTGTATTTGGCGCACCGACTTTAGGGCTTCTGGCAATAACTCCTCAGGTAAACGCTCTGCTAGTACACTCAGCGATGACGCCCGATTTGAATCAGATTGTATCTGGAGCATCGCTTCTAGCACTTCTGACAATAACTCCTCAGGTAAATGCTTCGACAAGACGCTCAAAGCAGATGAGCGATTTGATTCGCTTTGTATTTGTCTTGTTATCTTTAGTGCTTCTGACAACAACTCTCCCGACAAGTGCTTCGCTAACGCACTCAATGCAAAAAATCGACTCGTTTCATTTTGTATCTGTCGCGTTATCTCCAGTGCTTCTGACAACAACTCCTTCGGCAAATGCTTCGCTAGCGCACTCAGTATAGAAACTTGAGCAGGTTCGGCCTGTATCGGATGCACTGCCTCTAGTACTTCTGACAACAGCTCTTTCGGCAAATGCTCTACTAAAGCCCCCAATGCAAAAGCTCGATCTGATTCATTTTGTATTTGTCGCGTTATCTCCAGTGCTTCTGACAACAACTCTTTCGGCAAATGCTTCGCTAGCGCACTCAATGCAAAAGCTCGATCTGATTCATTTTGTATTCGTTGCGTTATCTCTATAGCTTCCAGCCATAACTCAGGCAAATGCTGCGACAGCTCAATTACAGAAATTGCCTGATCAAAGTCTGCTTTAATTTGGCGAGCAATTGAAAGAGCCTGGAAAATATATTGAGTAGGCAGACTTTTCACTACACTGCAAAGCGCTATAGATCGACAAGGAAACCCCTGTGCGCGACCTCTATAGCTGCCATGCCGATCCTTTATCTGTTTAATTACGACTAAGGCGTCAGGCCAAATGTTCGGAAAGCGTTCAGCTAATTTACTCAGTACATAAGAACGATAGACCGCATCTTCGATCTGACCGACTGTTTTCAACACTTCTGGCAACAATGCCTCTGACAGATAAGGAACGATAGCCGAGATAAAAAGAGCGCGTTGCCAAGGATTTTGAGTTTGTTGAGCATAGGAGAGCCCCTGCGCTGGCTGCCATACTTTTTTCTTGACTAACGCTTCTACTAGCTCAACAGGTATATTGCTGGCTAAACTGTTAAGAGAAGTTCGAATAAATGCGTAACGCAACAGTTTAGAAATTCCACTACGAACATCCTGCTTACATTCATCGACAGCACTCTGCCATGCTCGACCTACATCGTTCACAAACCCTGCGGGCTTACCAATCGCATCGAACGCTTCGTACCAGCCGTTGCGGCCAAACTCATTGCTGGCTTTTATGAGTTGGTAGATTGCCTGCGGTTGTGCTGCCTGCTCCATATGCCATGTCAAGTGGGCATATATATAACCATCATCTTTGAGCGTATGCCATTGCCCGCGACAGGTTTTTTTCTGGTAACGCTCCAGTAGTTGACTATGCGCGTCCACCTTAGTCATACCTAACCCTGGTAACTCACCTTCGTTTTGGGGCTGGAGAGGACTAGTAAGTAAACGTTGCGCTAGATCATGCATCAAGTCATGCATTCGATAGCTAGGACGGCCCTCAGCTTGCTGCGCACCTGCTAAGACAAGAGCTTTGCTTTTAAATCTGCGTAATATCACACGGGCCTGACGTGAGGTTACCTGCCATAGAGTCTCGGCCATCGCTTCGGTCAAGCTCACATCTTCTGGAATGATACCAAGCCAAGCGAACTGGCGGCGTTGTTCGTCGGATAATTGCTTTAAGCTTAAGTTAAAACAGGCTAGCAAGCTGTACTGACGCTGTTGTCCTTCACTGAGGTTATCCCCTGGACCGTAGACATTCAGGGATTCTAAGCGAGCGACCTCTTCATTTAAGTCATCCAACAACTCTTGCCATGTGACCCCTTCTGCTATCTGAGAAGCGGCTAATTCTAAAGCTAACGGGAGATAACCTACTCGCTTAGCAAAGGCTTCAGCTTGCCCACGAGCCTTCGCATCGAGGGTAACTGAGAGCTTCCTTGTCATTAACTCGATGGATTGACTGGTATTCATGACATCTAGGTCATATCGTTTAGCATCACTAATTTTTGCTTCACGGGTCGTGACCAAAACGCAGCTTTCATCTCCGCCTACGCGAAAGGGTTCCAAATGAGACGGGTTCCAGACATCATCGACAACTAACAGAATACGCTTGCTAAACATTAAAGTACGCAAGTGATTGGAGGCTGACTGAATCGCAGTAGGTTGATAGTCATAGTCACCTAGAGCCTGTATCCAACCACTTAACAGCGGCAGTAGGTCTGGATTTTGGCCAAGGGTCACCCAGAGAATGCCATCGGAGAAACGGGTCTGTACATCGATATCGTGGGCTAGTTTAGAGGCTAAGACAGATTTGCCGACGCCGCCTAATCCATAAATGGCGCTCACAACTAAAGTGCCTGTACCTTTTCCGTCCTCACGTAGAAGACATTCTTTCACAGGGTCCTGATGATCAGAGCGTTCCACAAAATGTCTCGGTAATGGCGGCATTTGCAGTGGAACTAGTGATCGTGAAGGATGGGCAATCTCATCTAGCTGTGGTGGTGACTCTACCGGAGAGTACTGCATAATTTGCAATTTTCTACCGTGACCATACCAGAATGGCTCTTGTCGGCTACCTGTTAGAGTTGTACTAATATCGTCAAACAAGCGACCGCTAGTGATCGAGCCTTTCTCGTCTCTCTTATCTGGCTGCAGCGCTTTGAGGACAGCACCCGTAAATAAACTATGGTCGTCACTAGTTCTGACAAAGGATTCACGGTTTGCGTGACAAGCAGCGATGATGATGTAGTCTTCTCTTTCTTGTGTAGACGAGAAACCTTTGTTGTATGTAGTGTAGTTGATAAAGTCGCCACTATGACACGTATCAATCATCATAACTAGACTACTGAAATGTGCGTCTTCGACCCACTGACTGAGACTAGAGAAAGAGATTGCACCTTCTTGATCTGTTATCAGCTTACCCATAGGCTTCTTCACACCGCAGTCGTAAGTGGCAAGATAACCTCGTGTAACGCCTAGAGAATCAGTAGTACTGAAGCCATGGCCTGTAAAGTAGATAATGGCGTCTTGCCCCGTTGCAGTCCGCGCAAATTTTGCAAGTGCGCTCGTTAGGTGCTTTGTCGTTACAGAGCCAGTGAGGAGAATCGGCTCTATCGTCAGATTTTCATCCTGCCTTAGCTGAGCAGCAATGGCTTTGGCATCCCCAACCGCTTTACTCAATGACGCTAGATGTTTACTTTTATACTCCGATATACCAACAATCAGGGCGTAACGAGCCATATGCTTTAATTTTTCAGAGGTTAACTGACCAGAAGAACATATTCACCCTAAGATATCCGATGTCCGAGCCCTAGTTGGAAATAACTAAGCAATATGTCTGATGTCACTCGGTTTGAACTAGAAAATGAGCATGGGAAACCTTATGTCATGTATGTCGAAGCAGCGAAGGACATTGAATTGACAATGGAGAGCGACGACAATGACGAGTACGAATCTATGGGTCCGACAGATACTGTCAAAGTCAAACTGAATGAAATTCATGAACAGCTGCGCTCCTATGCTTACTATGCAACTGGGGCTTTTAGAGATATTCCTTTTGTGGATGTTGAAGAAATGACAATGAAGTTTGGGATTAAGGTCTCTGGCTCTACCGGAATTCCATTCCTAACGAAAGGTGCTGCCGAAGCAGATTTTCACATTGAGCTTAAGTGCAAGCCTCAACAGCAACCTGACACTCCACGCTAAACACTCCTCCTTGTGCTACGGCTCCATGTCCCGGTCGCGGTGCTTAGCTCGCTTCTGATGACGCTGCTTTAGCCGCTTAGCCGGCTCTTGCGGTTGTGGCTGCTCTGGCACTTGGCACTTGTCAATGCTGTCTCTGACTCGCTCTAACAGCTCAGGGGGGATGCCCTTAAGCACTGCTTCTGCAAGCCCGTCTACATTCGCTCGCCCGAACAATAGGTTATGTCTCCTCAGTCTCTGAGCCTTTCGCTCAACCTGTTCATCGAGTCGAGCAACTGCTGCTGCTGTAAGCTCCAGCTGCTCAGCGCCGCTGATAATCGCTTCAGCTGCTTCTCCAACGCGCTCGGCTTGCCGCTCTTGTTCTGCGGCTTGACGGCATTCCTCAATTCCTGCGACCACACCCCTAACATCTGAGACATACTCTGGTGTGACTCCGCCTGCTCTGCCCTGAGCTGGCTCATTTCTGCCTTGAGCTGCGCTATCTCTTCGTACAGCGGCGCGGTGGCTGACTGCAACGCGCTCTCCAGCGCGATCGCCAAGGTATTCGGATTGATCTGCACTTCGTAGGTCTCGGGTGGGGTCGGTGGCTTTCGGGTTCTGGGCATTGGGGTTCACTAGGTTAAACAACGTCAGGTAGTCACTCGGGTTTTCTTTGGCAGTGGAACGCTCGGCGCGTTTGAATAGCTGATCCTTATCAGCAGTGTACAAACTCAGCTTCTGCTTGGCTCTCGATACCGCGACATACAAGCCCTCCTTGCTAATCGTGAGGTCAGTAGAGACCAGCACCTGGTCTGCGGTCTTGCCCTGGCTGCTGTAGGTCGTGCTCACCAGCGCATAGTCCAGATATTGCTGGCCGTTCAGGTCTACCGTTGAGGTTTCGCCGCTGGAATCTTTCAGGGTGGCTGTACCTTTCGCGTCTACAGATTCAACCGTGACGAGCTGACCGTTCCTCACACCTTGGGCTGTATCGTTGCGCGTCCACCTGAGCTGATCGCCCTGCGAGATCGCAATCTTTTGGGTGGCGTAGGTCGTCTTATCCCCGCACCTCGACGGGTCGAATGAGATCGCGCTGCAATCTGGTGCTTTGACCGTTACCTGATTGGTTTCAATATCTCGGCTGAGGACGGTGTACTGCACCTTCTTCTCTAGCCCATAGCGCCGATAGTCGCGCACCGGCACCACCACATCACCGGCTGCGTAGGCACAGGCATACTTCAGTTGAGTAGAGGTGCGGTCAAGCGATCGCAGAGACTGCATCCGGTAAGTATCAGCCCCCAAGCTCCCCTCAGTCTGTAGCGCTGCTCGCAGGTCTGCTGTTAGCTCCAATCGATCAGCATTCGTCCCACTCAGTATCAGCGTCTTCTTCCTCGCGTCAGGCGATAGCCGCATGTAGTCATTTACGATGCAGCGATGGCGCTCCTGGCTGTCGGGCACCTCATGCACCATGTCAGCTTTATCAAGTCGTTCTAGTCCCTCACTCTGCTCGCCTGCGGACAGGCACACGACGGCGGCGCGGAGGGCATCCGTTTTCTGTCGTCTCGACTCTTCTAAGTAGGCGATCTGGATGCCTGCGCTTTGAAGCGACTTAAACGGGTTACCAGCTTCTACCGCTGAGAGCTGGCGGATGTCTCCAACGAGGATGACTCTGGCGTTCTGCGCCTGGGCTTTCTGGAGAAGTTTATGGGCGTCTTTTGCGCTCAGCAATCCGGCTTCATCGACGATCCAGATTGCCTGCTTTTGGTTGCTGTTGTTACTGTCACTATGCAGCAGTCTGGCGACGGTATTGCCTTCGATGTTTGCTTCTTCGCTGAGGACGTTCGCGGCCTGGGCGCTCGGTGCGTAGCCGGTAACTTCATAGCCCTGGTCTTTAGCAAGCTGTGCCACCAGCTTTAGGCTGTAGGTTTTACCGGCTCCGGCGACGCCCTGCCATGCGATGAACTGATCGGTGGTTGTCGCAGTTAGTTCTATCGCCTGCCGCTGGCCTTCAGTGAGTGAGAGTTCTTGCCTCAGCAGCTGCCATACTTGGCTGTCATTGGATATCGCGTTTTCTGTGCCCTGGCCGCTCTCCATGATCGCTATCGTATCGAGTTCACGTTCGATAGCCGTTTGGGTCGTGTAGCGGTTCTTCGCTGGCAGTAATCCAGCCTCTGTCATGGCCGTTTGCAGTTCGGCAAAGGACTGCTCGCCCAGATGATGTTCTAGGGCAAAGCGTTCGGCTTTTTCTCGTTTGAATACACTCTCTCGTTCGCTGGCATGGTTCACTCCTTCGGCGGCAGCTGTGGGGGCTGGCGTTGCAAGTTCTTGTTGGGGGTCTTTTGTTGTTGTTTCTGGTGTCGCGGGTAGTGCCACTTCACCAGATGAAATTGCACGGTGCCAGCCATCTAGCAGTACCTCTCTGGGAACACTCTTTTTCCGTAGTCTGGTTGCCAGAGTTGCCTGCTTCTTCTGGGTCGCATTTAGTGGCTTGCCGCCGGTCTCTTTGATGGCTTCCTCCCACCGCTCGATGTACTGTTCTATCTGCTGGGTGCGGGTGCTGAATAAATCAAGCAGCGGCTGCTCGTAGCCTTTGACTTCAAACTGGCCGCTACCGTTCGGTTCGATTTCATAGCCGTAGCCACGCAGCTGGTGGGCCAGTTCGTTCTGATAGATCTCACCCAGAAGCTTCTGGTTATTCAGGACTTCTTCGTTGCTCAGGCTTTGCCATTTGCCGTTCTCTAGTTGGGTGGCGTTGATGACCACGCAATGGGTGTGCAGCTGCGGGTCTTGTTCGCGGCTGGTTTCGTGCCGGAAGGTGGCGGCGATGACGTTGCCGGTGGTGACTTTTTCGCGGATACCGGGGCCGCGTCTGACTCGGGTTTGGGCATAGCGATTTTCGAGGACGTTGAGGGCAGTTTTGACGGCTGCATCGTGGGCTGAAATGACGCGCTTATCTTTCTGGATGAGTGCGGCGATGCTGACGCTCTTGGGGGCGCTGAAGGTGTAGTCAGTAGCGGCGCGGTGGGTCTGTGGATTGATGCGTTTGGAATGCAGCGATTTACCGTCTGGAGTTTGGCCGTGCAGGAGCTGTTGGAAGGTGGCTTTATCTACTGCTCCGGTTAGGCCCAGTTGGGTGGCTCCGTTTCCCTGCCATTGGCTGTCGCTTTCGAGGTCTGGATCGCCTTGCGTGTAGTAGTCGTCTTTCTCGTAATAGTTTCCGGCTTGTGCGGCGCTCACATTCGCCAAACTCAGCATATTCGTTCACTCTTGCTGTGGTGATCGGTATAACGATTGTTGTTTATGGGGTTTGTTGCTTTTTGCCCAAAGGGTGGGCGTGTTGTCTGAAGTTCTTGCGCAGTCCACCCCGTGAATCGTGCTGGCTCACTGCCGATAAGTGGTAGTTGGGGTGGGCGTAGCGGCTACTGACGGACTCTCATATGTGGGCTAATTTTTGGGCAGAGGCTAGCAGTAGATCTGAGGGTTACGAAATCATCTGCTGATTGGCTGCTTTGATTCTGGCTATTGAGTCGGTAAATGCTATCTCAGTTTTATCAGTAGCTTTTGTTGCTAGTAGCGGTCGATGCGTTGGTGGTGGTAGCGCGGCCCTTTCTTTCCGTCACACAGTAGCAGTCTTTCTTTGAGGCGCTGTCCGCTCTCCTGAATTAGTTTCCGTATCAGTATATTTATTCATTTTTGTTAATACGTTTTATACCGGATAGCACGTAGAGACACAGAGGAAGGAAACGGTCTGTTATCTATCCCGGTTGTCCTATGGCTGATGCTGTCTATTCCAGAGAACAGGTTGAACTGTGGCAGAAGAACTTAGAAGAGATTGCTCAAGAACCGCGTACGACATTTACCAAAAAGCAGGCGGTTGAGGAACTCATTGACACGATTGAGAAGGCGCTGCTGACGCGCTCCTATGACGAGGTGGCCAGTGGGCTGAAGGAGTGGGGGTTAGATATCTCTGCCGGCTCGCTGAAACAATATGTGACTCGATACAGGCGATCTCATCCGTCGAAGGCGGCAGCAAATAGTCGAAAGCGTTCGGGTAAGTCGAAAAAGAAAAAGAGTGCTGCGGGTGCGGGTTCTAAGGCTAGCTCTGCTGCGACTGCGACTAAGGCCAATCAGGAGAAGTCAGCGGAGCAGAAAGGTGATCACCCTCTACCAGCTGGCTTTATGGGCATGGATGAAGAGGATTTGTAGCTGGTGCTTGAGACAGGCCAGTGAGACAGGCCAGCGCCAGCAATTAACAGGAAATCAGCGGTGAATCAACGGTGAATCTATGAACGATAAAAATCAGGGTCAGGATAACAAGCGCATTGTCTGGGTGACGGGTGGTAAAGGGGGCGTCGGTAAGTCTACGTTTGCACGGGGGCTATTGGATGTTCTTTTAGAGGCTGGGGTGAATGTTGCGGCCTTCGATGGTGACCCAAGTAATGCTCAGCTCTTTCGCTACTACCAGGGCGTGGGTGAGGGCGTTCAGTGTGTTGACTTGGATAAGCAGGGGGAGGCGGATATTTTGCTCAATCAGATGGAGGAGAGCAAGGCAGATGTCTTTCTAGTGGATGTAGCTGCTGGGGGCAGTCAAACGCTGCTGGATTTAGAGGGCGATATTGGCCTGATTTCTGAGGCGATGGACATGGGCTTTCGCTTTACGGTGGTCTCGGTCATGAGTCGGATAAAAGACTCGGTTAATTTGCTCAAAGCGTCGTTGGAGATGACCGATGACTTCGACGTGCAGCATGTGGCGGTGAAGAATCTCTATTTTGGTGAGTGCGATCGCTTTCGGTTGTTCGATGGCTCGAAGACGAAAGGGCGGCTTTTGGAGCGTGGAGGTGTGGTGTTGGAGATGCCGGATCTCTTTGATGACACTTATGAGCTGTTGGATCAGAAGAATTTGCCGTTCAGGGCGATGCTCGCTGACAAGTCGTTTCCTCGAGCGCAGCGCTCGCGCATTAACAAGTGGCTAAAGGACTTTAAGGGCGCGATTGCGAAGGCTGCTGAAGAGACTGATGGAAAGACTGCTGAAGAGATAGCAGAGGTGCTGGGCCTATGAACTCGCAGCTGAAGGCGTATCGGGCTAAGGCTAAGTCTGCTATCGATAGAGCGCTGGAGCATCGTAATGATGCGTTTAGGGCGAAGGTTTTGGATTTGACGTTAAAGAATCACTGGGATGTGGATGATCCGGCGTTCTTGATTGTTTTATCGACCGGGGAGATGCGGGTGCTGATGGAGGAGCATCCTGAAAAGTTTGAGCAGTTGATGAATCGGGTGTTTAGGCAGGCGGCAAGTCAGTTTCTCTCGATGCAGGAGAAGGTGATGGCTGTGTGAAGTGAACCCCTAAATTTGGACAGTCAAATCAGGTGGCAGAGAGACTGGACTTATTCGTATCACATTTAGACGATTGCTGAGCCTTCCTCCACTTTGCTTCAAATTCACTGGGTGTTAAATAACTCAAAGAAGAGTG
>JBCCOH010000099.1:0-20546 GCA_039111275.1 Cyanobacteria bacterium P01_D01_bin.1 | reverse complement strand
GCCTTTGGGAAGAGAAGCGCAATGCTAGGAAAGCGTCGGTCAACTGGTTGTTCACAGTCGAAGATGCTCGTACCAAGCTCTCTAGACTCTATCCTCAGCCTAGCCTGTCATAATCACCGTGGCAGAGCACTAGATGCCAGAAAACCAGACACCAGAAAATCAGCTTTCAAAAAATTAGTCACTAGAAATTCAGCCGTCAGAAAGCTAACCCCTAAACCTTCTGGCTCAAAGGCAGTTTCTGACCTCAGCTCTGAGCCTAAATCAGAGCCTGAAACTGATCTGACGGTTGCCTAAGCTAGTTTCCTTTTACCCATTCCACTAGCATCCGGACGCCGTATCCGGTTGCGCCTGCGCTGTTGTACCCGCTCTCTTTGTCAGTCCAGACGGGACCAGCGATATCGATATGCGCCCAGGGTGTTTCTTTGACGAACTGCTTCAGGAAAAGCGCGGCTGTAATCGATCCGCCTGCCCTAGGCCCAGTGTTTTTCATATCTGCTACTACAGACTTCAACCCTTCAAAGTACTTTTCTTCCATCGGCATGCGCCATAGCTTCTCACCAGAAAGCTCGGCGGCAGAAGAAAGCGACTGCGCAAGCTGTTCGTCTGGGCTGAAGAGGGCGGCAATGTCATCCCCTAGGGCGACGACGCAAGCTCCGGTCAGTGTGGCTAAATCGATCATGGCGTCAACGCCAAGTTTGTCTGCGAAGATCAGCGCGTCGGCTAGGGTTAGACGGCCTTCGGCGTCGGTGTTGTTGACCTCGATAGTCTTACCGTTGCCTGCTGTGAGGATGTCGCCAGGGCGCATGGCATGGCCGCTAACCATGTTTTCGGCGGCGGCGCTGATGAAGTGTACTTCTATGTCAGGTTTTAGCTGTGCGATCGCCTTCGCCGCTCCCAGTACAGCCGCCGCCCCGCCCATGTCAATTTTCATCATCTCAATACCCGAGCCGCTGGGCTTCAGGTTCAGTCCGCCCGAGTCGAACGTTAGCCCTTTGCCGATGATGGCCAGCTTGCGCTGAGGATTCTCAGGCGTATAGGTCAAATGAATGAACTTGGGCGGCAGGTCGGACGCTTGGGCTACGCCTAGATACGCGCCCATGCCCAGCGCTTCACAGTCCGCCCGCTCTAGAATCTCTAGCTTGAGGCCATAGTCGCTGGCAATGTCGGCGGCTGTATTGGCTAATTTCTCTGGGGTGACGACATTGGGCGGCGCAGAGACTAGCTCTCTGGCGAGGACTACGCCATCGCAGACGCTTTTTGCCGCTTCTAGGGCGGCTTCTTGACCATCGAAGGATAGTAGGTGAATCGCTGAGAGTTCGGTTTTCTGTAGGTCTGGCTCGGATTTGAAGCGACTGTCCTGGTTGAGCGCCAGGATTGCGCCTTCTGCGATCGCCTGTACAGATAATTCGGGGCTATTGTTCCAGACCGGAAAGCTAATGCCGAGCACAGGACACTTGGCTTTTTGTGACAGGCGAGCGGCAGCAGCAGCGCCTTTTCTCAGGCTTTCAAGCCCCATAGAATCAGAGCTACCCAAACCCACGATGCCAATCTTCTTGACCTTTGATTGGGAACCGAGTCGGGTCACTGCGCTCGTGCCTGCTTTACCCTCGAAAGACTCTTCGTCAATCAGCGTTTGCAGCATGCCGTCTACCTGATCGTTTAGGTCTGATAGGATGCCCGCCAACGGCAGTGACTCTTCTAGAAGCCCGACTACCAAACAATCGCCCTGCCATTCCAAGCAAGAGTTCCCTGACGCTATAAAATCCATTCCCTATTCGCTTTCCTTTAAGTTTCAGTCTTATAGTATCCACTGAATTTGATGATTTTTCCGGGGTTAGAAATTTAATAATTTTGGTTTTGGTGAAGGCGATCGCTCTTGATTGCGACATAAAAGTTCAATCGGGTCATGGCGTCTTTAAGATTGACCTGACAGAGGGATTCAATCCGCTCTAAACGATGGAGTAGCGTGTTGCGATGGATATGCAGCGCGGCGGCGGTCTCGCCAATCGAGCTGCCGCTATCAAGATAGCTTTCTAGGGTCAATAGCAGGTCACCACTGCGTTTGAGGTCGTAGGTTCTGATGGTGTCTAAGTAGTGGAGATAGAAGTTAGCCGCTCGATCCTCTGAAGATAGCTGGTATAGCCAGTGCAGCACACCGAGGGTGTAAAAAGGACGGGTGCCCTGGCGCTGTCCTAGCGCTACCGCAATCTGCATCGCTTCTTGAGCCTGTTCATAGCTGCGCTGTAGCGTTACGGTTTGACCAGTAGTGGATGATACGGGTGATAGGGCGGGCGAGCTAACGTCGCCAAGCCCAATCAGAACAGGCGCGCCGCTGGCCAATGCCGAGGCCATCGCAGTAGCCTGGTCGTGACCTTGTTCTGTGGTTTGGCATTCGACTACGGCGACCCAATAGTGATTTTCTGGGCGAGCGGCTACGCCATCACGGGGAAATAGCAAAAAAGGCTGCGGCTGCGCCTGGGCTAGCCACTGGCGAATAGACTCCTCTAGTGGCATATGGTTGACTGCTGTCATAGCCTGGCCACGAATCATCCAAACTTGATGAGCGCACTCTAGGCGGTAGTCAATCTGCTTAGCGATTTCTCGTAGGGCAGCAGAATCTGCTTCACCAGCCAGCAGCCGGGCAAAAAAGTCTCCTTGCAATGCGATCGCAGCCTGCTGAACAGCGCGATCTTTGAATAGCATCAGCGCCGCCACCATCGCACCGTGATTTAGGGCCACTTCATCTAAGGGCGTTAGCGGAGTTTGATCCGCCACAATCCAGATGTAGCCATGCACCTCTCGCTGTACCACAATGGGGGTGACAATTCGCGACATGCTCATTCCTAGCGCGGGCATCGGCTCTATCCACAGGGGCTTTAGCGTCTGCTGAAGCCGAGCATAGATATTGAGCTTTGAGAGCTGTTCTACTAATTCGGGTTTCGTCTGTCCGGTTTTGACACAGTGAGCGCGGGCCTCGTCTACCTCACCCTGCTGAGCAGCAGCCAAGATTTGAAATTGAGGGGATTCTAGCACGACGGACCGATGCAGCAGCACAGATAGGGTCTGGATCAGTTCGCTAAGCCCCGCCCCCTGCAAGACCAGGTTAGTAAGCTGCTGATTGAACTGGGCTGAGCGCTGCTGTAGGTCGTATTGTTGATTGACTAGTCGAGGCAGGATACCTTCGGCTATCTGGATGAACAACAGATCGGGCGGCGTTTCGATCAGGGGAAAGCTCAGCGCGTCTGCTTGCTCTGTGAGCGTAGGTGGAATGCGCTCAAAGTAGTGACCAGTGCTGATGACTAGGCCACAAAAGTTTTGCTGATCGAGCGTTCGAATCAGGGTGCTTTGAAGTTCGGGCTTTTGCCGTAGGCCCGCGCCTGTGGTCAGCAGCAGTACGCCAGGTCTTTGCCAATCGTAACGAGCGTTTGCATCATCTACCGTTTGCACCCACTGGATCTGTCGGCTGAGCCCGGCCCGGCCTGCTACCAGCTGAGCCCTGGTCAGTGCAGGAAGATTGAGAGCATCGCGGACGGTCAGCATAGGCTCCTACAAACGCAGTGCCTACGAACGGATGCGCAAGGTGACGTTTTTAGTTTGGGTGTAGTTTTGTAGGGCAACGAGTCCGCGCTCGCGGCCAATGCCGCTCTGCTTGTAGCCGCCAAAGGGCGCGCCAATATCCCCGGCAAAGTATTCGTTGATCATAACGTAGCCTGTCTGGAGCTTTTTGGTCAGACGCAAGGCGCGATCGATGTCGCGGGTAAAGATACCTGCGCCCAGTCCGTAGACGCTGTTGTTGGCGATCTCGACAGCCTCTGCTTCGTCCTCAAAGCTCAGCACTGAGAGCACCGGGCCGAAAATTTCTTCTTGGGCGATCGCCATTTCTACTGTCACCTGATCGAAGATAGTCGGCGCCAGGAAATAGCCTCGCTTTAGATAGGCAGGGCGATCACCCCCGGTCAAAAGCTGTGCGCCTGCCTTCGTTCCTTTACGCACGTAGTCCATCACCCGCTCCAGATGCTCGGCTGACACTAGCGGTCCCATATCTGGATCGTCCATGCCTTCGCCTATTTTTAGATCCTTGGTATATGCCACTAGCTTCTCTAGAAACGGCTGCTTGATCGCAGTATCGATCACCAGCCGAGAGCCCGCGTCGCAGTATTGTCCTGTGTTGCTATAGATACCCTTGGCGACTTCGGCAACTGCATGGTCTAGATCAGCATCGCGAAACACTAACTGAGGAGATTTGCCGCCTAGCTCTAGCACAACTGGCTTGATCTGCTCGGCAGCGGCCTGCATGACCTGCCGTCCGGTCGGAACTGAGCCTGTGAAAGTGAGGCTGTGAATCCCCGCGTGGCTAGAGAGCGCCGCGCCCGCCTCATAGCCAAACCCATTAACCACGTTGTAGACGCCAGCAGGAAAGCCAACGGTCTGCATCATTGCGCCAAGAGCCAGCGCACTCAAGGGCGTTTGTTCGGCGGGTTTGACGACTGCTGTGTTGCCCGTGGCTAGGGCGGGCGCTACGCTGCGAGCGACCATGCTCAAGGGCGCATTCCACGGCACGATATGGGCCGTTACGCCCAGCGGTTCGATCAAGGTGAAGTCGATATAGTCGTTGCCGATAGGAATAGTCTCGCCGTGAACTTTGTCAGCTAAGCCCGCGTAGTATTCAAAGTAGCGAGCAGCACCTAATACTTCGCCCTTGGCATGGCTGAGTGGCTTGCCAGTATCGAGGGTTTCTAGGGTAGCCAGCTGGTCAGCGTCGGCGCGAATAGCTAGGGAGAGCTGGTAGAGCAGATGAGAGCTTTCTCTGGGTTCCGTTTTTGTCCAGGGGCCGGCGAAGGCGATCTGGGCGGCGCGGACGGCATCGTCAATATCTTGAGCGTTGCCGCAGGCGACTTCACAGATAATCTCTTCGGTGGAGGGATCAATAGTGGGAAGGCGATCGCCGCTATGACTATCGCACCATTTGTTATTGATGAATAGCTGCGTGTGAGTGATGGGATGCGGCATGTGTAGGGGAATGGGGGAGTAGGGAAGTAGGTGTGCGATCACCCGCAGGTACCCAGTCGTGACGGCCTATCATCCGATCGATCACCATGTTTTGGAATCGGTGCAGGGGCTCTTCAAATGTTTCACTGAGATAGCCGCCTTGATAGGCTCCATTTTTCAGTCCTTTCTGAACCGTTTCAACAATCTCTATGTCTTGTCTGTTGACTAGATCCCAGAATTCTACGAGGGCTTCTAGGGCTGGTGTTTCTGTTGCCTCTAAGCAAGATGGTTCTAGATGCGTTTGTTCTTGTACTGTTGAATCAGCTGGTGGCAACAGCAGCGCTGTAGACTCCAAGGTCAAATCAACGCCGCTAGGCTTGAGCAGCATCACAAAGGCATGATTGGGGAGTATCGATAGACAGACATTCGGGAATAGACAGATAAAGCGACCGCTGAGTGACTCCAAGCTGCTGAGTCCTTGCATTGTCGGCAGTCCCTGCCAGCCGCCTGCTGCTGTATTAGCGGCGATAGGGGTTGTCCGCATGCCGGTATACATGCCAGTGCCCTGGTCGCGGTAGTGATCTTCTATTCGAGAGACTTGCACTAGCTCGGGATGTACCCACGGCAGATGGTAGTACTCCATGAAATTTTCAGCAATCAGTTTCCAGTTTGCCTGAATCGAATAGTCGCGCTGATGAGCCAGCGTCCAGTCTTGGAGTCGGTACCCCGCTAGCTTTTGTGGTAGATCGCCCAGCCAGCCGCGTAGCGGCATGGCCTGCGCGTCTAGGTTGATAAAAACCAGACATCCCCAGGTGTCCACTTGAACAGACAGCAGGTTTCTGTTCTGTTGTTTCGAGGATTCTTCCTGAGCAGGTTGCTTTCGCTCAAACATTGGAAACGCCGTGCAGTCTCCCCTTAGACTGTATTGCCAGCCGTGATAGGGGCATTGGAAACGGTTGAGCTGACAGGCCGATTTCACTAGCTGCGAGCCGCGATGCCGACAGACGTTGTAGAAAGCCTGGAGCTGATGATTGCGATCGCGCGTAATCATCACCGACTGCCCGGCGACCTCGGCAACTAGTACCTGCCCTGGATTTGCTATCTGCTCTACATAGCCGACAGCCACCCAGCTAGTCGCAAACACCTGCACCTGCTCTAGGTCGTAAAATGCCGACTGACGATAGGCATCTGCGAGCAAAGACATTGCTTCGCGGAGCGGCTGGTGAGTTTGCGCGTAGGTCTTTTCTTTAAGGTAGTCTGCTTGCTGAAGCCGCGATTCAAAAGGAAGAGCAGTCATGACATTGGTCGAGAGTTGCCTGATATTCGCATAGCTGTGGCGAAGTTTGCAGCACGTCCACATTTGAGTAGACCGCTTTTGAATAGACGCTGAGAAGTAGTGATGTGGGTTCAAAAAATTAGCTCAGGCAAATCTTATAAAACTCAAGATACCTATTCAAGGTAGAGATATCTAATGTTTTATGCAGTTTGTTGTGCAAGTTGCACAACGAATCTAACGTGAGATGAGTGGAAGTGAGGAATGCATAACAATAAACAGAGAAAGAGAAAAGAGCTATACAGAGAAAAGCGCTAGATAGAGATGCCGGTGAACAGTGGATGAAACGTAACGATGGATGGAACGTAACGATTCACAACTTAATTTATTCAACGGTATCAAAGACAACAACAGTTAAAAGGGAAAACTTCTAATTGTTGAAAGTGGGTTCAAAAACTAGCGCTCGACAACGTTAGGCCAACTGCGTGCAGTTTGCGGTGGCTTGATGTGCTGTTCACCCTTCTTAAAGCTTGCTATGGAATTTAACGGAAAGTATTCGGTCGGAGCGCCAAAGCTTCAGCGAACCCCTGGCGATCGCAACCTGGTCAAGATGGGGTTCGACATTCATCCAGAAGTGTTTTTCACCTCCGGAGCGCTGATTCTCTTGTTTATCGGCATCACTCTATTATTTCAAGAACAAACCTCAACAGCGCTGACTAACCTGCAGACACTAATCTCGAACTTGATGGGGTGGTTTCTGATATTGGCTGCCAATATCTATCTGGGCACCATGGTGTTTTTGGCCTTCAGTAGATTCGGCGGTATTCGCCTGGGAGGTCAGCATGCGCGGCCTGACTTTCCTCTATTTGCGTGGCTAGCCATGCTGTTTAGTGCGGGGATGGGCATTGGTCTGATGTTTTGGAGCGTCGGCGAGCCGGTCTTTCATTTTTTGACCCCGCCGCTCAATGGTGTTGCGGCTGAATCTACCGAGGCGGCGCAGCAGGCGATGGGACTGACGTTCTTTCACTGGGGGCTGCATGCCTGGGGCATCTATGCGGCGGTGGCGCTAGCCTTGGCGTTCTTTGCCTTCAACTGGGGACTGCCGCTGACGATGCGCTCGGTGTTTTATCCGCTGCTGGGCGATCGCATCTACGGCTGGGCGGGTAACACGATTGATGTTCTCGCAGTTTGGGCAACGCTGTTTGGCCTGGCCTCTTCCTTGGGCTTTGGCGTTGGCCAGATCTCAGCGGGGCTCAACTTTCTCTTTGGTACGCCCGATACGACCGCAATGCAGGTCGGTCTTATCTTCATCATCACTGGCTTGGCGACCGCGTCCGTAATCTCGGGTCTAGGCGCAGGCGTCAGACGGCTGAGCGAGCTCAATATCTATCTGGCCGCAGCGCTGATGCTGTTCGTCCTGGCAGTTGGGCCTACTTTGTTCATTCTGGGTGGCTTTTTGCAGACTCTAGGCTATTACGTTTCTAGTTTGCCCGCGCTGAGCTTTTGGACAGAAACCTTTGAAGATACCCAATGGCAAAATAGCTGGACCGTCTTCTACTGGGCTTGGTGGATTTCTTGGGCTCCTTTTGTCGGTACATTTATCGCCCGCATTTCCAAAGGTCGGACGGTTCGAGAGTTTGTTTTAGGCGTACTGCTGCTGCCTTCGATGGTGTCGTTTATGTGGATGTCGGTATTTGGGGGGTCAGCTCTGTACCTGGAGTTGAACAATATTGGCAATCTCGCTGATGCAGTAAATGAGAATGTGGCAACTGCTCTGTTTGTCATGCTAGAAAACTTCCCGCTAACCGGCATTACTTCGTTTATCGGCATTGTGCTGGTGGTAGTTTTCTTCGTCACCTCTTCTGACTCTGGCTCGCTGGTAGTGGACAATCTCACCTCCGGTGGCAAGCTCGATTCTCCTATTCCTCAGCGCGTTTTCTGGGCGGTGATGGAAGGTGTGGTGGCGGCTGTGCTGATGCTCTCTGGTGGGTTAGGGGCACTGCAATCAGCTGCGATCGCCGTCGGCTTGCCCTTTGCCTGCGTACTGATGGTAATGTGCTTTAGCCTGATCAAAGGACTGAGTCACGAAATGACTGCATTAGAGGCGGCCAAGCTGAGGGCAACGGAAGCCCCCGTGCCGATACCGGAAGTCGTATTGCGATAGTTCGTTTTGGTGAAACTGCAAGAGTGTCTCTCAAAATAGAAATGAGAGACGCTTTCTATCGTGAGCGTGAAAGTTCTACAGTTCAAACTCTGAGGTGTAGCAGGTCCAGTCAGAGCGCGAGAGCGTTTGACCGCAGATAGCGGGCCGATCTTCTGCTGTATACGCAAGATAGTTGAATACCAGGAGCGGCATGCCCAGAGGAGCCGTTAAATATTCGCTTAATTCGTAGGTGGTGGGCGTGCTTTCTAGACTCACTTTTGCAGCGTTGAGCACGATCCCGTGGGTGGCTAGGGTGCTGTAGGTGAAGCCTTGCTGTAATGGCTCTGCGAGCCTGTGGCCGATGGATTCGGGGAAGTAGTCAATCTCCAGGGCGATCGCATACTCATCAGCATAGATAATCTTCTCCTGCCGATAAACCTGCGAGCGATCGTCAGACAGCCCTAGCTTCGTCGAGACATCCCGAGGCGCTGGCACGAGCTGATACCGCAGGGATTTAATGCCTGCGGTGTAGCCCTGCTGCTGTAGAGCGACATCGAAGCGCATCAGCGGGTTGGACATAGGGAAGCTGATCTTTTGACGATCGCATACGAAGATCCCTTTTCCCTGCTGAGTGGTGACGATGCCCTGCTGGATCAAGTTGGCGATCGCATGTCGAATTGTCGTGCGGCTCACCTCAAAAAAGGTGCCTAGGTCAAACTCACTGGGCAGGCGATCGCCAGGCGCGTACTTTCCAGCCTCAATCTGTTGCTTTAGCTTCTCAGAAACAACAATATGTAGAGGCTGTTTGAACGCATCAGGTTTAACCGCATTAGGCATGTGTATGGGCATAGGCAGGTTGAAACCGATCTACTTTGAACAGGCTAGTGTCATGTGCTGTAGTGCCGTCGATCGCTAGGTCTGCTAGCATCTTGCCCATCAGCGTTGTGAACTTGAAGCCGTGCCCAGAGAAGCCCGCTCCAATTACCACCTGCGGATAGGTCGGATGGCGATCGACAATGAAGTCTTTGTCTGGCGTGAGGGTATACAGACAGCGGCGGGTGCTAACTAAGGGGCCAGCCGCACCAGGGATGTACTCACGGGCAAACTCGCGAATGTCTTCTGTCCAGGTTTGGCTAGGCGTGTAGTCAACTTCTTTGGGAGTATTCACCGTATCCCAGCCGTAGAAGGTTGTGATTTTCAGGCCAATGCTGGCATCTTCGTGAGGGATGCCGTAGGGCATTTCGCCGTAGTTGCCATTCATGTGCGCGAAGAAGACAGGGAAGTTCCCAGGCGTGAAGTCAGCAGGCTGCTCTGGCTGATAGAACCCTAGCTGACAAGGCATGATCTTGAGTGGTAGATTGATGCCCTGTTCGGCCAGCAGCCCTTTGGCCCAGCTGCCTGCGGTGAGGATAATGCGATCGCAGCTAAACGTCTCTTTCTCGGTCTTGACCACCACACCGTTTTCACTAGGCGTCACCTTCACTACTGGCGTGCGATCTAGCACCGTGGCCCCTCGTTCCTGCGCTAGCCGCAGATGGGCCAGCACACATCGAGAGGCCCGCAACAGACCAGAGTCGGTATGAAACAGTCCAGCCATACCCTCCTTTAGCGTGAACTGAGGATAGCGCTTGGCAATCTCCGCCTGATTCAGATACTCGTAGTCTAATCTAGCCCTGTCCATACTGGACTTGAGTGCCTGAAACGTATCGACATCCGGGAAGCCAAAGTCCAACCCACCTGTTTTCACATACAGCTGTTCCTCAGCTTCTGCCTGCAAGGCAAACCAAAGCGGATAGGCTGCCCGCATCAGCTCCACATAAATGGGATTGTCATAGGTATAGCGAATCACTCGGGAATAGCCATACGAGCTGCCCTGCTGATGGTTGATCTCAAACTGTTCTATGAGTAGAGTGCGCTGCCCTGATTTCGCTAGAGAGTAAGCCGCCGCGCTGCCGACGCCGCCTGCTCCAACGACGATGGCATCAAAATGCTGAGTCATAGTTAGATTGCCTCCTAGAGTCTCTGATGGACTACTGATGGACTAATAGTATTTTGCCTTCGGATATGCAGTTGTCATTACAAGTCTTAAATTTCATCGTTTCGTGATAAAAAGCATTAGTTTTTACTCTGCCAAAATAAAGCCTTCGGAAAAGTAAAAAATCTTAAAACTATTGCCTAGAAAGGTGTTTGGGTGGTGCTAATGACTTTTGGCTGAAGACATAGCGTCCGGACTATTTTTATTCGAAAGGTCTTGAAACCAAATGATTTAGCCTTTTTTGGCTCGAACAAGCCGATATTTTCAGCCTGCTGTAAGAAACGAGAAATTTGTTAGGCGGCAAGCGTTAACTAACAGCTTATGCACCATAATGTCTACATTCACAACTTGTAATTACAAGTTGACCCCTTAGATCAAATCAATAGATCAAATCAATGACTTAAACGATTGGCGACGAACAAATAATTATCCCCAGTCGATCAGTGAGGTAGCGATGGGTCAGGAAAGTTTATCTGCAAAGGCTTATACCTGTTCTGGTTATTTGGAGCAGGAGCGACAAAGTGTTTTTGCTCGGTACTGGGTGTGCGTGGGGCTAACCTCAGATGTGCCTGCGGTTGGCGATGCGTATCCCACAGATGTCGCTGGGATGCCGATTTTGCTGGTGCGCGATCACCATCAAGCCATCCGCGTCTTTCACAACATCTGTCGCCATCGCGGTCTACAGCTAGTCAACAAAGCCTGCACCGCTAAAGGCAACATTCGCTGTCCCTACCACTCTTGGACCTACAAGCTAGACGGTACTCTCAAAGGCACCCCTCATTTCGGCGGCTATTACAAAGACACTTACGACGGCTTCGATCGATTAGAAAAAGGGCTGATTCCTATTCGCTGCGAGCAATGGCTGGATATGGTCTTTGTCGATTTGTCTGGAGAAGCACCTCCTTTGGCCTCGTATCTAGCACCGATGACTGAGCGCTGGTCGGGCTACGACTTTAGCCTGCTGCGCCGCGAAGCGAGAGAAATTCGCCTAGAGTGCAATGCCAACTGGAAGCTAGCCGTCGAAAACTTTTCAGAGAGCTATCACCTCACCTGGGTGCATCCGGCTTTGAATACGCTGTCACGTATGGAAGATCACTTCGGCTTCGATGTCGGCGATACTCACGTCGGCCAGGGCAGTCTGCTTTACAACAGTGGCGTCATCGAAGGGAAATCTCTACCAACTTTCCCTAACTTAGCCACGATGAAAAAGCAGACCGTTGCTGAGTACATCACGGTCTTTCCAAACCTGATGCTCGGCGTGCATCCGGACTACTTTCTCATATTTGTTGTGAACCCGCTGAGTCCTGATAGATCTGTCGAGCGAATGGTGTTCTACTTCGTCGGCGATGAGGCGATGACACCAGAGAATGAGGCGCTGCGCTGCCTGCCGATTGACCTGTGGAAGCTCACCAATGACGAAGATATTGATATGATCGAACGAATGCAGGTAGGCCGCAAGTCTCCTGGCTTTGACGGTGGCTGCTTTTCTCCAGAGCTAGAAAAGACCGTCTACCGCTTTCAACAGAATATCGCTGAAGCTGTGAAGCTGTGAAGCTGTAACTAGAAGAATTGGAAAACTAGAAGAATCAAATCCAGGAGAACCAAAACTAGGAGAACTAACCTCTATGAAATCCGATGCGGCTGTTGTTGTAATTGGTGCAGGTATCGTTGGCTGTAGTACCGCATATCACCTGGCTCAGCTGGGCTGGAAGAATATTGTTGTTGTCGAACAAGGCCCTTTGTTTGCGACGGGTGGCTCGACCTCTCACGCCCCAGGCTTGGTGTTTCAGACCAATGTGTCCAAGACGATGACGCAGCTGGCAATGTATACTGTAGAGCTTTATAGCAAGCTCAGTACGGCGGCGGGTCCGGCTTTCTACCCAGTTGGTGGGATTGAGGTCGCCTACACAGAGGCTCGCATGGCCGAACTGCGACGAAAGCTAGGCTGGGCCAAGTCGTGGGGCATTGAGGATGCCTGTTTGCTAACACCAGCAGAAGTCAAAGAGAAAGTCTCACTAGTTGACCAGAACAGAATATTAGGTGGCTACTACGTGCCCAGTGACGGCATCGCCAAGGCGCTGCGAGCTTCTGAAGCAATGGCAACTATAGCAATCGAGGCCGGGGCAGCGGAATTTTACGGTCATACGACCGTGACTGATATTGAGGTAGTCTCAAGTCAGGTCAGGGCGGTGGTGACAAACAAAGGCCGGATCGAAACTGAGAAAGTGTTGGTCTGCGCAGGGATTTGGGGACCCCGCATTGGCCGGATGGTCGGAGAGATTATTCCGCTGACGCCTGTGCAGCATCAGTATGTCCAGACTGGCCCAATCTCCGAGCTGGCAGGCAAGACAGAAGAAGTAACTCTGCCCATGATTCGCCATCAGGATCATTCAATGTATTTTCGGCAGCATGGAGACTGCTGGGGCATCGGTTCATATCAGCACGAGCCCCTGCTGCTAGATCCTGACAATATACTGCCGTTCGCAGAGGCTCCTGTGATGCCATCGGTGCGCCCTTTTACAGAAGAGCACTTTGCAGCCGCCTGGGAATCCACAACAGAACTTTTTCCCGCACTGGCAACCGCTGAGCTGACTGCTAAGATGAATGGCCTGTTTTCCTTTACGCCTGATAGCGGCTCGGTGGTGGGTGAATCTGCTAACGTCTCTGGCTTTTGGGTGGCTGAGGCGGTTTGGGTGACGCACGGTGGCGGCGTCGGCAGGGTGGTTGCTGAGCTGATGACGACTGGTACGCCTAGCTTTGATCTTCATGAGATGGATATGCATCGGTTCTCGGATGTGTGCAAGAGTGCTGACTATATTCTCAAGGCTGGCGCACAGCAGTATGACGAGGTGTACGACATTATTCACCCGCTAGATCAACAAACGCATTCTCGCGAGCTGCGGGTGAGTCCGTTTTATCCTCGACTACAGACACTGGGGGCGCAGTTTGTATTTAGCGCTGGGTGGGAGCGGCCTCAGTGGTTTGAGGCTAATAGTAAATTGTTGAATGACTACAATATTCCTGAGCGCGAAGGCTGGGAGGCTCGGAACTGGTCACCGATTCAGGCGGCTGAGCATTTAGTGACACGCGATCGCGTCGCTCTCTATGACCTCACCCCCTTCGCCAAATTTGAAGTCACAGGCCCCGGCGTTGTCTCCTACTTGCAAAACCTCTGCGCCAACGATATCGATCAGCCCGCAGGCAAAGTCATCTACACCGCGATGTTAGACAACAACGGTGGCATCATGTGCGACTTGACCGTCAGCCGCCTAGACACTGAGAAATACTGGGTAATTACTGGCGGTTCAGTTCATGGCCACGATCTATCCTGGATGCAGAAGCATCTGCCCGCTGACAGTTCTGTTCAAATCACCGATATCTCTTCTAGCTATTGTTGCGTTGGTCTGTGGGGACCCAACGCGCCAGCTGTTTTGCAGGCGGTGACCCAAACGGATATATCCAAACCAGCCTTTAAGTTCTTCACCAGTCAGCGGCTTTGTATTGGTAATATCCCGGTTGTTGCTTCTAGAGTCTCCTATGTGGGAGAAGAAGGCTGGGAGATCTATGCGCCGACCGAATCCGGGCTGAAGCTATGGGATACGCTGTGGGCTGCTGGTCAGACGCACGGCATAATCGCAGCTGGGATGGGTGCGTTTGAAACCTTGCGTTTGGAGAAAGGATTCTTGTTCTGGGGTCACGATATCCATACTGAATATGATCCATACGAGGCTGAATTGGGATTTGCCGTTAAGCTTGATAAAGGAGACTTTATCGGGAAAGAGGCTCTGCTACAGCGCAAGGAATACGCTAGTCGCAAGCTGTGCTTTCTAACGCTGGACGATTCGAGTGCTGTGGTGATGGGTAAAGAGCCAGTGGTGGCTGAGAACGGCAAGGTGCTGGGCTATGCTACCAGCGCTGGCTACGGCTATAGTTTGGGCAAGTGCGTAGTGTATGCCTATTTGCCTTTGGGCTTTGCTACGCCGGGGATGGCGGTGACGATTGAGTATTTTGGTCAGGCTTTAGCTGCTACGGTGATAGAGAAACTGCTTTAGGGAGAACTGCTACAAGGAAGAAAGAACAGAAATGGCTGTTACAGCGTTTTCAATTGAAGTAACGCCCAAAGCTGACGTTGTTGAGCTTCCTAGGCAGGTGACAGAAGTCTCTATTACCTTCTTGCCCGGTGCTGGTTATCACAAGGTTGTGGCACAGGCAAAGCGTCTGAGATAGCAGGGCTTCGAGCCCATTCCTCATATCCCTGCCCGCAGCCTTCGCAGCCGTATGGAACTAGGAGATTTTGTAGCGCGGCTAAAAGATGAGGCAGATATTCAGCAAGTGCTAGGTGGCACGCCGTAACAGGTCGAAAATGCCGCCGAGATTGGCATAGAGCACAACCTAGGGCTGACCTGCGATCCGATTGGCGGTCTGGTTCCAAATCCCCTGCATCGAGCGGAACGCAATGGGTGCAATTAAAGCGATCAACGCTGCTCGAATGGCGCTGAAGGGTAACGGACAGCATTACGTATCTCTAGACAAAGTGATCAAAACTATGAGAGATACCGGGGCTGATATGCACGAGAAATACAAGGAAACTTCGCGAGGTGGTCTGGCTATTAATGTGGTCGAATGTTGAGCCTAGTGAGATCTCAATTCTGACTACGGACCTGGAGAATCTGGTAGACCTTCGGCCATTCCTATCAGAGGATTCGGCTGAGATTCGCCTAAAGCGCTAACCGATACAACAGTTGGATATACCGACAAATCGGTGCCTTCTACCCAGCCAGAATAGTGACGGACCCTAGTAGACGCTGGCGTAATATCCAACAGATCAAAGTCTCCTCTAATCGCGTTACTATCAAAGTGAAAACCATCTTGCGCGTTAGAAACTGCCAGACCATGTGGACCGCCACCCACCATATTTAGAGCGACTTCATCGAGGCTGCGAGTAAAGCGATCGCCTCTCCAGTGCCAAGCATGGCCAGGCCAAAAGATATCCTCTCCTTTGGTGGTTCTACTAGTAGTTCTACGGGCTACTTCATTCGTTAGCCAGTAGCCACCCTGAGGAATTTGCACTTCAAACCCAGGTTTGTAAGCAACCTCATAACGCATGACTGATGGTTCACCACTTTCTTCTGCAAAGGTTTCTCCAGCCCATAAGACTTCTACGGAGTCTTGGTTGAGCGTACTAACCGATTCTGTAGATAGAAAGCTGGGATAGAGATCAGCGCCTGCTGTAGGCAGCTCGGCGGTAGCAGAAAATTGCCAGCAGTCCCAGCTTTGATCGCTGTCTACTATTTTCCACTCCACTTGGCAGACCCCTTCCCCGGTAGCAACCCAAAGAGAGTCTGCTTCAGCCTCAACTTCAAAGGGGATAGCACCTACCAAGGGACTATTCGTCACGCTGTAAGTTGTTAGACTCTGGGTGTCGGGCTGGTAGGCAACAAGGCCGTCTGCTGGCAGATGGGGATTGCCTTCACCGCTGCGCTGGGTGCCTAGCCACAGGGTGGGATTGTTGTTGTTTGTGGCGGCGATCGCCGTGATCTGATTGCCCTGCATCTCTGCGGGCTGCTCTACGCTCAGCTCATTTGTGTCTAGATCGTATCGAATCAAGCTAGCAAAACCGCTACTGCCTTCGCCTTGACTAGCGGTTGCAGCTAGCCAAAGCTGATCGTCTATTACCACCGTACCCGCAATCTCTGGATCGCCTAGAGAAATTCCTAGCTGAGCCGTCTGTAGGTCAGTGAGATCGTAGAGTTGCTCGCTCACTAGCTCACCGTCAGGCAGCTTTAGCTCAAAATAGACGGCTTCTTCAGTGGATTCACTGGCATCAACACCGGGACTGAATGGGGGTTCACCAGCAGACGCCAGCTGCTCTTGTAGCCAGTCGGCCTGCAATCGTACGCGATATTCGTACGTTTCGTCGCCGATATTGATCGCGCTGTAGTCCGGATTGGCAAGGTTTGCTAGCATCTGCTCGTAGTCAAATTCTGCGTCAGATCCAGCCGCTTGATTCTCGGCGGAAGTAATAGACCAGGTGCGATCGCCTTTACAAATTGTGAAGTTGTAATAGGGCGTTTTGAAAGTGACTGTGTCGGTGTCAATCGCAATCTTTTCTGGCCGAAAGTTAAACTGCTCGTATACAGGCGTCATCTCGGGCGCGGCCATTGGTTCGAGCGGACCGCTGCTAAGATTGCAGGTTTTAGCCGTGTCGGTGACGGTACTGGTGGGGCGATCGCCTGATAACGTATCGGGCGCGGGCGATGGGCTGGGGCTGGCACAGGCGCTGAGTATGCAGAGGAGCCCTAGCGTTGGTAGTAGTGTGTGCGATCGCATGCCTTTCACCCGATATTAAATCCTGCCAATACCAAATTACGTTGAACTATCAGCTTTAATATCATGCTATCAATTCGCCTAATTTCTTGTTGTGGTCGTCAATGACAGCTTTACAACTGGCTTTTAGCAGACTCCGTTCGTTCTTGCTCTTATTGCTTCTCATTCAAAATCAAGCAAGAGAAATTAAAATGAGGTAGCCCCTCAGCCATGAAAATATTTTGAGTTATTTAGAAGCCGTTGCCGATTTCTACACCGAAGTTGCCGAAACCCCCGATGTTGGCCTTTGCTGCGTACAGAGCACTCCTATGCAGATGCCTGGACTTCATGTTCCTAATCAGATGCAAAATATGAATTACGGCTGCGGCACGACTGTCCATTCAGCTGAACTCACAGGCGATCCGACTGTCCTTTATATTGGCGTTGGCGGTGGACTAGAAGCCCTACAGTTCTCCTACTTCTCGCGTCGCCCCGAAGCCGTGATTGCCGTAGACCCCGTGGCGTCCATGCGCAACGCCGCAGCGCAAAATCTACTGGCAGCCGCTGAGAAAAACGACTGGTTTGACCCTAGTTTCGTTAGCCTTCGCGAAGGCGATGCCTTTAGCCTGCCAATGCCGGACAACTCAGTCGATGTCGTTGCTCAAAACTGTCTTTTCAATATTTTCGAACCAGAAGATCTAAAGAAAGCCTTAGCAGAAGCCTACCGTGTCCTCAAGCCCAATGGCCGTCTGGTGATGAGCGATCCAATCTCAACTAGAGAAATTCCAGAACATCTGCGTGATGACGATCGTCTTAGAGCCATGTGCCTGTCTGGAGCGTTAACTTACAAGAACTATATTCAACAGATTATCGATGCGGGCTTCGGTCAAATCGAAGTTAGAGCGCGGCGTCCCTATCGCTTGTTGAATGCGAAAAACTATCAGCTTGACCAGGATCTGATGCTAGAAAGCCTAGACTGCGTGTCTTTCAAGGTACCAATTGCTGATGATGGGGCCTGTGTCTTTACTGGAAAGATGGCTGTCTATGCAGGCGATCGAGACTATTTTGACGACAACGCTGGGCATATTCTACAGCCAGGAGTACCGCTAGCAATTTGCGATAAAACTGCCAGGAATTTAGAAAAGTTTGGTGATATCGTCGTTACCAATTCCACTTGGTACTACGACGGTGGGGGCTGCTGTTAGAGAAAGCTGAGGGAAGATCGCAGACTCTACTGATGTTCGACTAGCGGCTTGATCGATTTCGCATAGAGTTTCTCTATCTTTGAACATCTAGAATATTACGCCGAATTAGCCTTAGATTACTCAATACCTGAGCTAGCTCGTGCTCTTTCTCGACAGAGAGTGCAAAAGAGCGGACGCAAGTAAGCACTGGCTGATATGTAAGTTCGAGAAAAATAAACTCACGTCCGTTGACCAGCAGACCGTAGGCAGGTTGCTCTGGATTGGGTGCATCAAGCATGTACACAAGCGCTTGAGGAAGGGCAGTCAGTACGTCGAATTGAGTACTTTTGGACTCTATAACTAATACCCATAGCTGCTGACGCACAACTAAAACGTCAATTTTTCCTCTAACAATATGCCCTTCATCTTCAGATAACAGCTCGATAGATTCTTCTGTTCGAATGGAAAAAGGTGCCTGGTAGAAAGCGGCTAGATCCAGAAGCGGAGACAGAACGACCATCTTGACCGCTTCTTCGGAGAAGTTTTGCTTGTCCGAGAGGTTCATATAGTTTTGCTGAACCCTCAAAAGCTGCTGTCGCTCTTGCTCTGACAGGGCGGGCAAGTCCCTCCATCCAGTCAAAAGATCGGATCGAAGGGTAACTCGCAATCCAAAGCGCTCTTTAAGATATTCCAAGCTTATATTCTTGGCTGATTGAGCTTGTACCATGATGCTTAAGCTACGTACTGTACTGACTCTAGCATTTTTACTCCAGCACAGACTCCTAAGGTTTCGAGTATCTACTCACGCGGCCTTCAGCTTCTCTGTCCAGTCAAAGTCTTCTGACTTTATTGCTGTTGCCTTTGGCATTTTGCGTAGGCGTAGCAGCTCTGAGATAGCGGCAATATCGCGATCACGTCCGATGCCAGAGACTGCCATCACCTGTTCATCTTCTACATAAAATGCAAGAAAAGATTTGTCTTCTAGGCTGCCCTGAATGACAATATCGTCGTAGTTTTCTGAATGGCCGATGTAGCGCAGCTTTAGGTCAAACTGTCCGGTCCAGAAGAAAGGTACAGCGTCGAACATCACCTGCGCTCCGGTCATGTTGCAGGCGGCTATTCGACCCTGCTGCATAGCGAGCTGCCAGTGTTCTATTCGAGTGGGTTGACCCGTAATGAAGTGAGGGAAACAGGCGATATCGCCAGCGGCGTAGACATCCGGCTTTGCCTGCAAGTACTGATTGACCAAAACACTGCCGTCCTTTTTACTCATCAACAGCCCTTCTACAAACTCTGTTGCAGGTTTCACACCAATACCAACAATCACAAGATCGGCGGGCAGGACTTCTCCGCTTTCTAGTTCGACCGCTTCAACTTTACCCTCTCCCTTTATGGCTTTTGCCTTTTCATCCAGCTTGAACTCTACGCCGTTGGCATCGTGAACCTGTCGAAAGAGCTTGCCAACAGACTCTCCTAAGACTTTCTCAAAAGGCACTCTATCAGGAGAAACCACGGTCACGTCCAAGCCTTGCTGCTTTAGGCTAGCGGCGGTCTCCATGCCAATGAAGCCAGAGCCGATGATGACTGCCTTTTGTGATTGCTTGGCAGCTTTCAAAATTGCTTTGGCATCTTCTGCTTTGCGCAAGCTGAAGACATTTTCTAACTCACTGCCGTCAATTGGAATCTGTTTGACGGCGCCACCGGTAGCGAGCAAGAGCGCGTCGTAGCTGAGCGTTTCGCCTTTCCCAAAAGTCACCTGCCTAGCATCTACGTCTAAACCTGTTACTTCTGCGGAGGTTCTGATTTCAATGTCGTGCTGTTTGTAGAAGTCAGCAGAGCGGAGCTTGGAGACTTCACCAACTTCATCGGCTTGTAGGTAGGCTTTACTGAGCTTGGTGCGGTCGTAGGGAATTTCACTTTCGGCAGTGAGAATAATGACTTTGCCTTGATAGCCGTTCTGTCGAAGCGTTTGAGCGGCCATATCGCTAGCAGCGCCGCCGCCTACGATGACGAAGGTGCGTTTATCTTTTTCGAAGTCGGCCTCGGCCAGCGTGGGCGGAATGTGTTCGGTGATCTCTTCGGGTAGCTCGACGTAAATAGTGTCGGATTCGATGTGGACTGGAAACTTTGCTAGATTGTCGCGACCGGGGGCGCTGAGGTGAGTGCCTGTATCGGCGCTAAAGCAGGCGTTGTGCCAGGGGCAGACGATGCGGCCATTGTGCATGATGCCTTTGGCTAGGGGCGCGCCGTAATGAGAGCAGTGAGCGGCGATCACACTCACGCCACTTTCAGTCTTCGCCAGCAAAATCTCTTTGTCAGCCACCGAGAACTGTTGCATCTCTCCTATCTCAAGGTCGCTGACCTGACAAACCGATATTCGCTGAACGCTCATGAAAGTAACCCTACCAACGTTATAGAGCGTAGGCAAAAGCGCGATCGCTAGCATCTCTCATCAGAGATATTCAATCAGAGATATGGGTAGCAACTTAATGCGGGACAAAAAGGGCTCGTTCAGGATGTATCAATAAGCACGTCAAACAAAAAGCTCTGCGGCAAAGCCCAGAGCCATGTATCGTCACCCTAACCAGTTGAAAACAAGGGTACGATGATGATCAG
>JBCCOH010000098.1:0-20606 GCA_039111275.1 Cyanobacteria bacterium P01_D01_bin.1 | reverse complement strand
GTCTGTACTCAAGCTATTTCACTAGCTTTCTTTCTTTGCTTTGAGAACATAGCCATGCTATCCTCTTAAGCAAATTTCATTCTTTAACGAGGGTCTCGTTAACTTAATTTCTCTAGATTATTCAACTTTCTAGGTGCTACTCTTGCTACCTCAGAAGACTGGCCTCTTGGCTCGCCCCCTTCAGTGCTTGACTAATATAGCGAGCTTCGACCAATAGTGTCAACAATTTTTTAGAGAAAAACTGAATGTTGCCTGTATCCCCCACCGAGCATGGGCTTTAAAGGCACACAATTACTTGAAGCAGATCGAAAGTGAAAAAGCTCTGGGGAAGTCCTAGGGCTTTTTGCATCTCTAAGCGTTGAACAGGTTATGAAGCTAGTTCTTTCTGTGTTTTGAGCTTCTACATGTTGGCATGGGGCTGGAGACTGTATAAGGTGTTGAAGGTATTTCCGGGGAAGTGTAGGTGAATTTTCAGTCTGTAATTGCTGCTTTGAACGAGTTTTGGGCTAATCAAGGGTGTTTGATTATGCAGCCTTACGATACGGAGAAGGGGGCTGGGACAAAGAGTCCTCATACGTTTCTAAGGGCAATTGGACCTGAGCCATGGGCTGTTGCGTATGCGGAGCCGTGTAGAAGACCTGCTGATGGAAGATATGGGGAGAATCCAAATAGATATCAGCATTACTTTCAGTATCAAGTTCTGATCAAACCGTCACCTGAGAATATTCAAGAGCTTTATCTGGAGTCACTTAGAGCACTTGGGATTATGCCTGAGGATCATGATGTACGGTTTGTAGAAGATAACTGGGAAGATGCGGCAGTTGGTGCTTGGGGAGTGGGTTGGGAGGTATGGCTAGATGGGATGGAAGTGACGCAGTTCACTTATTTTCAACAGTGTGGTGGATTGGATTGTAGGCCGGTCTCGATTGAGATTACGTACGGGCTTGAGCGCTTGACGATGTACCTGCAAGAAGTAGATGCGATGGCAAAAATTCAGTGGAATGATCAGCTGACTTATGGCGATATCTATACGCAGGCAGAGATTGAGAACTCAACGTATAACTTTGAAGCGTCTAGCTCGGAGTTGCTATTCAAGCTGTTCGAGCTGTATCAACAGGAAGCAGAGCAGTTGATGAAGCGAGAGCTGGTACTGCCTAGCTACGATTATGTGCTGAAGTGCTCTCACGCTTTTAATCTATTGGATGCGCGGGGTGTCATTTCGGTGACTGAACGAACGAGGTACATTCGGCAGGTCCGGGCATTGGCCAGGAAAGTGGCTCAGCTTTATCTGGATCAAAGAGAGAAGCTAGGTTTTCCTTTGCTAAAGCAGGCTGAGGTGGCCTGATATCGGTAGGGCGGACCATGGAGGATTGCGAGCGTATATTAAGACATGCTAAGACGAGTTGAGTGTCTTGATATTTGAGGATGTGGATTGTGGGCGCAGGTTTGAGAGGGTATTTGGAGCCAGTTGCAAATTGGTTTGCACAATTCAACTTGCCGGAGCCGATTGTGCATTGGGGACATCCGGCAATGATGGCGATTGTAGTTTTTGTGATGGGTGGGTTTGCGGCTTATTCTGGTTGGGAGGGTCGGTTAGCGACGGATACCGGGGTTGCGGTTGAGCAAAAGCAGCAGCATGCGAAGGTTGCACCGCTGATGTATCTGTTTATTGTGTTGGGGGCGACTGGTGGAATTTTGTCGCTGGTGATGCAGGGTGAACCGATTTTGGAGAGTCCGCATTTTTGGACGGGGATGGCGGCGATCGCTCTTCTAACCACCAACGCCATCATCGCTGCCACCAAGTTTGGCAAAGGCAGCGAAGTACTACGTTCAGCGCATGCCTACATCGGCAGTACAGCCTTAGCGCTGCTAGTTGCACATGCATTTTTCGGCACTCAGCTCGGACTATCTATTTAGGGCTGACCGTACAGGACTAGCAATACGGATTTAGAAAGGCTTTGGGGACCAGTCCCTAAAGCCTTTTTCTTATTGGAGAGAGGTAACAGAAGTTGATGGATGGGCTTTTTAGAAGGAGAAAGGTACTGGAATTGAGAAATGACGCCTTGGGGCCTATTAGTAACCATTGGAGCTTATGTTCTGGGACTGCTGACAACGGGAATTACAGAGACTCGGATTTTAGGCTGGCTGTCAATAACAGGCTGTGGAATTCTTTTGTTAGGATGCGTCAGCGCTTTAGTAGTGCCTCGTTTTTGGCGTATGGGTCCAACAAGACAGCAGTGGTGGATAGCGGGGTTAGTTGGGTTGGTCGCCGCGAGCTACTGCGTAGCTAGATCACCTCAGCCAGCGGCTGATGACATTAGCCGATTTGCTTCTAATCACGAGCGCAGAGTAGTGGGCAAGGTTTTGCAAATACCGCAGACAAGCCGTAATGAAAAAGGCAAGTTTTTTCTAGAGGTACATTCTGTCAGAGGAGCAGGAGACAGAAACACAATTGAAGCGCCTCGTTCCGCTAGTGGCAAGCTGTATGTGACAGCGGCACTGGAGCCGAGCAAGAGACTATATCCGGGAGAGCTAGTAGAGCTTAGAGGAAAAATCTCTGCGGTTGAAGAAGAGACGTCAGAGAAATCTGCGGGATTTGGGGAGTATTTGTCCCGTCTGGGCTGTTTTGCAAGTTTCAGAACTTTCTGGATAGAGTACCTACCAGATCAAGAGCCACCGCGCTGGGCTTTATGGAAATTGAGACAGCGGATTGTAGTAGCACAGGGACGTTGGCTAGGAGAACCAGCAGGTAGTTTGCTGAGTGCTATGACACTGGGAAGGAAAGCAGTGGATCTGCCTATTGATATTAGAGACAGTTTTGTCGATGCGGGACTGGCGCATACATTAGCGGCTTCGGGCTTTCATGTTTCTCTAATACTGGCTTTGGTACTGGGCTGTGTGAAATCATTGCAGGCACGGACGCAGGCGATCGCAGGTGCTTCAGCATTGTTAATCTACGTCGGCTTAACCGGAATACAAGCAAGCGTGATTCGAGCTGCAATTATGGGTGGTGGCATGCTACTGGGACTAGCCACAGCGAGAAAGGTCAATCCGTTAGGTGGATTGATGATGGCGGTAGTTCTAATGCTGCTAGTCAACCCGCAGTGGATATGGGACGTCGGCTTCCAGCTAAGTGTGATGGCGACGCTAGGACTGATATTGACAGTGCCTAGATTAATGAGATGGTTGGACTGGATGCCAGTAACTATGGCAACCGTGCTGGCTGTTCCGATTGCGGCCTGTTTGTGGACTATTCCACTCCAGTTGCTGTACTTCGAGGTAGTGCCGCTCTACAGCATCTTTCTCAATGGGATTGCGACGCCGCTGGTGACGTTAATCAGTATGGGAGGATTTGTTAGTGCGATCACAGCTATCCCTATTCCGCCTATCGGCAGCTTCATCGCCTCCATGTTCTACTACCCAATTCAAATCCTGATTTGGATAGTAGAGCACTTCAATCAACTCCCAGGGAACTTATTCGAATTCACTGGAATGCAAGGCTGGCACGTAATCGCTAGCTATGGTGTATACACAGCCATCTGCCTATGGCTGTGGCGACGAGATCAACAATTACCGGATGACGAGCATACGACCTTTCTGTTCTAGCTTTGGCCACAGATCTAATAGGAAATCAGTGTAAGATGTAGAACCATCTGGAGAGGTGGCAGAGTGGTTGAATGCGGCAGTCTCGAAAACTGTTTTAGGGTCAAACCTAACGGGGGTTCGAATCCCCCCCTCTCCGTTCAGTAAAACTTCGGCTACACCGCGTTATCTCACTAGGATTGAAGTAGTAGACAGACTGACCCATGCCCTCGTCTTTTCCTGGAATGGACCCCTACTTAGAAAGTCCCGAGTTTTGGCCAGAAGTGCATAGCCGATTGATAGTGGCGATCGCCGATACACTAGCCCCTTCACTTCATCCCAAGTATTATGCGGCTATTGAAAAAAGGACCTATCTTGACACACCTGAAGACAGCATCCTTGTAAGCATTCCTGATGTTTCCGTTGCCAAGAAAAGTAGTCAGTCTAAACCCGCTATTGATAGGCAGGCTACCGCAACGCTATCTCAGCCAGAGGTTGTGACGCTGCCGCTACCAGAGAAAGTGACGGAAAGATATATTGAGATTCGCGAAACCGAAACCGCTAGCGTCATCGTAGCGATTGAAATTCTATCACCCAAAAACAAGCGAACAGGCGAAGGTAGAACCGCTTATCTTACAAAGCGTCAGCGAGTGCTAGCGAGCCAAACGCACCTGGTCGAGATTGACTTGCTCAGAGGGCAAACGCCTATGCCGATTGGAGTGCGATTGCAAACCGACTATCGCCTGCTCATCAGCCGCAGCAACACCCGCCCAAAAGCAGAACTCTATGGGTTCAATCTTCAAGATCCTATTCCTACCTTTGCTGTACCGCTAAAAGCAGAAGACGAAGCGCCAACGCTGGATTTTAAGTCAATCCTAAATGAAATATACGAGCGAGCTGGCTACGGATTTAGGATTGACTATCAAAGTCCGATCAAACCTGCACTTTCACCAGAAAACCAGCAGTGGGTCGATAGCTTGCTTAAATAGATTTACCAGCTTATGCACTCAGAACCACATTAGCTGTCACAGACAGTTCTGGGAAAACAGCAGACTGAATTATTTGGCTTCCTTCAAACACTGAAGCTTGATAAGCACCATTCACCAAGACTAAAACGCTGACCTGCTGAGCAGTCGGATCAACGATCCAATATTCAGGAACCTTCCGCTGCTCAAACTGCTGACGCTTGTCAATATAGTCACGCCGATAGTTAGCCTCACTTTGGCTGCTGTAAGGACTCACCACTTCTACCACCATTAGAGGCGGGTCCATAAAGCGCTTTATAGCCATTTGGTTAATATCGGCCATCTGCTCAATATGACCTTCCGCTAGAACAGTCAGATCAGGCTGCCTATTCAACGGCATGCCCGGAAACGCAAATACTTCTATCTCTAGCTTCTGAACCTTGATTCTTCTGATATCAACGAACTCTGAGAGCGCTAGCAGCAGTGAAAAGGCACGATAGGCATTTTCCTCAGTTTCTGGCGGCACTTCAAGCAATTCTCCGTTGATCAGCTCATAGTTTTTATCTAGCCCGTCATCGTAGGCTAGGTAATCGTCAAAGCTTAAAAGTCTAACTTTTGCCTGAGTCATAGAGTGAACCTGCTGAGCTGACTAAAAGTATTCAGCGGCTATGGCTATGGTAACCAAAACTGAGGCAGCACCTGCTGACCAATATGACGCACAGTCCGATTCAGCGAGCGAGCAACTTGAATGTGCGGTTCATCGGGCACGATTGGGATGATATCAGCAGATGCGCCCAAGCCAAATCGATCAATTACGCGGTTAGCGGCTTCTAAGCCCGTGACATAGGCTTTCTCTTGTGACCAAGAGCCGTGACGAGTCACAATCCAGTCGCCGCTCATGTATACATTCGAGAAGCTAGTCGTGCCTGGTAAAAGATAACGGTAGCTACCAGGGGCGAAATGGCTGACACCTTGGCGAATGCGGACAACAGCATGGTCTGTAATTTTGGCATCACCAAACGCTGGGATGCAGCCTGCGAGATTGCTTTGAACCAGGGGAAGAACTTGATCGTCGGAAAGATTCAATAGTTGATTGGCATGGTAGTAGTCTGCCTCGACCACGGTGCCGGGTTCATTTTTGTATTCATCGTGCAAGGCGTTGAGGTCGAAGAAGGTCCAGCCAGTGGTTTTGTGGAAGCCAAAGCAGGCGTTGGAGGGTAGGGGAATGTCGATTTTGCGGTCGAACCAGAGGCGTGCGGCGAGAACGTCAATACCGTTGAGATTGGAGAGGTCTCGGAACTCGGGGCGATCGCGCAACACCTCACTATTAGCCACAATCTTTTTCATCCCAGTAATCCCTACCGAGAAGATCACTGCGTCTGCTTCAAATACTTCATCGCCACAAATCACTGCATCGATTTCGTTCCCGCTACCGACGCGCACGTCAGTCACCCTTTTGTTAGCAAGAACCTTACCCCCTGCGGCTTCGATTTGCTGTACCCAGGGCCGAAAGATCATCTCGCCGACTGTGCCACGACACCAGCGCACGTCAAAGTCTGGCTGATGGGCAAGAATGAAGTAATACAGCATTCCTAATGCAGCCGCAGCAGAGCATTGCTCACCAGGTGCAAACAATCCGACTAGCAACATCGGCTCAAAGGATTCTTTGTAGAGCCGTTCGGATACTCCGTATTGCTTGAACAGCTCGCGAGCGGTCATATTGTCGTAGCGTTTCCAGGCTTCATCGGAATTATCAAAGTCGATTAGTGAGTAGAGTAGCGGCAGCGCTGACATCCGGTCGATTAGCGGCAAGCGTTTGAACCGAGTGTAAATGAACGTGCCTAGCGGTGTGGGCAGATACGGTTCTCGCTGAAAGATTGGTGATTCGACTTCTAGTCCAGCGGGCGAGTACTGAGAAGAACGAGTGTAGGGTGTGAATGGCTGAATGCCTAGCTCGTCCGTGAGGGCAAAAATATTGCTGTACGGATACCAAAAGCCATGGATGCCAGCTTCTACAGAGCGGCCTTTTGAGGTTTTCCAGCCAGCAACCAGGCCGCCTGGATGAGCGCCTGCTTCTAGCAAAGTGACTGCATACCCCTGCTTTGATAAATGATGGGCAGCGCCTAGTCCGGCCCAGCCTGCGCCGACGATGACGCCTTTCTTTTGGTCGAGAGTATTAGACATTTAGGAATGGGGAATAGGGAAGTGGGAGATGGGGGCAAAAAAAGTTGACACGGAAAAAGCCACGGGTTGATCCGTGGCTTTCAAGTTTACGCCTAGGCAGCTAAGAATTAGCTGACGCCAATGAGAGCGGGCTCTTTTGCGGGAAGAGCGGTAATCTCGCCATCTTTGTCAATGTCGAAGACGACTGTGTCACCGTCTTTGAGTGTGCCTGCAAGGATAGCTTCGGCAAGGCGATCTTCAACAAGGCGAGAGATTGCCCGGCGCATTGGCCTTGCACCGTAGCGCTGATCGTAGCCTTCTTCGACTAGGCGGTCTTTGAAGGCTTCGGTCATCTCGAAGGAGAGATTGCGATCACCCAGGCGCTGACCCACCTGCTTCAGCAGAATCTCAGCAATTTCCTTAACTTCACCCTTGGTGAGCTGACGGAAGACAATGATTTCATCAATCCGGTTGATCATTTCAGGACGGAAGAACTGCTTCATCTCTTCATTCACAAGGTTACGAATGTTGTTATAGCGGCTAGTCATGCCATCTTCCTCAGCTAGTTCAAAGCCGAGGCCGCCGCCACCTTTTTCGATGACTTTAGAACCGATGTTCGAGGTCATGATGATCAGCGTGTTCTTGAAGCTGACTTCACGGCCCTTAGAGTCGGAAAGGCGACCGTCGTCTAGCACCTGCAAGAGGATGTTAAACACATCAGGGTGAGCCTTTTCAATCTCATCCATCAAAATGACGCTGTAAGGCTTGCGGCGAACTGATTCAGTCAGCTGACCACCTTCGTCGTAGCCGACAAATCCTGGTGGCGAACCGATGAGTTTGGAAACGGTGTGTGATTCCATAAATTCGGACATGTCTAGTCGAATCATGGCCTCTTCCGAGCCAAAGACCGCGCTTGCTAACGCCTTGGCCAGCTCAGTCTTGCCTACACCCGTTGGGCCAGAGAAAACCAGACTTGCAATTGGACGGTCCAAGCCGCGCAGGCCAACGCGCGCACGACGAACGGCTCTAGAAACCGCTTCAACGGCTTCGTCTTGACCAATAACCCGCTCGTGCAAGGTGTCTTCGAGGTGCATCATCATCGCTGATTCGGTCTCAGTGATGGCATTGACCGGGACGCCAGTCCAAGAAGATACGATATCGGCGATGTCTTCGTCGCTTACTTCAGGCTGCTTCATGATCGAAACGTCGCCTTCTAGTGTGTCTTGAATCTTTTGAGTCAGCGTAGACTCTTTCTCGCGTAGGCCAGCCGCTTGGTCGTAATCCTGCTGCTGAATCGCTTCGAGAATTTCCTTTTGAACCTGACGTAGCTCACTGCGCAGTTCACTAGCCGGAATGTTGCGCGAGTGCCGTAGGCGAACTCTAGATCCGGCTTCATCAATTAGGTCGATTGCCTTGTCGGGAAGGTGACGGTCGGTGATATAGCGATCGCTCAAAGTGGCAGCAGCTTCTACCGCTTCATCAGTAATGTTCAGCCTGTGGAACTGCTCGTAACGGCTGCGCAAACCGTACAGAATTTCAACGGTATCCTCTACAGAAGGTGGCGCGATAGTAACAGGCTGAAAACGACGTTCTAGCGCAGCATCTTTCTCGATGTACTTGCGATACTCATCTAGCGTAGTCGCGCCGATACACTGCATCTCGCCTCTGGCCAGTGCAGGCTTGAGCAAGTTAGCAGCATCCATACCGCCTTCTAGAGAACCCGCACCTACTAGAGTATGAATCTCGTCAATAACTAGAATGACGTCCTGCGACTTGCGCACTTCGTCTATTACCTGAGTGATCCGCTCTTCAAAATCGCCTCTAAAGCGAGTACCGGACACTAGCAGACCCATATCTAGGCTAATAACTCGGCGGTCGATTAGCGCTTCTGGGACATCTTGATTGACGATACGCTGGGCTAGACCTTCTGCGATCGCAGTTTTACCCACGCCAGGCTCACCAACTAATACCGGATTATTCTTCGTCCGCCGACCCAACACCTGAACAACGCGCTCAATTTCCTTTTGGCGACCGATTACAGGGTCAAGCTTACCTTCTGCGGCAACCTCAGTCAGATCAGTGCCGTACTCCGTCAAGACGCTACTGTCAGACTTGCGCTCTGCCTTACGAGAACCGCCTACCCGGCCAGACGCAACTGGCGTACTTTCGCCAATCACCCGCACTAGCTGAACTCTGATCTTCTCGGGGTCCACACCCAGATTGGCAATGACTCGGTAGGCTACGCTTTCAGAATTTTGGGTCAGGCTAAGCAAAAGATGCTCAGGCTCGATGTAGGGATGGTCAAGCTTACGGGCTTCTTGGAAAGCCTGCTCGAATACCTGCTTTACCTTTGGAGTGAACGGAATTTCTACTGGACCGTTGCCAGAGCCTCGACCGATGATCGACTCCACCTCTGTGCGAGCGTTCGTTAAGTTAATGCCAAACTCGTCTAAGACCTTGGCGGCAATGCTAGTGTTCTCTTTGATGATGCCGAGCAGCAGTTGTTCGCTGCCGACAAAGTTATGACCCAGGCGACGGGCCTCCTCTTGCGCCTGCATGATGACCGCGATCGCTGTGTTTGTAAAATGCTCAAACATGTTTTTAAGAGACCTCGAACCCAGTTTTGGTGGGTCGCCCGTTGCGCCTGCAGAAACACACGGCCACTGGCCACATGATTACAGAAGGTAGGCTTCCCGTTTATTTCCTGCTGGTTTTAGTTAAGTTATTTGTCTACTTATGTCAATATACTTGTATTTCATCTGTTCTGGCACCAAAGGAAGCCGTACTTAGTGGTGTGTTTTCCGTAATACACGAAAAATTGGGATAAGTACCCAAGTAGTTGCTACAAGCTTGGTTAGCTCTAGTATACAAAACTTTATCAAGCTATATATCTGTCAAAGTACCCTACTTAAGGGCGGTCATTCTCTAATGAACTCGGTTGAAATATACCCAAAATGGTAGTAAGCCAAGATGGCTATCGGAGCAGCTATCGGTCGAAGTCCGCTTCACAGACAGCCAAGATTTCCATGTCTTGATCCGATGGACTGTCGATGCGGTGAAATCCCTGGAGGGTGTAGGCAGGCGCAGCACTACCTGCCGTTAGAGAACCGTCTGTAGTCAGAGCAACAGAGTAGGGATGAACGGTCTGCCGATAGCTATCTACTACGTTGAGCGCCATCCGATCGGGATATACGTGGCCAGAAAAGCAGTCAAACGAAGAATTTGGCTGATAGAAAGCGCCCACTGCTCTGTTATCAGTAACAGAGAAAACAGCGTAAGAAGTCCCAATCTGGTCACGTTGTGGGCTTTGACCGAAGAGATAGGTACCATTTTCTATGACAGCAAGCTCTTTGACGTTAGTCTCTTTGCTAAGTGTCTGGTTAACAGAGCGACTAACGGAGCGATCAACTACAGGATTTGCAGAAGTTTTCGCCACGCCAACAGTGAAAAGGGAAAGACATAGCACTGTCATCGACAGTAGTGCTTTTCTAGTAGGGTTACTAGCTGCATACTCAACTGTAGTACGAGCTTTTTTCGAAGCGAAATTTGAAAGAAACATTGGATAGGTGCTGGGTTGGGTGGAAGTTAGATGCTTTTTGCCTGAATCTGAGTGATTTTGAGGATCTACTTGTCTGTTTTTGCGACTTGGTTGAGGCAGATCTAAAGCTTCTACCAGACCTCTGGCCCTATTAAGATATAGACCTTCTGTAAGAGAAAGCCTCTATTGCAAGTAAGATTTCGCTGAGAGAAGGGTGAGTAAATTAAGTCGTGGTAGAGCAGAGAAATAAAACAGAACAAAGCAGAACTTGGAGAGATCTTCGGCATCAGTTGAGCAGTTTGGACGCTCGGAGCTATAGAGAATACAAAGGGATAAAGGGCAGTTACGAATTTCCTGAGTTCAAACTGAATGTGGACTATGTACAGGGAGATCCCTTTGCCGCGCCTAGCCGCATTTGCATCTGGGTACCTCAGACAGTCGCGGGGTTTCCGGTTGAGTGGATGACTGATTATGAGCGGCGGGTGGCGATCGCAGATTATCTGACTAGGCAAGTGGCGCAAGTGGCCCAGTCTCTGCAAAAAAAGCGAGGATCTGGCAAGAGTGGAAAAATAGAAATTGCAGCGCTAAGCCAAGCAATACTGCGGCGTACAGCGGTTTGGATGGACGCCGATACCATCGAGGTTCGTCTGACAGTTGGGCTACCGGCCTTTGGTAGACGGATTGCGGGGCAGGCGGCAGCAGCGCTGCTGTGTGAAGACATGCCTGCGCTAGTGACACGGTGTCTGATGTTTGAGGCGTTAGACGCGGCAGCGATAGAGCAGCACATTCATACGCTAGAAGACGCTGAGGCGCTACGTGACCAGCTAGCTGAGCGGAGGCTAGTGGCCTTCATCGGATCAGGCGCCTGTTTACCGCGTCGGAGTGGAATTGACGAAAGACCGCTAAAGGAAGATGCAGATCTGTTCTCACCGCCCGAAGATGACCAGATTGAGTTAGAAACGCCGCACAGTGGCCTAGTCACCGGACTGGGAATTCGCGCAGGTGTGACCCTAATAGTTGGCGGTGGCTACCACGGAAAATCTACACTGCTAAGGGCAATCGAGCAGGGAATCTATAGCCACGTACCAGGGGATGGACGCGAGCAGGTAGTCGCCGACGCTAGAACAGTGAAGCTACGAGCAGAAGACGGACGCAGCGTTGTAAGCGTGGATATTTCTCCGGTGATCAATCACTTGCCTAGAGGGAGAGATTCGCGCCAGTTTTCGACTACGAATGCCAGCGGCAGTACGTCACAAGCAGCGGGGCTAATAGAAGCGATAGAAGCTGGGGCAAAGGTACTGCTAATCGATGAAGATACAGCGGCGACGAATTTTATGATTCGCGATCGCAAAATGCAAGCCCTAATCGTCAAAGACAAAGAACCCATCACGCCCTTCGTGGACAAAGTCCGCCAGCTTTATGACGACTACGGCATCTCGACCATTTTGGTTATGGGCGGCAGCGGTGATTACTTCGCGGTAGCAGATACAGTGATTGCGATGGAGGATTACCAGCCCAAAATTGTAACGCAGCAAGCCAAGGCGATCGCCGACTCTGACCCAGACGCCAGACAGACAGAAGGGGGGGATAGCTTCGGTCGAACTATACCTAGGGCAGTCCTCCCCGGTAGCTTACCAGCCGGAAAAGGCGATCGCGCCCTGAAAGTAAAAGCTCGACGAAACGAGCTGATGCTAGGCTATGAAACCGTCGATCTAGCAGCAATCGAGCAAATTGTTGAGGCGCATCAGATGCAGGCAATCGCCCAGGCGATGATCTACGCAGACCGCTACTACTTTGATCCCCAAAGGCCACTTAGCGAGCTACTCGATCTAGTCATGAATGACATTGAGCGAGGTGGACTAGACATTCTGTCTGAAGACAGCTCGCCCAGTGGCTATCGACGAGTAGGCAACCTTGCTATGTTCAGACGGTTTGAGCTAGCCGCTGCCATCAATAGACTGAGGACTATTCAAACCAAAGGTCTATTTTAATCTCACGGAAGAATACATTAAGAACTTATGAAAACCCGCCCTGATTGCAGACGAAATCGATACTGTATAGGCAAGATACCTCCTAACTGCGTCTCTTTCTCCACCTGATTGCCTTGTTCACTAAGGCAGCAGGTGGAGTTTTTTATCTTTATTTAGATGCGTTTTTTCTCTTCGGATAGCAGAGGTTTGAGTAGTAAGGGCAAGGTAAAAAAACTGCAGGAAAGTAAAGGTCTACTGGCGTGGACTGAGCTGCCGTGGATTTGGCTACTGCTTTGGGGGGTGATCGCACTGTTGATCCGGCTGAGCTATCTCGCGAGTAAAGATGCTTGGATGGACGAAATCGCCACTATCCTATTTAGTCTTGGTAATTCCTCTAGACTCATTCCTCTAAATCAGGTGATTGATTTAGACACTGTCCTACTGCCTTTACAAATCGTTCCAGGGACGACGGTAAGAGATGTTATCCACCATCTACTGAGCGAAGATAATCATCCCCCTACCTATTTCGTCATTGCGCACTGGTGGATGGCGATTGTTCATCACTTTTCTCATCCGGTCAATGGTTACGCCTCTCTGTGGGCAGCGAGAGCACTGCCTGCCATCTTCGGTGCATTAGCAGTCCCAGCGACCTATCTACTGGCGTGGATTAGCTTTCGGCAGCAGACAACTAGCCTGATTTGCGCTGCGCTGATGGCGGTTTCACCCCTAAGCGTGTATGTCTCCCAAGAGGCTAGGCACTACAGTCTGGCGATCTTGATGGTGATTGCATCTTTGGGCTGCTTTGTAAGCGCGGTGCAGGCTTTGCAACAGCAAAAGCAGATTAGAAGATGGCAAGCGCTAGCTTGGATATCAATCAATCTGCTGAGCGTGACAGTGCATTATTTCTGCGGGCTGGCAATTTTGGCAGAAGGCATGATGCTGACGTTCTTGCTGGTGCATCAGTGCCAAGAGGATCCTAAGGTGTGGCGGCGATCGCACTGGATCGGCATCTACAGCGTAGCGGCGGGTACTTTGATGGGTGTTTTGCTATGGCTACCGGTACTGACTAACTTCTATGGCAGTCACCAGACTAGCTTTCTCAAAACAGATTACAAGGACATCAGCGACTGGATTGACCCTATCGTTTTTCCTTTTGTGCATGTGGTATATGCGGTGATGTCGCCAGTGACAACAGGCTACAGCTGGCAGGCAGTCGCGGCTATTGTAGTGACATCGCTCGGTATGCTGTGCTACGCAGCGTGGCTAATGCTGGTGGTGGTGCGATCGCTTCTAGCCCAGCTTAAAGGTAAACCAGCCCAGTTTGGAAGCAAACAGACTCAACTGCACGCGCATACTGAGGGGAACACCTATCAGCGAAGCAGCATCCTAGCGATGGCAGGCTTTCTACTGATGGCCAATCTGCTGTTTTTACTGATTTGCTATGGCACTGGATTCAATATCGCCCGCAGCCACCGCTATAGCTTTGTCTACTTTCCAAGCGTTCTAATCCTCGCTGGAGCAGGATTATCTCCGCTGTGGGAACAGACTAAAGGGCGCTGCGTGAGATGGATGGGCGCGAAGCCGAGCTTCAGAGGGAAAGCCTTTGTTGCGATTGCTGTCTGTGTAGGCTTCATCAGCAGTCTGTTCGTTGTGAATAATATCAGCCTTAAGATCTACAACGCGGACAGGTTTATTGCGATCATTCAGCAAGAGACTAACTATCAACCGATTATTGGCACAGCTGCTTTCACTACCGAGCAGCCGATCGTGGTTGGTCTAGATATCATGGCGATCGCATGGGAGATCAAGCGAAACTTTGACCCGGCCTTTTCTAGCGGTGGATGGAATGACTCGCCAGAGTTTTTACTAGCGGAAAGCGCTGAAGGCAGTGACACTGACGTTAAAACGAATCTAATCAACACAATAGGCGGGCTTTCTCGGCCGTTCGATCTGTGGATGATGAACTTTGGCGAGAATCTAGAAACGGCGGCGTGCGATCGCCTGACGGACGGTATAGCCAACAAAGGCAACTACAGCTACTCGCACTATGTCTGTCGCTAATAGCCGACTAGCTCAGAGCAAGCCTCTGGTTCAGCCCCTTCGACAATGCAGTTCTCCCAGACAATGCGGCGACTGAGGGCACTGGGTAGCTGTTCTTTTTTGGCTAACGCTTTGGCAAACCAGTCCAAACTCTTGGCAGTGTCACCCCGCCCGGCTAGAACTTGAGCCTTTAGATAGAACAGCTCAGGATTATTCGGTGCGGCAGCAATTGCCTTGTCCACAGCGACTAAAGCGCTATCGTAGCGATCAAGATCTCGATAGCCGATGGCAATTGTGCGCTGAGTGACATAGACAGGATGGCTGTGCTCGGCCATGCGGGCGATCGCTCGCTCTGGATCAGCAAAAGGCAGATTTACTGCCAGCATTAGATCCATCGACCCCTTAAGAAGATTTAGCTCAGAATCTTCCGCATCAATTCGCTGCGCCGCATCAAGCTCATTGAAAACCTGCTGAAGCATTCTCAGCGCTCTTGGCGTCCCTCTAGCTAACCCTTCTGTTTTCAGCATATGAGCACCTTCTAGGAACAGGCCAACCGCCGTGTAGAGATGGCCACGTAGCGGATTGACAGCCTTGAGTTCAGCCGCCGTTTCCTGAGTCAGGTCGGCCCGAAGAGCAACTTCGTCTAGTCCAGTACTGCCCTCGAAATAAGCCATAGCCGCCATCAGTGCATGCACCAAAGGCTCCTCTGATTCATGAGTCTCAGCCTTTGTCAAAGCAGCGTCAGCCGCTGCGTAATTCCCTTCTTCAAAAATGACTCGAAAGGCGGCTTCTGTATGCTCGCCTATGTCGTGAGGAGAATCAGGTCGGAAGGGATCAGCTGCGAATGCAGGCACGCTGATTCCGAGCGTGGCGATACTCAAACTAAATAATCCAGTAGATAGCTTAGTGGTTAGGGTCATGGTCATACAAAAGGACAAACCGTCGTCGGCCACAAATCTCAGCAGCAGCAAACAGATTAACCAATCTTCTCAACGACATCTTTCAGAGCCTCTTTGGGCTCTGCATAGTCGAAAGAGAACCCTGATGCTTGCGTCCGTTCTGGCAATACTTTTTGACCCTTTAGGACAACGACTGCGCCGTCTCCTAGCAGCGCTTCAATCGCAAAATCAGGCACGGGTAGCCATGAAGGCCGATCCATGACTTCGCCTAAGGTCCGAGCGAGATCTTTCATGCGTATCGGTTTTGGAGCGGTACCGTTATAGACGCCGTGCATAGACGGATCGAGTAGAGCTTTGATGTAGAGGTTGACTAGATCGTCAATGTGAATCCAGGAAAACCACTGCTGGCCGCTGCCGATCGGGCCACCTGCGTAGAGTTTGAAGGGGGTGATCATTTTGGCGATCGCTCCCCCATCGCCCAGTACAATCCCCGTCCGAATGATTGCCACTCGCACCCCTGCATCTTTCGCCTTTCTCGCCGCCGCCTCCCACGCCTGACACACCTTAGACAGAAAGTCACTTTCTACTGGCTCACTCGTCTCAAAAAACTCAGCCGTCTCACTCGTACCGTAATAGCCAATCGCCGAACTGCTAACCAAAACAGACGGTTTCTGCTCAGCCTTGACAATAGCCTCCACCAGCTTCTGCGTTCCCACCTGACGGCTATCAATAATCCGCCTCTTCCGCTCCGCCGACCACCGCTCCGAAATCGGCTCCCCCGCTAGATTCACCACCCCGTCACAGCCAGAAACCTCGGTCTGCCAATCCCCCGACTCCGTCGGCTGATAAGCCACGTACTCCAAAACCTTCAGCTGAGGAGCTGCAAATACCTTCCGAGCCTTCTCTACATTGCGCGTCAGTACCTTCACATCGTGGCCTTCATCCACCAGCCGAGCGACCAAGCGAGACCCCACAAACCCGGTTGCACCCGTAATGGCAATTTTCATAGCTGCGTGATATTCCTAAGCTCTATTCAACTGTTATTAATAGTAGCGAGCTAAGGAACTTCAAGACGTAGGACGTAAGATAGAGTTGATAGACCAAGAGCAAGATACGATTTAGAGCCAAAAAGCGATGGACATCACACAAAATTCTATAGAACAACAGCGCAGACAGCTAGTAGATGATATCCAAACGCTACCCGCTGACCTTTTGCAGGAAATAGCCGATATCATTTCTCACCTAAAAAAGAGGACAGCAGACTCAGAAATCGAAAAGTTTTCTGAGCAAGCCACCTCATACCCTTACAGGGCATTTAAAGACTCTGGCTTTATCGGCTGTGGAGAAGGTCCGTCAGATCTGTCAGCCAATTATAAAGAGTACCTAGAAGAAGGCTGGAAAGAGAAGTATGGTTATTGCTGATACCAGCTTCTGGGTCGCGCTTGCCAACCCGAGGGATGACGACCATACCTCAGCCGTAAGAGCTATGGAGAGGCTCACAGAACCTTTGATCACAACCTGGCCAGTCATTACAGAAACGTGCTACTTACTCTTGACGAGAATAGGACAACATGCGCAGGTTGGATTTATTGACAGATTAATAGCTAGAGACTTCCAAGTGTTCCAGCTTCAGACAGGACATACACCGCGAATTGCTGAACTCATAAGTAAAGTACGCGGATCTGCCAATGGACTTAGCGGATGCTTCGTTGGTCATTTTGGCCGAGCATTTGGACGATGGGCGAATTTTGTCGGCTGACCAACGCGACTTTAATACATATCGATGGAAGAATCGAGAGCCGTTTGAGAATTTGATGTTTCCGGTTTAGCGCTGCACCTGCTATCGAATCAAGAATTTTGCGGCTATAACAGCAGTAGTGCAAAAAGATTCTCTACAGTGATAGCTAGATTTTGCGCAAAATCGGACACGGGTAGCACGGCATTGGGTGCGTCTAAGACGGATGGTTCTTGCTGAGGCTGATAGATCAAAACCACTTTATCTGCTGACGCGATCAGCCATCCCATCTGTGAGCCATAGTGCAAGCAGCACAGTATCTTCTTAGTCACTTTGGCGATGCTTTGCCCCGGCGATAGGATTTCGATAGTCCAATCGGGCGCGAGTGGAAAACCATTGGCGATTTCTCCATTTGGATCGCGCTGAATGCGGCTCCATTCAAATACTGCAATATCTGGCACGACTGAGCTGCCGCCGAAAGTACAGCGCAGCTCCTGAAAGACACGGGCTATTTGGTCAGTTCTGAGCGGCGAATTGATCAATGCTATCAGGTCTGACTGGAGGGCACTATGCTTTCCCTGTGGCATTGGCTTTTGACTGATTTGGCCGTCAATCTCATCTGCATGATCACTTAGCAGAAGGCGGCTGCACTCCGGGCATTATCACGCTCAGCAAAAACATGAGTATCGGCAGCATGATAGAAGAACTTATATTCTTAGCAGTCGCATCCGAAGACAACGAATTTAGAGATTCTATCCGGCATATACCAATTCTGTAGAAATTTAGTGAGCTAGCCTTTGACGCCGCTACCTGTTTCCGACGGCACAATGTATCGTTGCGCTGCCACAAAGAATAGAATAATTGGCACGATTGAGATGACTGAACCTGCTGCGATCAGTCGCCAGTCGAGTGAGAAGCTACCAGCCAGTCTAGCTACGCCTAATGGCAAAGTGTAGTATTCCGGTCGATCTAGTATCAGTAGTGGCCAGAGAAAATCGCTCCAGGAGCCGATAAAGACAAAGATGGCTAGCGTCACCAGGGCCGGACGCACAGAGGGAATCATGATGTGCCACCAGATGCCTAGCTCTGTGCAGCCGTCGATGCGAGCAGCTTCTTCTAGCTCTTTGGGAACAGACTGAAAGGCTTGTCGCATTAGGAAGATGCCGAAGGCAGAGGTGATCGCAGGAAAGATTACGCCGATGTAGCTATTAGTCAGTCCCAGTCGTACGGTGAAGATGTACAGCGGAATCATCACAATTTGAAAAGGAATCAAAATTGTGGAAACAACTAGGGAAAATAAGACTTCTCGGCCTTTGAAGCTCAATCTTGCCAAGGGATAGGCGGCTAGAGAACAGAGCAAGAGATTGAGGACGACGGTGATAGCAGCGATCAAGGTGCTATTGAAAAAGTAGCGACCAAAGGGATTAGAGCGCCACACCTGGATGAAGTTGTCGAAAGTAGGAGCGGTGGGGAAAAACTGTGGCGGAAACTGGAAGAGGTTTTCGGTAGGGCCTTTGAAGGCAGTGCTGACTAGCCAGAGGAGCGGGAGGAGCATGATGAGGGCGATCGCACCCAAAACCCCATACATCAAAACAGTCCGACCCCATCTCTTAGCGTCCACCTTTACCAACTCAAAATCCCCCTAACCAAAATCCCGACTCTGCATCAGCCACATCCCCGCAAAAGACTCAGACTCTGGGCTATCTTGTACCGCGATGAAGTGCACATTGTTCGCCGCTGCCTTCGCAGTCTCGAATCGCGATCCTTCTGACTGTGTCTCTGGCGTCACCAGATCGGCTAGCAGCCAGGTCTCAATCGTGCCTGTATCCATCAGCAGCCGAGCAGTCGCCGTATTTTTAGAAATATAATTGGTTGATTCCTCTTTACCAGCTCTCACTGCGGCAATCTCTAGCCCAGACATCCAGGCCGCCAGCGGCGTCGCTCGGTTCGAGTAAATAATGAACCCTGGAATCGGAGTATCTGCCTCTACGCCTACTGTTTCTAGCGGAAACGATTCGCCAAAAGCAACATCCCACTCACCCATATCGGCAAACTCTTTGGCAGGCAGCGTGACTAAGGCCCATTGTTGACCCATTAAGGCATCTGGCAACGGGTTCACGACTTCTAGCGGCTTTGCCACCGAAGCTGAGGCACTCGCTTTGTACCCTGGCTCATTCGGATAGACATTTTCTTTGCGATCTTCTATCCACTGCTGCAAAGCGAGCGTCCGGCGGCTGGGATAAGGTAGCAAACCAGCTTCCTCGCAGGCCCTTTTAATCATGTTCTGCATCTGATAGCGAAAGTATCGAACCTTAGTGGGCGAAGCAACGGCCTTTGAGTCGGCTTGGGCGATCGCATCTTCAATCGCTACCTGCAACGTCTCCGAATTCACCTCACTATTCGACACATACTTGCTGTAACGAAACAGCTTTTCAGGGTCGTCGTCTACCGACTGCAACCCTTCGCAAATCAGGATCTCCCAGCGCTTCTTATTGTTTTCATCAAAGACTGGTCTGGAATAGAAATCCAGCTCCCAAACAGTACCCATAGAGATCTCAGCCGCCTTCCGCGACTACCTTCGCAACGTTCTTCGCTCTCTCTTCAGCTTCGGCCATGACTGTCGCCAAATCCTTTAGCACTTCCCCTGGATACTTCTCTAGCACCTGCGTAGACAGCGCAATCCGTCCACGCTGATCGTCAATATTTAACACGATCGCCTTAATCGGATCGCCCACCTTAAACACATCGCCCAAAGCAGATACATAGCTCTTACTAATCTGCTTGATATGCAACAGGCCAGACGCACCGCCAAAGTCAACAAACGCACCAAAAGGCTTCAGCGACGCGATCGTCCCCTCAATTAGCTCGCCTTTGGTCAAGCTGCTCATTGCCGTGGCTCTTGCCGCTACCCGCTCAGACAGCAGCAGCTTATTGTTCTCCTCATTGACTTCCAAGAAGGCCGCGTTGATGGTGTTACCCATCAAAGAATCGAGATCTTCGACTCGGCGGGCCAGATGCGATCTAGGAATAAACGCCCGCAGTCCGCTGACATCGGCAGTTACGCCCCCTTTGTTGCTGCCAGAGATAGTCACTTCTAGCACATCTCCATTCTCCTGACGCTCGCGCAGGCGCTCCCACAGCTCTTTGATCTCCATTGCGCGAATAGAGATCACCATCTGCCCATTAGCATCCTGGTCGCGAATGATCAGAAATTTGCGCTCTGTTCCTAGTGGCAAAGCTTCTTCCAAGACGACATCCGAATCAATCGAGGCTTCCTTCGCGGGCAAAAAAGCTGCCGATTTGCCGCCGATATCAACGTAAGCTCCATCAGACTCGTGGGTTTCGACTTTGCCAGTCACTACGCTGCCGCGTGAGAACTCATAGTCTTGCTGCTCTAGAGCTTTTGCGAAATCTTCGGCTGAAAACAACGGAGAAATCTCCTTGGTCAAATTAAATAGTTTTTCAAATATAGCAGCCTGCACTTAGCTTGCAACATAGACAAAGATTATGACTCTGATCAGGCACCTGTTGCACCAGCTACCTACCAGCCGCCTGACCTGTAGGTCTGCACTTAATCGCCTATTGTCGCGATATGGTCGAGAACTATTCGTCAAGAATTATTGAGCAGATCCATAAAAAATCAAACGATCTGCCACGAAGAGCAGATTCCCGACTAATCTCTAAGGTAGATAATAAGATGCCGTCATGGGAGCG
>JBCCOH010000097.1:0-20627 GCA_039111275.1 Cyanobacteria bacterium P01_D01_bin.1 | reverse complement strand
GTAGACCTTGTATCATGGTTCCCATAGCTATCCAGTGGGCGTTTTTGTGGTTATTAACACCCTATATCCTGGGTAGCTTCTCTGTCTCTAGCTCTCCCTCTTTTGTCCGGACTATTGATCTAAAGGTATACACAAAATGCCTGCATGGACATACTCTTGTGTATGCAGGTCATGTTTTGATTATCCTTGCAGCTAAAGATGAGTTTCGACCATCCGCCTAGAATTTTGTTTCTCTACGGTTCTTTACGCGAAAGATCCTATAGCCGTCTGCTGGCCGAAGAAGCTGCTCGTATCATTAGTGGGTTCGGCGCAGAAGTGAAATTCTTTGACCCTAGGGGTCTGCCCTTGCACAACGCCGAACCCGATACGCATCCCAAAGTTCAGGAGTTGCGGGCTCTTTCTATGTGGTCTGAAGGCCAGGTCTGGTCGAGCCCCGAGACGCATGGCAATGTCTCTGGCCTAATGAAAACTCAGATTGACTGGATTCCGCTTTCGCTCGGGGCCGTTCGTCCCACCCAGGGTAGAACGCTAGCTGTTATGCAGGTTTCTGGTGGCTCTCAATCGTTTAACGCTGTTAATACGCTACGCATCTTAGGACGCTGGATGCGAATGTTTACTATTCCTAACCAGTCCTCAGTTGCCAAAGCCTACCAGGAATTTAACGAAGATGGGAGTATGAAAGAGTCTGCCTATCGCGATCGCGTTGTCGATGTGATGGAAGAGCTCTACCGCTTTACCCTGCTCCTACGCGAACACGCAAACGAACTCACCGATCGCTACAGCGAACGTAAGGCCGCAGAGAGCAAAAGACTCAAAGAAGTCTCTAAAAAAGCACTCGGCTAAGCTCGATAGACACCGTTAACCACTCCTATATTCAACGATGAGTACGAGCAATGAGTACAAAAAATGAGTACGAAAAATGAGAGCAGAGCTTTGAACAACGCTTCCTCCCGGTTCGCTGTCGACTTTAGCAGAGATATCTGTGGCGATCCGCTTCAGTCTGGCAGTCGCGAATGGCTAGTTACTAACGGTATCGGTGGCTATGGCTGTGGCACTCTTTCTGGCGTACTTACTCGTTGCTATCACGGCTTTTTAGTAGCGGCACTCAATCCACCTCTCGACCGGACGCTGCTGCTGACCAAACTGGATGAAGTTGTTCAATATCTGGGCAATGCCTATCCGCTGAGCTGCGATTGCTGGGCAGGAGGCACGACTACTGGCCACGGCTATCGCCATATAGAGCGCTTTCATCTCGAAGGTGCTATCCCTACTTGGACCTACGCCTGCGGCGATGCTCTCCTAGAAAAGCGGATTTGGATGCAGCCTGGAGAAAACACCACCTATATTCAATACAAACTGCTACGAGCCACCGCCCCCTTCCACCTTTCTATCAAAGCGCTTATCAATCACCGTAATCATCACTGTGTCACCCAAAGCCAACGCAGCGGGCCCGAGCGTAACCAATCCTGGCAAATTCTCACCCGCTCCCATCCTAGAGGGTTAAAAATAGAAGCCGCTGGCTGTCCGGCTCCTATCTATTTGCTTGCTACCAAAGGCCAGCTCCAACCCATCAACCGCTGGTATCAGCACTACTTCCTCACCCAAGAAAAATATCGGGGTCTTCCTTATCTAGACGACCACTTCCACTGTGCTACCCTCCGCACTCTTCTAGCTCCCGGCGAAACGCTTACCATTGCTGGCAGCACAGAACCCTACCCCACCCTAGATGAAAAAACAGCTCTTACCGCCCGACACCAATACGAACAAAATCTCTTAGAAAAAGCTAGCAAAGTATCCGCCCCTCTATTAGCTACACTGCGAGAGGAACAAAGTGATACGGCTCCGCTCAGTCAGCTTTATCTCGCCGCCGATCAATTCATCGCTACTCGACAGATAATCGACCAACAAACTAAAGAAACAACAGTCGGAAAAACTATCATCGCTGGCTATCCTTGGTTTGGCGATTGGGGTCGAGATACCATGATCGCTCTACCAGGCTTAACGCTTGCCACGGGTCGCCCAGAGGTTGCGCGTCCAATTTTGCGTACGTTCTCTGGCTACCTTAGTCAGGGAATGCTGCCTAACGCTTTTCCTGAGGCTAATGACAGTCCTGGCTACAACACAGTAGATGCGATTTTTTGGTACTTTGAAGCGATTCGCGCATATGTAGCTTTTACAGAAGATGATGAGCTATTAGAAGAACTTTTTCCGGCGCTAGAAGATGTGATTGACTGGCATCTGCGGGGTACCCGCTACAACATTCATCTAGATCAAGCGGATGGACTGATTTATGCGGGTGAAGCGGGCGTACAGCTCACCTGGATGGATGCCAAAGTCGATGACTGGGTTGTGACGCCACGAGTTGGGAAGCCAGTTGAGATCAATGCCTTATGGCATAATGCGCTACTGTGTATGGCTGAATTTTGCGATCGCCTGGGTCAGCAAAAGTCAGACTACCTCGATCTTGGCAGATTCTGTGCCAACAGCTTTCCAAAATTTTGGAACAGTTCTCTCAATTACTGCTACGACGTTATCGATGGCCCAAAGGGTAACGATTCCTCCCTTCGACCCAATCAGCTTTTTGCTGTTTCTCTGCCATATGCACCCCCACTTAGCAAACAACAACAACAGTCCATTGTCGATATCTGTGCGCAGCAGCTACTGACTTCTCACGGACTGCGATCGCTCTCTCAATCCCATCCAGATTATGTGGGTAAATATGGCGGCGATCGCACCAAACGCGACGGTGCCTACCATCAAGGCACCACTTGGAGTTGGCTAATCGGCCCCTTTATCCAGGCCCATCTCAACGTTTATAAAGACACAACAGCTACTCGTCAGTTCCTCCAACCCCTAATAAAACAGATCGACTCAGGCTGTGTTGGCACCCTCAGCGAAATCTTTGATGGTGACCCGCCTTTCAACCCCAGAGGCTCTTTCGCCCAAGCCTGGAGCGTTGCCGAAGCTTTGCGGCTGCTGCAGCTGATTGAATGCTGATTTAACCGAAAGCGTAGACCCTTCTCAATGTCGACAAAGACAGTTGAAAAGTAGGGAGTTTAGCAGTGGCTCCGAGGCTAGGCGCTAGCAGTAGCAAGCTCTAATGTCTCTTTTGAGAAAAAGCGCACTTCCTTTAAATTCACTTTCATACTGACTTGGCTACCTACTTCTATTCTCTGGTTGGCCGGAGTTCTTACGCTCAGCGTTCGATCGGACGGTGAAAGTAGCATGTATTGATACTCTCTACCTAGAAACTGTCGCCCTTTAACTTTTAGATTTCCGCTTTCATTCGATTCAATTTGGATATCATCCTGGCAGATCATCAGCTCGCCCGATGTATTTTCTGCTGGTCTCTCTGCCGTGTCAGAGTAAGGTCCTATCCAACCTAGCTCTGTTTGCCAGCCGCCATTTTTCCACTGGGCAAATACGAAGTTTGCCTGTGTTACAAAGGCTGCAACAAACTGTGAGGCCGGATGCTGATATATTTTCTCGGGTGCATCTACTTGTAGCAATCGGCCCTGATGCATAACTGCTACCTTATCTGAGATTGCCAGCGCTTCTTCTTGGTCGTGCGTTACAAAAATTCCCGATGCCCCCACCCGCTTTAGGATGTCGCGCACCTCTTGACGCAGATATAGCCGTACCTGTACATCTAGGTTGCTAAACGGTTCGTCGAGTAATACGACGGGCGGACGAGGGGCTAACGCTCTAGCTAGTGCCACGCGCTGCTGCTGCCCGCCCGAAAGCTCATGCGGGAATCGCTTTTCCATACCGGAAAGGCTCACTAGGGCAATCGCGTCAAGCGCCTGCGAGCGAATCTCCTTTTTTTTCAGCGCCCCCCGCCGCCATAGCTGCTTTAGGCCAAACGCCACATTCTCTACCACGTTCAGATGCGGAAACAGGGCGTAGTCTTGAAACACTACGCCCACATGGCGACGCTCTGGCGGCAGGTATAGTCTCGGTCCACAGACAAGCTGATTCCCCAGCACAATCTCTCCGGCCTCGGGGCGCTCGAACCCGGCGACGAGTCGTAGCAATGTTGTCTTGCCACAGCCCGACGGCCCCAATAGCCCTAACAGTTCGCCCTGCTTCAGCTCAAAACTTGCTGCATTTACAGCCGGAACCGCTGCCGTTGTAAACCGCTTTGTTAGCTGAGAGCAAAAGAGAACAGGAGAAGACATACCGCTATTGCGTATTGATTTCAACAATGTCTTCCCCAGTGTAGGCGATCGCAGTCAAGATCCCGGTGACTGAGCGCAGTCGAAGTCACTCCCAGCCAGCTCGATCAACAATCTCATTCACCTTGGGGTTGTTACGGCCATAGGTGACTACGTTCGTAGCATCCACCTTAAAGTCACCTAGCTGAGAGACGACCGGGTCGAGATCTATACCCTCTGCCACCGGATACTCGTTGTTGCCTTCAGCTAACACTTCCTGCGCCGTTGGGCTGACTAGAAACTCCATGAACGCGATCGCATTTTCAGGATTTGGCGCACCTGCTACTAGGCCCATACCGCTGATGTTCACATGCGTTCCGCGATCTGACTGGTTCGGGAAAAACAAAGCCGTTTGAGCAACGACTTCTTGATCGGCTGGATCGTCTGACTTCGCCAATCGCGCCCAGTAGTAATGGTTAACAACCGCCACGTCGCACTGACCAGCGGCGACTGCCTTGATCTGATCGGTATCGCCCCCTTCTGGGTCTCTAGCGAAGTTGCCTACCAGCCCTTTTGCCCACTCCTCGGTAGCTTCGGGGCCAATCGATTCCACCATCGATCCTAGCAGCGACTGATTGTACACATTGCTAGAGCTACGGATGCATACCCGGCCTTCCCACTCAGGGCTGGCTAGATCTTCATAGGTAGACAGCTCAGCAGGATCGACATTGTCTACGTTGTACACTAGCATTCTCGCCCGCGTGGTCAGGCCGTACCACAAGCCACTGGGCTCACGCAGATTCTCCGGCACGGTGCTCTCTAGCACTTCAGAAGAGACTGGCTGAAGGATGCCTACCTCTTGAGCTCGCCAGAGTCGCCCTGCATCTACAGCCAAAAACACATCAGCAGGACTGTCTTCACCTTCGTTACTAATCCTTTCAATTAGCTCATCTGGCTTACCTTCAAGCAGGTTTACTTCGATGCCAGTCTCTTCGGTGAATTCCGAGTACAGCTCGTCGTCTACATCGTAGTGCCGAGCAGAATACAGATTGACTACTTGAGCCTCCCCTGATGTGGCTGATTCTGGTACGGCCGACTCCGAGCTAACCTCTTCTGCGGTGTTCTGGCAAGCAGCTATTCCCAGGCTGGCGAAAAGAGCTAGCCCGAAAACATAGCATTTATTCATTTTCATTCGTCTTGATTAATCCCATCGGTAACGAATGTTATTAAATAGGCTGATGCGTTCAATAGGCAACCGTAGTTTCATTACTTTATTGTTAGGAGCGATTGTTAGGAGCGTTGGTTATTTCTACATTGATGGTCAAAATCGGCCTGGCTATTTGCTGTAGAATTGTTTGGATTTATCGGTCTGGATTTATTGAGCTTGGTGCCCCATGCCCCGTCGAAACGATCTCAAGAAGATAATGCTCATCGGCTCTGGTCCGATCGTGATTGGCCAAGCCTGCGAGTTTGACTACTCTGGGACGCAGGCGTGCAAGGCGCTGCGAGAAGAAGGGTATGAGGTTGTGCTGGTGAACTCTAACCCAGCGACAATTATGACCGATCCAGATATCGCCGATCGCACCTACATCGAGCCACTGACTGCGCCGCTGCTAGAGCAGATTATTGTGCAAGAACGCCCTGATGCGCTGCTGCCAACAATGGGTGGCCAGACCGCACTCAACCTAGCTGTAGAACTGGCTAAGAGCGGCGCTCTAGACAAGCACGGTGTAGAGCTGATCGGCGCAGATCTTGCCGCGATTGAGAAGGCTGAAGATCGCAAACTCTTCAAAGAAGCGATGGTTAAAATCGGCGTCGGCGTCTGTCCATCAGGGCTTGCTGAAACGATGGATGAGTCTTGGCAGATCAACCAGCAAATTGGCTCTTATCCCCTGATTATTCGTCCGGCCTTCACCATGGGCGGTAGCGGCGGCGGCATTGCCTACAACAAAGAAGAATTTGAAACAATCTGCCGCTCTGGCTTAGAAGCTAGCCCGGTCTCTCAGATTCTGATTGAACAGTCGCTGCTAGGTTGGAAAGAATACGAGCTAGAGGTGATGCGCGATCTAGCAGATAATGTCGTTATTATCTGTTCAATTGAGAATATTGACCCGATGGGTGTCCACACGGGGGACTCGATTACGGTCGCTCCGGCCCAGACGCTGACAGATAAAGAGTACCAGCGGCTTCGCGATGCCTCGATCAAGATTATTCGAGAGATTGGTGTAGAGACGGGCGGGTCGAATATTCAGTTTTCTGTCAATCCAGATAATGGCGATGTGATTGTCATTGAGATGAATCCTCGTGTTTCTCGTAGTTCTGCGCTGGCCTCTAAAGCCACTGGCTTTCCGATTGCTAAGTTCGCGGCCAAGCTTGCAGTCGGCTATCGCCTGAGCGAGATTTCAAACGATATTACTGAAAAAACGCCTGCAAGCTTTGAGCCCACGATTGACTACGTGGTCACCAAAGTTCCTCGCTTTGCTTTCGAGAAATTTCCTGGCTCTTCTTCTACGCTCACGACTCAGATGAAGTCTGTGGGTGAAGCGATGGCGATTGGGCGAACGTTTACTGAGTCTTTTCAGAAGGCCTTGCGATCGCTAGAAACCGGTAGAGCGGGTTGGGGGTGCGACCGTCCCGAAAAGCTCCCAACGCTTTCCCAAGTTCGCAGCGACCTGCGCCGCCCTCATCCGGAGAGAATTTTCGCTGTTCACCATGCGATGAAGCTCGGCCTATCAGTCGAGGAAATCTACGAACTCACTGCTATTGACCCTTGGTTCCTAGACAAGTTTGCTAGCCTCATTACTGTCGAGAAATTTCTCAAGCAGATTCCGCTGCCCGATATTAATAAGGCCCAGATGCTGGCTATCAAGCAAGAAGGCTACAGCGATAGGCAAATTGCCTTTGCGACCAAAGCCAGCGAGGATACCGTTCGCGAACATCGCAAATCGCTCGGCGTCATCCCCGTCTACAAGATGGTCGACACCTGCGCCGCTGAGTTTGAATCCACCACGCCCTACTACTATTCCACCTACGAAGAAGAGAGTGAAGTGCTCCCTTCCGAGCGCCGCAAAGTCATGATCTTGGGCGGCGGTCCCAACCGCATCGGCCAGGGCATTGAATTCGACTATTGCTGCTGTCATGCCTCCTTTGCCCTGCAGGCAGACGACTATGAGACCATCATGGTCAACTCCAACCCCGAGACTGTTTCTACCGACTACGACACCAGCGATCGCCTCTACTTCGAGCCGCTGACTAAAGAAGACGTGCTCAATATCATCGAAGCCGAAAACCCCGATGGCGTCATCATCCAGTTCGGCGGACAAACGCCGCTGAAGCTAGCCGTTCCGCTGCAGAGTTACCTAGAAGGGGTCACCTCAGAAGAAGTCAAAACCAAGATCTGGGGCACCTCTCCTGACTCGATTGACGCCGCTGAAGATCGCGAACGCTTTGAGCAGATGCTGCGCGAGCTAGATATCCGTCAGCCGCCCAACGGCCTCGCTCGCAGTAATCAAGAAGCACTGACAATCGCTCAAAACATCGACTATCCTGTCGTGGTTCGTCCTAGCTACGTTTTGGGGGGACGGGCGATGGAGATCGTCTATTCTGACGAAGATTTGGTGCGCTACATGACGACGGCTGTCCAGGTAGAGCCGGATCACCCCATTTTGATTGATAAGTTTTTGGAAAATGCGATCGAAGTGGATGTAGATGCGATCGCCGACCACACAGGCGCTGCCGTCATCGGCGGCATCATGGAACACATCGAGCAAGCAGGCATCCACTCTGGCGACTCTGCTTGCACTCTACCCACCGTCAGCCTTCCTGACGCGGCGCTCGCCACCATTCGCGACTGGACCTTCAAGCTGGCCAAGCAGCTAAACGTCATCGGTCTGATGAACATCCAGTACGCCATCCAGGGCGAACAGGTCTACATTATCGAAGCCAATCCCCGGGCCTCGCGCACTGTCCCCTTCGTCTCCAAGGCCACAGGCGTGCGCCTCGCTCAGCTTGCCGTCCGCGTGATGTCTGGTAAGACCCTCGCTGAACTTGGCCTGACCGAAGAAATTATTCCCCCTCACCTCTCCGTGAAAGAAGCGGTTCTTCCTTTCAACAAGTTTCCAGGGACCGACACCTTGCTAGGCCCAGAGATGCGCTCTACCGGCGAAGTCATGGGCATTGATACTAGCTTTGGCCAAGCCTACGCCAAAGCCGAACTAGCCGCTGGCCAAAGCCTGCCTCAGTCAGGCACCGTTTTTATCTCCGTCAACGATAGGGATAAAGACGCCGTCGTTCCGATTGCCAAGGAATTTGCTGAAGGCGGCTTCAGTATAGTGGCCACCAGCGGCACCTATCGCACTCTCAACCAAGCAGGCGTAGCAGTCAAGCCCATCCTCAAAATCCACGAAGGTCGCCCCCACGTAGGAGACGCCATCAAGAACCAGGACATTCAGCTAATCATCAACTCCCCAATTGGCGAAGCCGCTCAAGAAGACGATCGGGTCTTGCGCCGCACCGCACTCGACTACAAGATTCCTACCGTCACGACCATTGCGGGTGCTAGAGCCACCCTAGCTGCCATTCGCTCTCTTAAAGGCAATCAGCTAACCGTCAAGGCTCTGCAGGATCATCTTACCAATTGAATACTGCTAATCGCATACAAAGTCTCTAACATGCGCCATAGCTTTGTGACCTTTGTTTAATTATCAGCGAGTTCTGGATCTTCTAAATCGGTCTGAATCCAACGGTCCGAGAGATGAATATCGGTCGATTCCAACAGCCCGGGTCCGAGATTGTGATATTTGTGTGGAATATTGGCCGGGCCTAGCAGGACATCTCCGCTGCTAGCCTCAATCTTTCGATCGCCGACGGTAAACAATGCCCGCCCTGTGCGGACAATAAAGAGTTCATCGTATGGGTGGACATGCCACTTTGGACCGGCGCCCACTTCCTCTGTTGCATAGAAAAGTACGGTAAGCCCCGTCCCAATCTTTTCGCCTTCGATCAGTCCTTTCCAAAGGCGATCGTCTGACGACCACTCCGAGCGACGTAGCACTACTGGTCCTGCGTTAGTTTCGCTGTTACTTGGGGTAGCGGTATCATCCATGAGAATTAATCTTAAAACCTTTAGAATAAAACATCTTTCATACCTAAGGCCACTTCACACCAAGCACCCAACCCGGATAGCCCTACTTCCGACGCCCACTCTCATCGACACATCTTCCTATTCATCATTTTCCTATTTATCATTCCGCCTTCCTACTTCCTACTGCCAAAATGCTCCCCACCATTCAAAAAATCGCTCATAAACTGACTCCTCGCCTCGTCGAAATTCGTCGTCACATTCATTCTCATCCCGAACTCAGCGGCCAAGAATACAAAACCGCTGCCTACGTCTCTGGCGTGCTCTCTTCCTACGGCTACCACGTCCAAGAGATGGTCGGCAAGACTGGCGTTGTTGCCGAACTTAAAGGCGACGCTGCCCCAAACGATGACGTCCTGGCCATCCGAGCCGATATGGACGCGCTGCCCATTCTCGAAAAAGCAGATATCCCCTACATCTCGAAAAGTCCTGGCATTATGCACGCCTGCGGTCACGACGTCCATACGACCGTTGGGCTGGGTACTGCCATGATCCTTTCGGAACTTATGGACTCGGCCGATCGCCCTTTTCCTAGCACTACTCGCTTTCTCTTTCAGCCCGCCGAAGAAACCGCCCAGGGCGCGAAGTGGATGATTGCAGACGGGGTGATGAAAGATGTTGCCGCGATTTTGGGTCTTCACACTTTTCCTAGTATCCCCGCGGGCAATATTGGTCTGCGCCAGGGCGCGCTCACTGCTGCCGCCGATAATCTCGAAATTGTCGTTACTGGTGAGTCTGGCCACGGCGCTCGCCCTCATGAAGCCATTGACGCTATCTGGATCGCGGCTCAAGTCGTTACTCAGCTTCAGCAGTCAATTAGCCGTACTATCAATCCGCTTCATCCGGCTGTGATTACGATTGGTCAGATCTCTGGTGGTCGTGCGCCCAACGTGATTGCCGACCGGGTGCGCCTGACTGGGACTGTGCGATCGCTCCATACTGACACCCACGCCCTACTCCCAGAGTGGATTACTCGCATTGCCGAAACGACCTGTGCTCTCCATGGCGCTACCTGCACTGTCAAGTACACCCGTGGCTGCACCTCGGTCTTCAACGACGCTGATTTGACCAACTTAGTGGCTACCTGTGCTGCCGAAGCCATAGGAGACGACCATGTTCAGTGGATTCCTGATGCCTCGATGGGGGCAGAAGATTTTGCTAACTTTACCGATCTAGCACCGGGTACGATGTTTCGTCTTGGCGTTGGTTTTCCTGATCGCCCCCTCAACTATCCCCTGCATCACGCCCAGTTTGAAGTAGACGAGACTGCTCTAATGACAGGTGTGGTCACGATGGCCTACGCGGCTTATCGGTACTGGGAGCAAAAAGTTAGTTCTTCCAGTGAGGCTGCATGCTGACGGTAGCGAGCCAATTCTGGTGCATTTGTTTATGATTGAATAACAGGTTCCTAACGAGGGTTGTTGGTTTGAGTGGACAGCGGTTTGACAAAATGAAAAAGCGTGATTTTTTGAAGGTGGGGGCTGCGGGCGTGGGTGCGATCGCCCTATTTCGCTACTTACCGTCTCTGGTGGCCACTTCCTCAGCAGCAGAAACCAAAACAGCCGCAAGCGCTGGCTCGGAAGGCGATTTTGAAGTTGTTAAAACAGAGGCAGAGTGGCGCGAGATTCTCACGCCTGAAGCGTTCGCAGTGCTGCGTCAAGAGAAAACAGAGCGTCCCTTTAGCAGCCCGCTCGACAAACTTTACGCTGCTGGAACCTACAGCTGTGCTGGCTGCGATCTGCCGCTGTTTTCCTCCGAGACTAAGTTCAACAGCGGTACGGGCTGGCCTAGTTTCTATGCACCGTTAGAGAATGCAGTAGCGACTAGAAGCGATTTCTCCTTCCTGATGGAACGCACGGAGGTCCACTGCCGTCGCTGTGGCGGACACCTAGGACACGTATTTGACGATGGTCCGGCTCCGACCGGAAAGCGGTACTGTATGAACGGCGTTTCGCTTAACTTTATTCCTGCTTAGGCCACCCTATGGACCACCCTATGGCCCAAATAGGCGTTCTAAATGTTCTCGTACCCAGGCAACGGGATTGATGTTGTACTCTTCTGAGTTGAACAGTCCCATTGCGCTGAGCTGTCGCCCCTGCTGCGATAGCTCGTCTTCATGACGTCCCATTTCTTCGACAATCACGTTGTAGAGGTAAGGCTGATCGCGTAGCAGCTTTTTGAATCCCTGTGGGCTTAGCCTTAGCATTGTTGTTTCTGTGACTGCTTTGACCGTCACGGTACGAGGAACGCCTAGCATTAGAGAGAACTCGCCAATAAACTGTCCGGCTTTTATCACTGTTGTTTGCTGTGTCTTTGGCAGCGTGTAGCTGACCGCACCTGACAGGATAATGTAGAAGGCATCACCAGGATCGCCTTCTTGATAGACTGTTTCCATGGGCTCTAGTCGGATACGCCGACCAATTTCTACCAGCTTGCGTAGCTCTAAGTCGCTGCTGTTTTGAAAGTAGGGAAGCTGTCTGAGCAAATCTTTGACGGCGACTGGCTTGGCAAAGGCATCTAGCGTACTCTCGCGAGGCTGCTGTAGCGCGGCGGCGTGCTGTGGATAGTCGCTGGGCTCGGAGCTAATCACGACATTGGGATTGCGATTCCAGACATCCAGCCGAGGAGACGCGAAGCGAATACCGTGCTGCTTGAAGTTTTGTCGGATAATGAAATTCAGCGAGCTTTCTATCCTGAACTTTTGGTCGATTCTATCGGTCCAGGCCCACAGCTTAAAGTCTAGCGAGTTTGGACCGATACTTTTGAAAAACACCTCGGGCATACGCTCTGTAGAGACGGCTTCTTCTAAATACGCCGAGTCCATCAGCACCTCGATCACCAATAGCGGATCGCTCTCGTGAGCCACACTGATAGGGATATTCACCCAGCCTTTGGTCGTGGAATAGGTCCAGTTGATCACTCGGTTGCTGACGATATCGCTGTTGGGTACCACGATATAGGTGTCAGTCACTGTACGAATGATGGTAGAGCGCAGTGAGATTTCAGTAATGTGACCCAGTAGCTCATCGATTTCGATAAAGTCTCCTACTTTAAGCTTTTGTTCGACTAGCAGAGTCAGGCCGCTGATGAAGTTCTTGGTAATTTCTTGGAGACCGAAGCCGATACCGATGCCAAGACTGCCGGCGACGACAGCGAACGAGGCGATGTTGATGCCCGTGGTTTGCAAGAGGGCGAGGCAGAGGAGGAGACCGGATGTGTAGGATGCGATCGCCGCTACAGATTCACGAGTCCCCTGCCGCAGTCCCAGATGCTTTAGCAGTCGCAGCGAGAGAAATCGCCGCAGTCCCCACGAGGCGACGAACGTGATCAAGATAATCAACAGAAATTGGGCAATGACGCTAAGCGAAAGCGCCGAATTGCCCAACTGGAAAAACGGTGACTCTAGCACCCGCTGAATCTGCTCAAAGGTATCAAACATCAGCCCAGTATATAGCGACACCCTTCGGCTACGCTCAGGGTTTGTTCGGCGTCAAAAGCTTCTCGACTTCGAGGGCTTTGTTTTCGATGTCGAGTTCGCGGTAGAGGGTGAGGCTCTGGGTAAAGAAGGTTTTGGCATTGTCAATGACATCGGGGTCTGGTGGCTGTGCCGTGTAAATCTCGCCTAGTAGCTTGTAGGTGGCGGCTTGGAGTTTGCGGCGGTTGAAGGTTTGAAAGGTTTGGAGGGAGTCGCGGGTGAGGGTTTCGGCTTTGGCTAGGTTGCGTAAGGGGGGAATTTCTAGGTAGGCGCGGGCGATATCGAGGGCTTCTTTCGCTTTGTTGACGGTTTGGCCGAGCTGGGTGAAGCGGGTAAAGGCGTCGGTGGTGGATTGCTCGAATTGGGCGATGTGAGTAGGGATAGTGGGGTCGGTTGGTGGGAGATGGCGGAGTTGTTCGGCGGTGAGGAGGGCGAGGGAGATGGCATCGTAAGCGAGGTTTTCTCGGTAGTCGTTTGTGGTGTCGATTTGGATGGCTTGTTGAAGGTTGCTGTGGGCTTGTTGGAGTCGGGTGGTAGCTTCGACTTGTGGGCTTTCGATGGCTTGGAGGCGTTGGGTGTTGGCTAGTTGGCGTAGTCTTCTGGCTGTGCTTTCAGCGTGATCTAGGGCTTGATGTTGTTGGATGCTTGCTTGATAGTGCTGAGTTGCTTGCTCGTACTGTTTGAGGTCTTGATGGCAGGCGGCCATCCAGGAAAGCTGATTGGCGACTTTCTGTTTGAGATCTAATTTTTGGTAGAGATATTTACTTCTTTTGTGTTGGGAAATCGCTTTTTTATACTTTCCCCATGCTTGATAAATGCGGCCAAGCTGGTAATAGGCATCAGCGAGATTACGATAGTCGTGGAGCTTTTCTCGTAGTGCCAGATCCATTTTTTGCGCAGCGATCGCATCCTCGTACTTACCCCACTCTCGGTAGCAATCCGCTAGGTTGTACCACTGATTTGCAACTTTGTCTTTTTTGTCTAGTTGCTGATAGCGATCGCGGCTTTGTTCATAGTGTGCGATCGCCTCTTCGTACTTACTCCACGTCTGATAGATGCGACCAAACTCCCAATAGGCAGAGGCAATATCAAGCTGATTATTGAGCTTTTCTCGTAGCGCTAAGCATTGTTGTTGTGCCTCAATTGCCTCTTTATACTTGCTCCACTCTCTATAACAATTCGCTATCCAGTACCACTGGTTGGTAACGTTAGCTTCTTTGTCTAATTGCTGATAGCGATCACGGCTTTGCTCATGGTGTGCGATCGCCTCTTCATACTTACCCCACGCTTGATAGATACAGCCAAACTGATAGTAGGCTGAGGCAATACCAGTCTGGTCATCTAACTTTTCTCGTAGTGCTAAGTCTTGTTGTTGTGCGGTGATCGCCTCTTCATACTTATCCCATTCCCGGTAGCAGCCCGCTATATTATTCCACAGATTAGCAACATCAACTTCTTTGCCTAGCTGTTGATAGCGAGTACGGCTTTGTTCATGGTGTGCAATCGCCTCTTCATACTTGCCCCACTCCTGATAGATACAACCAAGTCCAAAGTAGGCAAAAGCAATATTAGCCTGGTCATCAAGCTTTTCTCGTAACGCTAGATTCTGTTGCTGCGCGGTGATCGCCTCCTCGTACTTTCCCCACTCTCGGTAGCAAGACGCTATCCGGTACCACTGGTTGGCAACGTTAGCTTCTTTGTCTAGCTGTTGATAGCGATCGCGGCTTTTTCCGTACTTTGCTATTGCCTCCTTATACTTACCCCACGCCTGACAGATACGGCCAATTTCAGAGTAGGCAGAGGCGATACTAGGCTGGTCATCAAGCTTTTCCCGTAGCGCTAAGTTCTGTTGCTGTGCTGAGACCGCTTCTTCGTACTTACCCCACTTATGGTAGCAATCTCCTATCCAATCCCATTGGTTAGCAACGTCTGCTTCTTTCCCTATGTGTTGATAGTGGTCACGGCCTTGTTCATAGTATGTGACCGCTTGCCCGTACTTTCCCCATGCTTGATATATACGGCCTAACTGATAGTAGACAAAGGCAACACTATGTTGGTCATCGAACTTTTCTCGTAGTGCTAAGCATTGTTGTTGTGCAGCAATTGCCTCCTCGTACTTACTTCGCTCTCGGTAGCAGTTCGCTATCCAATTCCACTGATTGGCAACATTGGTTTCTTTGCCAAACTGCTGATAGCGATCACGGCTCTGTTCATACTGCGTGATCGCCTCTTCATACTTACCACATGCTTGATAGATACGACCCACTCCAAAGTAGGCAAAGGCAACACTAGACTGGTCATCGAGCTTTTCTCGTAGTGCTAAGCATTGTTGTTGCGCGGCGATTGCTTCCTCGTACCTACCCCACTCTTGGTAGCAATTCGCTATCCAATACCATAGGTTAGCGACGTCAGCTTCTTTGCCTAGCTGCTGGTAGCGATCAAGGCTTTGTTCATACTGTGTGATCGCCTCTTCATACTTACCCCACTCCTTGTATGTCCTACCTAAGTGATAAAGCGCTAAAGATTCTTCTCTCGATTGTCGAGTTTCTCTCGCAATAGTCAGCATATGCTGAAAGCAATCTAGCGCTTCTTCGTACTTACTATTCAGCCTTCGGCAGACACCTCGATTTCTCCAATAGATTAACAGAGCATTAGGTTCAATACAGTCACTCAAACCCTCAAAGCATAGCTGATAGAAATCATCCGCCTTTTCATAATCTTCTTTTTCCTGATAACAAACTGCTAAAGACCATGCGGTGTAAGGAGCCAGTAAATCACTATTAGTTTCTCTAATCTCCTCGAATAAAGCAATTGACTTATCATATTGTTTCTCTCTGACATAGCTGACTGCTGTCACAAAGCTAAGCTTTCTCACCTGCTTTCCAGCAGCTATCGCCCCTTCCAACATAGGGCTCATGTCCTCACCCATATCCTCTGCAAAATCTTTCAAAGCGCAGAAAATATCTGGTTCAATGGCATCAACCAGCTCTGAAACGTATTTCACTAGTTCACTTTCGGCATCCCCGCACAGCACATGCAGCTTTACTACCCGCGCTTTCAGTCGATTCTCTTCCGGCAGTTCATCATTACCAATCACCCGCTCTAATGCAGCAACCACCTCACCCTGCCGATTGAAGCTTTCCACGCGCTGTAATAGCCGCCATATCTCTTTCTCGACTTCATCATCTTCAACCATCAAGCCCGTTACTAGCAGCTTCTCGACTATACTCTTCCGCAACCGCGCATTCACTTCCGCTACCTGTGCAATCACCTCTCCGGCAAACAACAGTTCCTTTACAGAGATCGTCAGCGCTTCTAAATCATCCGTTCGTACCCACTCAATTCTGGCAGTTGGCGACCCCTTTCCATACAGCGTAATCTTGTCACCGACCAGAGCGGGTTGATACTCCGCGATCCCCTCAAATAGCCTCCCAACCAGCCGATTGAACTGATTCGGACTATAGCTACCAAAATACCCTAGCGCCAACAGCGCTGGTTCCTCCCAGCGAGGCTCTTCCCAGCACTTCTGCACCGCCGCTAAAATCTCAGCAGGGTCTTTGTCCGCCATCTCCCGCGCAGCAAAATATTCCTCAAACGTCAGATGCATGAATCCATACACCTCAGGCGACCTTTCGACGAATAGTCCGGTGGTCTCTCTCACCCGCCGCAAGAATTCTTCCACTGCCTGAAGAATCTCTGAAGAATCCGCTTCTTCTCCTCGCAGGTCTGCTAGCTTTGGCGCTAGCTGCTCTACTATCTCTGCATGGGTCACCTGCCCCGACGGTTTCTCTTCATGCATCCAGTACGCCAGCGGAGCCAGCAGGCTCACCACCTCTCCTTCTGGCAGCAATACTTTTTGTGCGTTTGGGAGCTTCTTACTCAGTTGCCAGCTCTCGGTCAGTGTCTGCACCGCTAGCTCGTATAGCTTCACCCGCCTCTCTGGTAGCTGCTCTCCGTTGCGATGGATCAACGCTAGGATCGTCAGCAGCAGCGGATTCGTCGTCAGCCGCTTCACGCCCTCACTTTGCTGAATATCTCGAATAATCTGCTCTGCCTGCCGCCGTCCCTCTATCTCGTTCTGCAGCGCCGATCCGTCTGGCTTTTGGGCGCTCTCTACCGCTCCACACCACCGATACAAGAATTGCTCTACCTGCTCATCGCTCATACCTGCAATGGTGAATTGAGCAAAGCTGCCTGCCAGCTTCACTTCTTCGTAGCCCGCAATCCGGCTAGTCACCACTAGCTTATTGCTATGCCCAAACTGCTCTGCAAAGCTGTTGATCCGCTCTACGATCTGCCGCCGACTCTCCTGGTCAAATACTTCGTCTAAACCATCTAGCAAGATCAGGCAGTTGCCCATCCGCATCCGTGACAGCAACAGGTCAGAAATGTCTCTGTCTGAACGGCTATCTTCTGGACTGCTGTCTTCTAAATGGCCATCTTCTAGACGCCTATCTTCAGAGTAATCTTCCCACTGTCGATAAAATTGCTGTAGATAGTCCAATAGCTCTAGCTCAGGATTACGCTCTAGCTGCTCTGCATAGTCCGCAATCTTGAAGAAGATGGGCAGTCGCGTTGCGCCTAAATCTGCCTCGCCTGTTTCTGCGGGCACGCTTTCTTTGCCATCTCGCCAGGCTTTGGCAAAATGCAGCGCCAGATACTTCAGTAGCGTTGTTTTGCCCGCTCCTGGCGCACCCAAAATTACGCTACAGCCAAACTCTCCGCGCACCACCTCTGCGAGATCAACGCTTTCTGTCACTACTTTGGTCGTCGAGACCATATCCATCTCGACGGCGGATTCTCTTTCCAGCACTAGAGAATCTACCGTGGCTACAGACTCGACTTCGTATTTAAAACTATCGTCAAATGTCGTCAGACCACTTTTTTCTAGGCTCACGCTGCGATTAGCGAGCCGCCGTGGGCTGGCTACCTTTCTAGCAGTTGCTGCGGTCGAGGCGATTGCTTCTCGCTGTCCTTTTTTAGGAGCGGCGCTCACCTGCCGCCGACGCTCTGCCCGCAGCGACACATAGATCTGATCCAAAAAGATATCTACTTGGCGATTTACCTGCATTACCCCGCTCATCGTCAGGTATGCATTCGTAGCAATCAGCCATTCAATGTATGGATTCAGCAGCGTCTGCCGCGCTTCAAACATAGCCACGCCACCTCGCCAATCCCAAAAATCTGGGGCTCGCTGCCGAAACTCAGCCAAAAAGCGCTCTCGACTCAGCCAGAAAACCAGAATGATGTTTTGTTCAAACAGCTTTTCCCTGGCTAAATTTAGCTGCTCTAACTCCTGCTTTTTGCGCGGCAGCGGCAGTTGCTCTAGTCCAAAGGCAAAGATCACCTGCCGTTCTGTTTTCTGGTCTGCTATCGGATCTGTCGTTTGGGTTGCTGCCTTGCTTTGCCACTTTGCTAAGAAGTTGAATAGTGATTCATCGCTGTAGAAGAAATTTGTGGTGTTGAGTGGTTCACCGAGTGCGCTTAGCTCGGTATGAAATGCCTTTACCACCGGATGGTTGGGGGCACTTTCTGGGGCAATGGCAAACAGCGTTAGAGCTTCATCATTCAGGGCTACCGTATTGACTAGCTTGGTTAGCGCTTCGCGGTCAGTCGCGCTCAACTCTGTGGGCGGTTCTGTGGGCAAATCCATAGGCAGCTCCGTGGGCGATTCTGTCGCACCGCTCTCGCCATTTTCTACTGATTCTTGCTTAGGGCTCGCTACCACTGCCTTTGCTCCTCGCTGCTCTCCAACGGTTTAGATCATCAATCAATATCGGATTCACATCAAACCAGCGCCCATACTCCGGATCGTCGTAGCCCAGTATCAGCTTATGATGCAAAAGTTCGTCGCAGATCACCACCTTGCCACGCGGTAAGTCCACCATTCTACTCGTGGTCGTCCCGGTCTGGTTCACGGCGTCTAGCTCTGGGAAATGATAATCCTCAATAAAATACGTTTTACGCTCTTCTCGCACTGCCTGCTTTGCTACTTCTAGCGTAATCTGCGCGGTCTTTGCCTGTAGTGCTGCCAGGCAGGCTCCGTTTATCAGCCGGACCAAATCACGCATTACGCCACCGCTTTTCTCACACAGCAGCTCAATTGCCTCTGGTGCAAATAGCCCCTGATAGGTGTTGTCATACTCTTGTTTCAAAGTGTCTAGACGTTTCTTGACAATGTTTTTGAGGATTTCTCTGCCGCGCAGATTGCGCTCGGTCGTTGGCCGTCCTTGTGCGTCGCACCGATAGACAGGCACATTGTCTAGATCCAGGCACTGGCTGAATCCCTGCATCGGCTGACGAAAAGCTGGAGAATAGCGCAGCGAAATTGGCACCGCGTACACGATGTGACAGTTCAATGCTGTCAGCAAAGAACTTGAGAACATCTCTAGGGCTACGTCGAATTCCTTCCGATCCAGACCGTCCACAATGACTAACAGCTTTCGTTTGGTTGATTGCGCGACTGCAATAATCGCGTTGACTCGATCGATAATTTCGCTCAGCACCGGACGGACTTCGCGCGTCATTTTCGTCTCCTGCTGGAATCCAATCCTCAGCAGCAGCCCTAAATCGGCAAATACCTTCGGTAGACCTAGTCCGCCTTCATCTAAATCTTTGCTTTGATAAGTGATACGCGCCAAGCTAGCGAGCAGACCCTGCTCTAGATCTTTCGGTGGATACCAGCCGTTGGCTTCTAGCTGCTGCACGATGCTCATACCGATCAGCACAACCACTTCTGCATGACCGATATTGAATTTGTCTAGGTTCGTATCCGTATCGACCCACACTACTGTGTAATCGGACTGACACTGTTTTTCTAGCCGTCGCAGCTCTGTTGTTTTGCCGCCGCCCCGATGCCCAGCTAGCAGGTACTTTGCAGGCTCATCCACCATCTGTAGCCCGATCGCTAGCTTATCGACCGGGCTGTCTTCTCGCTGCACATAGAAGTCTTCCAGCTCTTTGTCAACGAGCGGCTTCTCTGGTTTGAATAGCTGAGAAACGGGCTTCCAAAAACGAACATCGCTCACGACTAACGGCTCACTCTTGAGATCAGTAGCTATTGATAGCTCAGCTCACGATAGTGGCAGTTGTGTGCGATCGCCCGTCATTTTCACAACTTTTAAGGTTACTCCCTTTCAAACCGCCCGTTGCGCTACCCACACAGACACAGACCCCGCTTCAGTACGAAAATCAGCCCAGCCTTCGTCGTTAGTCGTCACCGTCTCTTTGATATGCTCAGTAATATCGACATACGTGTGATTTGGATGCCCTACCTCCATCCATTTGGTGCCTTCATCACCATTGCTCATCACCACAGCCATCCCGCCTGGGAATTCGTCCGTGCCAAGCCTAGTCCAGCCGATTGTGTTGGCATGGTCAAAATAGTCGTACTGATCACCACAGGCGTAGTCGTGTCGTGCTTCTAAGAATTTGTCAATCAGCCATTTGTGACTGTCTAGGAAAATCTCGTATTCGTTGCCGTCTTTGCCATGGTCCTTGTAATGTGCACCGTAGTAGTCAGCGTAAAAGACGCACGGATAGCCTTCTTGGCGCAGCAAAATCAGCGCATAGGCCAGCGGTTTGAACCAGGCTTCAACGACTGACTCTAGAGACTGCAAAGGCTGAGAATCGTGATTGTCAACTAGGGTAACGGCTAGGGCAGGCTGATCTTTCACTAGAGAATTGTCGAAGATCGCTCTCATGTCATAGCTGTCGCCTGAGGGGGTGACACAAAGGCTATAAAGCATATAGGACGGCATTCATAGCCTTCTGACCTCTGAGATAATATTCGATTTTGCCCCAATTGAGCATCATCAATCGCTGCACTTGTTGCTGGCACTCAAGCCAAAAAGGCACC
>JBCCOH010000096.1:0-20737 GCA_039111275.1 Cyanobacteria bacterium P01_D01_bin.1 | reverse complement strand
GCAATCGGCTCTGCCTTGACAGAGGCTAGGCTTGCCTCTGCCTGAGCGAGCTTGGCCTGAAGTTTCTCTATTGCCTGTAGAGCGCGGACCATCCGCTGCTGGTTCTGATTGCCTATAGGTTGGCCGTTTGACTGGCCGTTTGACTGACCGTTTGACTGGCCGCTTGCAGGCTGGCCGCTCATTTTCTGCGAGGTGGACTTCATAACGGCGCAGCCTCCCCATCTTCGAGATTCTTAAATAAGCTGTCGAGATCGGAGAGCTTTTGATCCATTTTCGCGATCAGATCGTCTGCAGGTAAATCGCTAAAGGTGTCTTCGGCTGCGTCGGCTTTGGCCGCGGCTGGAGCTGGTATGAGCCGCTCTGCGAGATAGTCTAGAAGTGCTTCTACGGTCGGATAGTCGAAGATAAGCGTGCTAGGTAGAGAAAGCCCTAGATCTGTTTGCAAGCTGTTTTTTAGCTCTAGGGCGGTGAGGGAATCTATGCCCAGATCAAAAAATCCGATCTGGCGGTCTAAATCGTCCTTTGAGCTTCCAAGTACCTGATAGATTTGCTCGCAAACGTAGTCATCGAGCTTCTCTCTTTTTTGGTCTGCGGGCGCATTATTCAGCTCTGCGAGAAAGCTAGATGCTGCGCGGCTTGTACCACCCGCATCAATAGCAGGACGGTCTAGCGCCGTAGCTTTGCCCTGAAGCAAGGGATGATTTCTAGCCGCTGGAACAGAGAGAAACGTTTGCCAGCTAATAGGTACGATACCTACTTGAGCCGCCGCTGTGCTCCAAATCTTTTCGAGCTGCGCAATGCCCTCTTCTGGGGCGATCGCATCTACGCCAGGAAACTGCTCGAGTCTGCCCTGCTGCTGATACTTGAGCGCTGAACCCACGCTAGACCATGCACCCCAGTCAATACTGAGTGCGGGTAGCCCCTGCTGCTGACGGTAGCGAGCGAGTCCGTCTAGAAAGGCGTTGGCAGCAGCATGGTTTGCCTGACCTGGTGAGCCTAGCAGCGCGGCAGCAGAAGAAAATAGAACAAAGAAATCTAGCTCACAGCCTTGAGTAAGCGTGTGCAGGTTCCAAGCCCCCTCTACTTTGGGTGCCAGCACGGTTTTGAGCTGCTTTTCTGTGAGCTGCTGAATTAGCCCATCATCGAGTACGCCAGCAGCATGAACAATTCCCTTCAAGGGATGCTGCGAATTGGCGCTAAGATCAGCAACCGCGCTCGCTACAGCAGCCCTGTCTGAAACGTCTGCTAGTATCACCTTCACGCCCACGCCCTGTGACTCTAGCTGGTCGATGACGCGCGCGGCGCTGTCTGCTTTACTGCGGCTGAGCAGTGCAATCTGCTTAGCGCCTTTATCTGCTAGCCACTGCGCGACCAGTAACCCTAGCCCGCCTAGCCCGCCAGTAACCAGGTAGGTGCTGCTAGCCGATATTGGTGGCGTCAGAGAGAGGCCAGTATCTAATACAAGAGCATTCTGCTTCAGGACGATCTTGCCTGTATGCTTTGCCCGTTGCAAAGTGCGGAAAGCTTGAATCGTATCCGCCTGAGCAAAAGCAGTAAAGGGAATTGTCTGCCAGCTTTTCTGTTCTATTTCTGTTTTAAGATGACAAAGTATAGACTGAATCTGCTTAGGCCGCCGCACGCACAGCTTAGAAATATCAACAACGTGATGGTCAATCTTCGGATGGGCGTGACCACTCTGTTCTACGTTTAGTCCGTCGCCTTTACCAATTTCAATAAACCGACCCGATTTACTCAGCGATTCGAGACTCTTAGTACGAAATTCACCTGGAAGAGAATTGAGTACAACATCTACGCCTTTACCTTCTGTTGCTGCCATAATTTCCTCAGCAAACGACAGATCGCGAGAGTTCATGATGTGAGTGATACCTAGCGCCCGCAGCGTGTCCCACTTTCCTGGGCTAGCGGTTGCGAATATCTCTGCGCCGATCTGCTGAGCAATTTGGACGGCGGCCTGCCCTACGCCGCCAGTTGCCGCGTGAATTAAAACGGTTTCTCCTGCTTTTAGCTGCGCTAGCTGGCGCAGGCTGTAGTAGGCTGTCGTGAACGCAACAGGTAGCGTAGCTGCTGCTACAGGAGTTGTTGTTTTGGGAATGGGTACGAGCAGTGCGCGATCAATGGTTACGTACTGGGCAAAGCTGCCAGGCGCGATCGCCATCACCTGCTGACCAATCTCTACATCACTTACCTGCGTACCTACAGCAACAACTTCGCCTGCGCACTCGCAGCCTAGCGGCGCAGCCTCAGGATATTCTCCCATTGCAACCAATACATCTCGGAAGTTTAGCCCCGTAGCGCCAACTTTAATTTCTACTTCGTTAGCGCCTAGCTGACGGCGAGATACGGGCTGCCAGCGTAAGCTAGAGAGCGTCCCTGTAGTGTAGGTCAGGCACTGGGAGGAGAGGTCTGTAGAATCTGAGCCTGTAGAATCTGAGCCCGTAGAATCTGAGCCCGTAGATTCTAAGCCTGTAGATTCTAAGCCTGCAGATTCTAAGCTCGCAGGCTCAACTCTCAAGAAGTCTTCTATTTGAGCGACCTTTCGCTGACCGTTTTGGTAGATTACCTGAGTGTCAGGCGAGCTGGCTAGCAGCTCTTCGGTAAGCTGTTCTGTGCTTTCTGTTTGGATGTAGGTGCAGCGGAGGTTGGGATGCTCTAGCTGAGCGGTTTGCAGCAGGCCCCATAGGCCAGAGTGAACGAGCTGCGTTTTTAGATCGGGCGCAACGCTCGTAAAGTAAAGCCGGGGCGCACTGTCTTTAAGCGCGGCGAATTGGATTAGCTTCAGGGTTCGGGTGTAGAGGGCGATCGCAGTATCAGCCACAGCTTTCTGTGCAACGACCCCTTCATTGGCATCTCCATTGGCAAAAGAGCAGACATAGCGGTCATAGACAATATCACCATTGGCTATCTCCCCGGTAGAAATAGTCTCAGCAGAAATAGTTTTAGCAGAAATAGCCTCAGCCTTCTGACCATACTCTTTCAAAAGAGAGACAACAGACTCTGCATCCGCACCCATGACGGCCCACTGCGCTTGGGTTCTTTCTTTCCACTGAGCGATAATTACTGACTGAGCGCGTTCTATCTCGGCTGCGCTGTCTTCTTTTGAAGCTGTTCTAGAAGCTGTTTCAGAAGCTATCTCAGGCAATATTTCAGGCAACATCTCAGCAGATGCTTCAAATCCTGCCGAAGCTAAGACGCGCTTCCAGCTATTGACCGGAATCAGCGGATGCTGAGGTCGCAAGGTCTTGTCGGTAAACCTCCACCAGCCTGGGGTTAGCCCAAAGATTAAATCTACCCACGCAACAGGCTGCGTTCCTTCTAGCAAAATTAGCTGACCGCCAGGAGATAGCCGCTTGCCTACATGCGACAGGCTGCTTCGTAAGTCAGCGGCTGCATGAAGAACATTTGCTGCAATGACAATATCGAAGCCAGACAACTCTGTTCTGTGTGGCCCTTCTTCAATATCTAGCAAATCGTAGCGAACCCAGTCAAATGCTTGGAACTGCTTTCTAGCAGCGCTAACGAATCGAGGTGAAATATCTGTGAAAACATATTCTATCTCGCAGGGCAGCTTTGCTAGCTCTGGCAATAGGTAGGCGGTAGTTGCGCCTGTACCTGCACCAAGCTCTAGAATTCGCAGCGGTCTATCAGAATCTCTGAGCTGACCTGCTGCTTGGGAGGTGATCGCACTCACAGCCGCCTGCACCAGCTGATTCATCACCCGTGGCCCAACCGAGTTTTGATAGAGCTCACTCAGCTCCGACAGGTCGCCTTCTGGAAACAGCAGCGAAACTGGATCAACATGGCCTTGTAAAACAGCCGATAGATTTTCTCCACAGCTCTTTAGCAAGCCTAGCTCGGTTCTGAGGATAGGGTAATTCTGCTGTAGCTGTGCGTGCTGCTGCGCGGCATCTAGCGTATCGTCATCTCCTGTCGACTGGATTGTCGCCTGGATGTCGAGGCAGCGATTAAGAAGCTGTGCGCGCTGCGGAACAACGCTTAGTTTTGCCAGAGCCGAATCAGCAAGAGCCGGATCGGCAAGAGCCGAAGACGCAGAGAGATTGTTCAATCCCAAAGTAGTCAGCGCCTGCTGGATGTAGGCACTAGCAAGTCTGTTTAGTTCGCTTTGGAGAGACTGGTAGGTGAGAAATTCTGACTGTTGGATTAGCCGAGTAAACTGTGGCGCGATCGCCTGCTGAACCGCTTTTGGATTGGGTAAGACGGTTTGCTGCTGAGTCAAGCGCGCGGGCTGCCAAACAATTTCATGTAGCCACTGAGGCTGAGACTGAAGCGGATGGCGACCTGCTTGCTGTCTTTCAATAGACTGTCTTTCAGTAGGCTGTCTTTCAATAGGCAGTCTTTCAATAGGCTGAAGCGTTAGCCCCTTCATATCTGCAAAGACTTGACCTTGCTCGTTTATCCAGTAGATATTGACTTGGACTATATTGTTTTTGAATGCTTTGCTACTGCCGCGTCTTTGAGCGTATGCCCAGATCGCACCTTTAGGAACAGAAGAATGCTGGCAAAACTGTTCGACAGCGACTGGTAGATAGCTGCCCTTAGTATCAGAGAGTGTAACACCAGCGAGCTGTAGTCCCGCATCTAGTAGAACAGGATGAAAGAGAAACGCTGTCTCAGAGGAAGAATTTGCTGGGTGAATGGATGCGATCGCCTCAGTACTAGATCGAATCCAAACTTGCTCTAAGCTTCTAAACGAAGCGCTATAGTCGATGCCGCGCTGTGAGAATTTATTGTACAGTGGTGCAGCATCATAGGCTCTGGCAGAGTTTGTCTCGCTAAGTCTTCGCTGAAACTCTGGTAGTAGAACATCCGGTGGAACATCCATCGGTGACGGTGAAGACTTTATAGCGACGCTAGCTTTTAGCACTGCTGTAAAGTGGTGAATCCAGGTAGTTTCTTGCGCCTGTTTAGCGTCTATTCTGGCGCTATATACCTTGATCTCATATGCTGTTGAATCTCTTAAAGCAACCTGCGTTTGCAGACGATAAGAGACTAGCTCACTTAGCCGCAGCCCTGTGTGGATAGTCGCTGACTCTATGTAGAAGCTAGACTCAAAGCACCGTTTGCCAGCAGCTAGCGCTATCTCAAGGTAGACAGCAGTTGGCAATAGCGCAGTGTCGAAGACGGTATGATCTGCCCAGTTGAATGGTGAAGTTGAGTCAATTTCAGCCTCAAAGTATCGAGCGCTGCCAGCTAGAGAGAGCGATCGCCCTAGCAGCGGATGATCTGTTCTTTGGTTTGTTTCTTTTTGAACAGGTAGCGCAGCGTAGGGCGCGGCTTTTTCTGCTTCTACCCAGTAGCGCTGTTTCTGAAATGGATAGTTAGGAATATCTACTGTCTGTCTAGGGTAATTTCGATTCAGACTCGCCCAGTCTATGTATCCACCTGTCTCATACAGTTTGCCTAGACTGGAGAGAATAGTGCCACTATCAGTTTGTTCTATTTTCTGCTCTGTCTTCTGTTTTGTCTTTTTAGCAGTTAGGCTAGGTAGCCACTGCGCGGATAGTTCTGGTAGGCAGGCTTGACCCATCGCCAGCAGCGTCGGCGTTGGCCCTATCTCAACAAAGTGAGTGCAGCCTGCTGCTGCAAGCGTTTGCATAGCATCGGCAAATCGCACCGGCTTACGAATCTGCTCTGTCCAGTAGCTAGACCAATCGCCGGACCAAGTGCTGTCCCAGCTACTAGTATCCCAACTACTAGATTCTGCGTTAATCTTTCCGCTGACGCTGGAGACAAACGCTGCTTCGCTAGAGGAACAGTATTGAACTGAGCGAGCGATCTGTTCAAACTCAGGCAGCATCGGTTCCATCTGCGCTGAATGAAAAGCGTGCGAAACCTGAAGCTGCTTAGTCTTTATTCCCTGCTGATTTAGCTGAGCAGTTGCCTGCTCAAGCGCTACTCGCTCGCCCGAAATTACTGTGCTTAGAGAGCCATTGATCGCCGCAATCTCGACCTGATCAGGCAGCAGTGCCTGGACTTCTTCTGACGCTGCTATCACCGCTGTCATCCCTCCGCTAGCAGGCTGCGCTTGCATCATTCGGCCTCTAGCCGCAACTAACCTTATGCCTGCTTCCACGCTAAGAACACCTGCCGATACCGCCGCAGCGTATTCACCGACGCTGTGACCTAGCACGTAGTCTGGGTAGATGCCCCATGAGTGCCAAAGCTGAGTAAGCGCATAGGCGATCGCAAACAAAGCAGGCTGCGCGTAGGCTGTTTGGTGAATGCTCTCGGAGCTATCTGCTGAAGGGTAGAGAATGGAGAGTAAGTCAATATTCTCTCTTTCTAGCAGACTGGCGCAGCGGCTGAGCGCCTGATGAAAAATAGGCTCTTCTTCGTAGAGCTGTCGGGCCATGCCAACATACTGCGCGCCTTGTCCTGTGAAGAGAAAAGCAACTTTGCGATCTAGCTGAGCAGGTGTGAAAGATGCGAGACTATTAGAAGAAGACCGCAGCTTTTGAATAAGCTGCTGCTTGCTATCTGCAACTAGCGCTAAGCGATAGGAGAAATGCGATCGCCTAGCGCTAGCGGTAGCGCAGATGTCCGCTAGCTCGGCGCTGGTAGTTGGCAGCCATTCTATATAGTGCTGAACTAGAGCCCGCAGCGCCTCTTCACTACGAGCTGAGAGCGCCAGCAGATGAGCAGAGCGGTCGTCGCCCTGGTCTTTACCCTTTGATAGGTCTGATGGATCGGCTGCCTGTATGACCAGGTGTACATTGGTGCCGCTCATGCCAAATCCACTTAGCCCAGCGCATCTAGGCGCTTGTGTCTGGGGCCAGGGCGTGAGTTGGGTAGGAACGCTGATTGGCAGATGCTCCCACGGAATTCGAGGGTTAGGTGACAAGAAGTGGAGATTTGGCGGAATTTGCTGATGCTGTAGAGAGAGAATGATTTTGAGCAGCCCCGCCACGCCCGCAGCCCCTTCTAAATGGCCAAAGTTCGACTTGGCCGAGCCAACCCATAGCGGCGGAGAGTGCTCTGAGCGATCTTCTCTAAGCGCGCGGCTAAGCGAGAGAATTTCTATCGGGTCGCCTAGGGGAGTGCCTGTGCCATGCGCTTCTACGTACTGGATTTGGTCGGGGTCTATCTGCGCGTTGGCAATCGCCTGTTTGATTACAGCGGTCTGCGCTGAACCATTAGGAGCGGTCAGTCCGTTGCTAGTGCCATCGTGATTGACCGCAGAGCCTTTTACTAAGGCAAGAATGTTGTCTCGATTGGCGATCGCATCTGACAGTCGCTTGAGCACGACTATGCCACACCCTTCGCCGCGGCCGTAGCCATCTGCGCTGGCATCAAAGGGCTTACAGCGCCCGTCAACCGATAGCGCCCCTAGCTTGCAAAAGCCTACGCTCACCTCTGGTGATAGCATCAGGTTTACGCCGCCCGCAAGCGCTAGGTCAGATTCTTGATTACGCAGGCTCTGGCAGGCTAGATGCACCGCTAGCAAAGAAGAAGAGCAGGTAGTATCGAGCTGAAGTACAGGTCCTTGAAAGCCAAAGGTGTAGGCAATGCGGCCAGCGGCAATGCTGCGCGTATTGCCCAGGCTGCTAAAGGCGTTGATGCGGGTTAGATCTCCTGAGTGAACGCTGCGCTGAGCATAGTCGTCAAAGCAGAGACCCACAAAAACGCCCGTAGCGCTGCCTTTCATATCAAATGCGGGCAGCCCGGCATTTTCTAGCGCTGTGTAGCTCACTTCTAGCAGCAGGCGCTGCTGCGGGTCCATCTGGTCGGCTTCGCGGGGTGAAATGCCAAAAAAATGCGGGTCAAACTGGTCGACCTGATCGATGAAGCTGCCGCTGCGGGTGTACATCTTGCCAGCCGCATCGGGGTCGCTATCGTAGAAGGTCTCTACGTCCCAGCGCTGCGCTGGAATCTCTCCTACCGCGTCTACGCCGTCGCGCAGCAGCCGCCAATAAGCGTCAGGGCTATTGGCTCCGCCTGGGAAGCGGCAGGCCGTACCGACAATAGCAATTGGCTCAGTTTGTTGTTGTTCTAGCCGAACGACCTGGTGTCGCAGTCTGCGAATCTGTACGGTTGCATCTTGCAGGAGGTTTCGGTAGTTTGCAGGCGAACGATCGGGCAAAGCGTCTTCGGCAAGAGATCTGCCGAAGCTAGAAGAGGAAGATTGGCTCATGCGTTATGCCCCCTCATGGTTGCAAGCTCTGCTGAGAGCGCTTGGGCGAGTTCTGCCTCTGAAAGCTGTTGAAGATCGTCTACAGCTGGCGTCGGCTCTGGCGGACGCTTGGAAGCGTAGATAGGAGTAGGAGAGTCTGCCGCTGGCTTCTGACTCGTTTCCCTTTCGGTGACTCCAGATAGATATGCGGCCAGTGTCGATATAGTGGGAAAGTTCCAGGCTAGCGTTGCCTCTAGCGGCGCTGATAGCTGCAAATGCTGGCTGAGATCTTCAGCGAGTTCGACTGCCATCACTGAATCTAATCCGTAATCTGCAAAGGTGCGAGCAGGATCGATAGTGTTGAGATCGGCGTTAAGCTGCTCAGCAATCCATTGCCTCATCCACTGTGTAAGTGCTTTTTCTTGTGTGATCGCCGATGGAGTAGCTGTTGGAGTAGCCGTTAAAGCAGCTAGGTTATAAGTCGCCTGACTGTTGGATCTAGCGACAGAAGCAGAACTAGCAGCCGGGCTAGATGCTATCTCTGGCTGAAGTATCTCTGGCTGAAGCAGTTCGTCTAGGTCGGCGATCGCAGCTAGTGAATCTACGCTGCCAATACTACTTTCATAGTCTGCGATCCACGCGGCTGTGCGCTCTGCGTCGAGCGTCGTAGCCGCTGCTGAGGTAGCGCCTAGGGCTTGTTCAATTGCTTGATCTAGCTGGCGCTCTCCCCATTTAATTGAAGCTACAGGTGCCTGAGTCGCTTTCATACTCGCCACGCTTAGTGCCCAGGCTGATGCTTTTCCTAGCTGGTACTGACTGAGCCTTTTTACAAAAGGATCGTGAACGGCTTCTATGGTTTGCCGAGCTTTGAATAGCAGTTCGCCTGTCTGGGGCTGTTCGAGATCGGCAAAGAGCGATCGCAGCGATTCAGGCTTAGACAGCGTACACGCGCCCAAATGCATTGCGATCGCCTCAGTTGGCCCTTCAAATATCCGCAGCACTCTAGCATCTCGCAGCATCTGAGGCGCTAGGTTTGTCTCTATGTAGCCGCGTCCCCCCAAAGACTGCATTAGAGAGTCTGTGGCCTGCCAATAAAGCTCTGGCGCTATGATTTTGCAGGCTGCGTACAGGTCTTCGCAGACGGGTAGCACCCGATCGAGACGAGTTGCTATTAGCGTGACTAAGCTTTCTACTAGGGCGGTTGCATGTCTTAGCCAGCTGAGCCGACTGAGCAGGACCGGATTGTCGAGCAGTCGGCCTGTAGAGATTCGCCGACGCCGGGCGTAGCGCAGCATGAGCTGAGCGCATCGCTTCATTCCACCGACGCAGGCAGCGGCGATCGCCAGCCGTCCGTATTGCATCGCATCTTGCGCTACGCCCATCCCGGTGCCAGCTTCTCCTAGCTGCTGCGTAGCTTCTACAGGCACCTGGTTTAGCAGCACCGTATTTTGAACCATGCCCCGCATGCCCATGGTCAGTGCCTCTGGCCCCTGCCTGAGTCCGGGTGTTCCTTTCTCTACTGCAAAACCGGCAATTCCTAGCGGTCGCCCGGCATCATCGATCTGTTGAACAAACACGTTGATAATGCCAGCCCAGGCGGCTGAGCCGCTCCAGATTTTCTCGCCCTGAAGCTGCCAGCCTGCTGCAGTCGGTGTGGCTGTGGCCGCGATGCCAACTGGGTGGGAGCCAGCGCCTGTCTCGGTGAGCGCGAAGGCGGCTAGTTCTCGGCCAGCTGCTAGCTTGGGTAGCCACTCTGCTTTTAGCTGCTCGGAGCCATAGCGTAGGATCGGACGGATGCCAAGCACGTTGTTCAAGCCAACGAAGAGCGCTAGGGTAGGGTCGATCGCCCCTAGCTGCTGAATGATATCGAGCATTGCCTGGTGACCTAGCCCTAGCCCGCCGTAGGATCTAGGCACCTGCATTCCGAGCAGTCCCTGATTGCCAAAGTCTAGAACTACGCCAGGAGTCAGACAGCGGCGCTCATCCATCTGCCTAGATTCAATATGCTCATGGGCGTAGTTTCTTAGCCAGTGCAACAGTTCAGTGACCGTTTGCTGGTCCCGGCTAGAGACTGAACGCGCTGTGGATTGCTGATGCTTTGGTGCTTGTCCTGCGACTTGTCCCTTAATAGGATGCGACTGTTCTGGCCGATACTGCTCTAGCCGATACTGCTCTAGCCGATCTGGTTTGGTCGCATTAATTGCATCCCACTGGTCGGATTCAAACAGCGCCCTACAGCGATGTCGCTGTACTTTTCCGCTAGTTGTCCTAGGAATCTTACCCGGCTTTAGCAGCGCGATCGCCTCAACTTGAAGACCAAACTCGTTCGAGACAGCTGAGCGGATAGCGGCTGTCATATCGGCTGCTCTCACCGTTCCTTTGCGAAGCGATCGCACTGCTGCGCGCGTCACTTCTTGCGCGACAACTAGCGTTTCTTTACCCGCCTTGTTCAGGCTAAAAGCTGCGCTTGCTGATGCAAAGTCAGGATGCGCCGATCGAATAGCCTGCTCTATATCCTGAGGGTAGTAATTCTGACCGCGAATGATGATTAGATCGGTTAATCGCCCGGTGACGAACAGCTCGTCTTGAAAAAGAAAGCCCAAATCACCTGTTTTTAGGAATAGGCGATCGCCACCTGGTAGCGTAGCTTGAAAAGCCTGCTGCGTCGCGCATTCTTGATTCCAATAGCCAGCAGCAACGCTCTCACCTGATAGCCAAATCTCACCAATCTCTTGCTCTTTGCAGACGCTGCCTGTTTGAGGATCAACAATCTGGACCTCCTGGCCCGTCACCTCACCAGCGCTGACTAGTGTTGTTCTTTCGTCCGCGATTTTTTTGTCTGCAATCTGCTTGTCTGCAATTTCTTTGTCTGTAATTCTTTCATCGGCAATCTTTCCGTCTGCTTCATACACCAAGCCTACCTCTACAGCTCGGTTGTTTAGCAGTGCCTGACGGTCGAGCGTAACAATAACAGGCGGCTCTGTAGGTGACCCGCCAGAGACAAACAAGGTAGATTCGGCTAAGCCATAGCAGGGATAAAAGGCAGACGCTTTAAATCCACAGCTAGAGAAGGTGTCTGAGAATCGCTGTAGGGTTTTGGCCTGCACGGGTTCAGCGCCAGTAAAAGCGACCTGCCAACAAGAGAGATTTAGTTTGTTGCAATCTGTAGGCGTAATCTTTTGAACGCAGTAGTCATAGGCAAAATTAGGCCCGCCGCTAGTTGTTCCGCCAAAGTAAGAAATCGCCTCTAGCCACCGTAGGGGTCGCCGTAAAAATGAAGCAGGCGACATTAGCGTAACCGGATAGCCACCGTAAAGGGGCTGCAAGATGCCGCCGATAAGTCCCATATCGTGATACGGCGGCAGCCAGATTACACCGTGAGGCGACTGGTCGCTAGGGCGATCGCTGTGGCCAAAAGCTTGCTGTATCTGCTGTAAGTTATGAGCCAGATTCTTGTGTGTCACCATCACGCCCTTAGGCTGGCTAGTAGAGCCGGAGGTGTACTGCAAGAAGGCAATTTCTTCTAAGCTTCTGGCTTGCTGTCGGGCTTGCTGTTCTGAGCGCGTATGGGGTGGAGTATGTAGCGCACTGTTTATTAGCGCACTGTCTAACGCTTCAGCCGATAGCCCGGTATCTACATCCGTAACAGCCCATTTAATAGAAGGGGAGGACTCGCGAGCCGCTTGAAGCAAAGGGGTCAGCTCGCTAGATAGCGTCTGAGTTGTTAGGATACCGCTAGCGCTTGCATCAGTAAGGATGTGCTGCCAGCGCGATAGACTTTCGTGACGGCGAGGCGGTGGGACAGGAACTGCGATCGCCCCTACAGACATACAGCCTAAAAACGCTGCTACTAGCTCTAGCCCAGGTCGATAGATCAGTAGAATCCGCTGGGCTGCGAATTCTCTACTGATGAATTTTCCGTCGGTGGCCTTCCTACCGATGGCCTCTGTACTCGGCAGCTTAGCAGTCGGAAGCTCAGCAGTGAGTACTTCAGCAGTGAGTACTTCAGCGACTTTCTGCACCTGCAAAAACAGATCGCGGTACGTCCAGGTGGTTAGTTTTGACTCTGGAACAGGCGCACCGTCGTCAGCTAGGAACTGATAGGCAACCTGTTCGGGTCTGTAGGTTGCGTACCAGCGTAGCCTATCTAGTAACCTGTCTGGTAGCGCAGTATCTGTCAGTGCAGGCGCCGATTGCGCCTTCGGTTCGGCGATTCGTGGATCTGCGCCTAATGACGACGAAAGCTGCCGGTCGATGAGCTGTTCGTCGCCTCTTTCGTCGTCTCTAAGATAACTTTTGTAATTCTTAACTGAGTGATCCACAAACATGCTGAAAGAAAGATCCTTTGGAAAGCTTGCTTCTATTCCAAAGGGAGAAAACACACCCTACAGCTAGCGCTGCTAGCAGCGTTACCGTTTAGACTACAGACCGAATTAGCTTGCTGGATCCAGTCACGACGCTAATCGTGTCACCAGCCGCAGTCTCGTGACTGTCGTATTGGTAATCATTCTTAATAAGTATAGATCCTTCTACTGGGCTTTGCTATATTTCTTTCAGTGTTTTTCCTGATGCCTTCGAAGGTAGTACATTCCAGGCAATTCTAGCCCATCTCTCCGACTGTCCTTTTGGCTATCGCTCTTTGACCATCTACAGCCTTCTAGATGTCTGGCTTTTGGCCATCATTTCGGCTGCCTACAGACCGCCAGCGACTTATCAAGCAGCTTCTGAGGTACTTATCGAGATATTTAGTGCGTCGGATTTAGCACGTCGGTTCGTTTATGAATCGGCCTTGCCTAAGTCATGCTACCGTGAAATTCAACAATTTACTCTGCTTTCGTGTGCTTTAATTTCAAACCTCGCCTGCCAAAAATAAGCAGGAAGCTAACGCTAAGTGTGTTCATTAGCGTGGTAATACTTGCTGCGGTTGTTGTTGTTGGCCTTGCTCGGCTACGAAGCAATTCGGGCGTTTACTATCCGCCTCCGCCAGATGCTCCTGGTCCTGCGCTAGTTTTTCCTGCGCAATCAGGCGCGGCCGATCCCGCTGTTCGGCTATCTGTTCGCAAGAGCGTCACTGCGCTTACTCCGGCAGAGAAAGCGGCCTTTGTCACTGCTGTAGACACGCTGCAAAACACCTACCCTGCTGGCTCTACTATCAGCTTGTACGAACAGTTTGTAGTTCGGCACATTTTGACGATGGGCTTTCGACAGAGTCTGGGTGCAACTGGCCCTGCTCGCGGCAACCCGGCTCATAGCTATCCGGCGTTCTTGCCCTGGCATCGGCAGTTTCTAATCGATTTTGAACAGGCCCTACAGGCAGTTGATCCTAGCGTGACTGTTCCGTACTGGGATTGGACTGATCCTGATGCGCTAGGCGTGATGATGCAGGCAGATTTTTTGGGCACTTCAGGGCAGGGGACCTTTGTCGAGATCCCCGGACGCGGTAGCCTAGAGGGCGGCGAGGTGCAAACCAGCACGTTCGCAAGCTGGCAGCTCAATGAGCGAATTCACTTTGACGCGATTACTCTAGAATCGCTTGGGCCTCACCTGCTTCGGTTTTCAGCTCTACCGCCGTTTGATGCCTATCCGCTGCCGCAAAGCGAGATAGAGGCTTTGTTCGATACTGATAATTATGAGGTGTTTAACGCGCTAATTGAAGGTGCTCTGGTGCCTAACGAGCAGACTGAGAAATCAGACTACATGCCCGGCTGGGCACTACACGCGTTTACGCATTCTGTGATTGGCGGTAGCCTAGTCGACTGGGATGATTGGAGTCAGGGGGTGGCTCATCAGCTCGATATTTTAGGGACGATGGACAGTATTCCCTGCTCTCCTTACGATCCGATCTTTTGGCTACATCATGCCAACGTAGATCGACTTTGGGCTCAGTGGCAGGATCAAGGGCACAGCGGAGAGGATTTTTATCCAGAGCGCGATCGCCCCTTTGGACACAACCTAGCCGACCCAATGTGGCCTTGGGATGGTGGACTTTCTGCCCCTGGTAGCTACGGCCCTGACGGCGCAAACTTCATTGATCTCTACACCGCGCCAGCCGCTGCCAAAGTTGTCAGGGCAAAGGACGTTCTAGATTTCCGGCAGCTAGGCTATACCTACTCAACTCTGGTAGATGCAGGCTCGGCGGCTGATGAGGGCACTGACACATGACGGGGTGGTTAGTCTGTCCGCAGCAGCGAGTTTGCCCTAAGCTGCGGCTTGTTTGCTTTCCGTATGCTGGTGGCTCTGCCTGGATGTTTCGGCCTTGGGCTAGCCAGCTGCCAGAGAGCGTTGAGGTTTTAGCCGTTGAGCCACCAGGACGTGGCAAGCGGCTTGCAGAACCAGCGCTAACGCATCTGTCTGATATTGTGCAGGCGCTGGGTCCTCAGCTACTGCCCTATCTAAACGTTCCGTTTGCCGTTTTTGGCCATAGCATGGGTGCGCTGGTCGCCTTTGAAGTCTGTCGGTGGCTCAGGCGCTCTGCGCAAATTGTACCTGTTCATTTTTGGGCGGCGGCGGCCCGTGCGCCACATCTAGCTGTTCAGCCACCCCTTATGCATACGCTTGACGATGAGGCTTTTATTAATAGGCTAAAGCGGTACCAAGGCACGCCGACTAGCGTATTGAATAACGCCGAGCTTATGAGCTTGGTGCTGCCGACGCTGCGTGCAGATTTTACGGTGCTAGAAACCTATACTCATCAGCCTGGCGAGCCATTTCCTTTTCCCATAACAGGAGTGTGGGGTGAGTCAGATCCAATTGTGAGTAAAGCAGACGTTGCCCTTTGGCAAACTCATACGTCAGAATTTGCGCTACAGGCGATCGCAGGCCATCATTTCTTCATTCATCAGCTTTCGTTTACTAACGTCTTGACCCCTACCTTACAGTCTTTGTTGACTTCTAACGAAGCAGATAGCTAGCGCGTTTTGACACCGCAGAGCAGAAAGTTTTGGGCGAATAGCAGCAGGCTGTAGCAAAGAGGGCAAACATGCCGTTAGCTCAGGATGAAGCGCTTGGCTAACAAGTCAATTTAGCCAGTCATCCAACTGATCAGGCAGTCGTTTGCGCACCAGCTCAAGGAACCCTTGAGCTAGGGAAATAGCCTCTGATAATTCAGGCTGTATAGCCAGTTTTTCTAGGAGTTGTTCTTGTTCGTTTTCTAGCGTTTCGGAACGCTGTAAGATGAGCCACGCGAATAGTGGAAGAAAGTCCGCTTGAATAAGCTAATAGCTCAAGTCAACAATAATAGTGACCGAAGGCGGTAGACTAGCGTTGTCGAATTCACGCCTCACGGGTGGACCCATACGATCCTCCACGCCTCCTGTCTACTGCTCTCTTCAGGTCGTACCGTTGAACATTCATACACTTTCTACTCTCTTTACCTACAAAAGCGCTCGTAAGCAATTAGAAGAACAATTAGAAGGGTTGACAGCTGCGACATTGGGGATTGCAGCGGGGCCTCTATTTGTTTTTGGCATGGATTTTGACCATTTGAGGGGGCAGGCGATCGCGAGTCCTGTAATCGCTAGCTCCGAGGCGCTTACTGGTTCTGAGGCGGTTACTAGCTCTGATGCGATCACAACCAACACACCCGCCAGTCAGCAGGCAATCACCATCGCAGACATTCAGCTTAAAGTGGTTGATAACAAAGTCTTCGACAGCGAATCTCTTCGAGCAGACAGAATTCTCCAGTCCCTATCATTTCAGCCTGGAGATACATACGACGAGCAGCGAGTTCTGACAGAGCTAGCGAAACTAGAACCGCTAGCTGAAGAAATCACCCTCAGCATTGAACCTAGCGCTGACCCTGGCCGAATTGCCCTAATCATCACCGCGCAAAGGCCAAACAAATTCTTCTACGGCTTTGGCAGATTTCCCTTACCTACCGCACTGCAGGGTCCGCTGCGGCGACCTGTCACCTTTACTATCGACAACCGAGCCAGCGGCTTTGCGCTCACGGGCTACGGCGGCCTTGCCAATATCGGTGACAGTGGCCAGTCCATTGCTGTCGGCATCACTGGCGGTGTAAACGCGCTAGGATTCGAGACTGACTACACAATTCCTTTGGGAGATGAGTCGGGAATAGCGTTTAATGTGGCCAACCAGCGCGGCGTGGAAACGGAGTTTGACAACGGCAAAACTAATGTAGATTTGCCTAACGGAGATGACCCGTGGGTGCATCGTTTGGGCGGTGGCGTGGAATATTTTCGCCCTTTTAGCGATCAGCTATCGGCTGCTGTTGGACTTTCCTATCAGCGAGTGACCATTCGTGATGGCGCGTTTTCCTCCGATATGTTTTCTAGAGACGAATTGGGCAGTCGGCTCACCGTCAGCGATTTAGGTGATGACGACCTGCTGACGCTAAACCTAGCAGGTGAGCTAGATGCGAGAGACGATACCCGCGAACCGACTGAAGGCTATCGGCTACTGTTTGGAATGGATCAATCCATTCCAGTAGGAAATGCGAGCCTTTTCTTCAATCGTCTTAGCGCTAACTACACGCACTTTCTCCCGCTTAATTTGTTTGGCTTCACTGACGGACCCAGAACGCTGGTACTCAATGCGCAGGCGGGCACGATTCTAGGTGACGCGCCGCCGTATGAGTCGTTTAGCCTGGGTGGTGCGAACTCAGTGCGTGGCTATGAGCGCGGAGAGGTCGGCACCGGACGCAGTTTTGTTCAGGCGACGGCGGAGTATCGCTTTCCGATATTTTCATTTGATGCTATGAGGCGCAATGTGACTGTCGGTGGCACTCTGTTTGCTGACTATGGAAGTGATTTGGGGTCAGGCTCCGCTGTGATTGGTGAACCTGCCGAAGCACGTGATAAACCGGGAAGCGGCTTTGGTGCTGGTATCGGACTGCGTGCGGTCAGTGATATTGGGACTGCAAGACTGGAGCTAGGCGTTAACGATGACACGGACGTGACTGTGATGTTTAGCGTGGGCGATCGCTTCTAGAGCGGCATTGCCTGTGGACTTACACCAAAACAAAATCTGTCTCACTCAAAGCATCAGCATCGACGCCTAAAAGTATGCCTAGAGTTTGCTCATCGAATTCAATCAGCGCGTCATCGTCCGCTTGGCGAATAGTCAACTGCCCAAAGCTCAATGTGCCAAACAAACCGATAAAGTCTATTCCTGTCTCGAAGTCCGTCACGGTATCCGTGCCTTCCTCAAGGGTGAGCACGAATGTATCGCTGCCCTCGCCGCCAGAATTATCATCGCCAGTTAGCGTATTGTTGCCTGCCCCACCCCAAAGCAAATCGTCGCCCGCATCTCCCCACAGCAGGTCATCACCCGCATCGCCATAAAGCTGATCATCTCCTCCTTTACCGCCAATGCGATCATTACCCGCACCGCCATAGAGAACATCATCTCCGCCCGTTACGCCACCAGCAGAGCGACTGTTCTTGTCGCCCCTAATTACGTCATCGCCCGTGCCGCCAAAGAGAATATCGTCTCCTAACCCACCCGCGACCGTATCATTCCCGCCTAGCGCATAGATGACGTCTGCCATACCTGTGCCAATTAAGCTTTCTCCGGCATCAGAGCCCATTGTCGTGACTGCCGCTTCTGGCGCTGCCACCACGTCTAAAAAAGTGGCTGTGGGTACGCCCCAATTTCCTGCAGCATCCTGACTTTCAACATAGACGGTGTACCGACCCGGCGCTAAATCTGTTGTATCGATGGTCGCTGTTAGAGATTCTATATCGTTGTCAAACGTGCCATCTGCGGCCTGCATTGCAAACAGCTCTACGCCTTCTATCCAGGAGGGTTGACCAATCGAGTAGCGCCCTGCGGTGACGTTTTCGAAGGTCTCAGGGGCTTCATCTATGCCGTTGCCAATGGCGTCACTATCTTTGTAGCGAGTGTCATTGGCGATCGCATCAATCTGCACTGCCTTCCCAGCCACCACCTGTGCTAGATCCACTTCTACCGACACAGACTCTGGCCCAGCAGGCGTCTGGTACGGACGACGGGCTGCCTTTGCCAGATAGTAGATACCCGGCAGATTGTCAGGAAAAATTTCATTCTCAAAATCTTCACTGGGCTGAAAGAAGGCTGTGCCAATTTCTATCGTCAGCCCCGGCACCCCGAAGGTCGAGTAGGCCCAATCGTCAGTAGCTCCGCCAACCGCGCCAAATACCTGCGCAGGCAGCGAATCATAGGGCTCTCCTACCGTCCCGGTAAAAAAGCCATACTTACGACTCAGCGTGCGTAACGCTTCATCATTAGGGGCAATCAGCCCTTCTGCCCAGCCCCAAGCATAGAGAATGCCTTCGGCAAAACTGTGATAGTCCACATAGATACCAGAAATATCGTCGGGAACTGGCGCATAAATGCGCTCTAGCTCGGGTGTGGGACTGTTTAACAGCTCTGGTCCATTCGGCTCGAACAGGGTAGAAACATAGTCGCTGACGGCTTTACTTTCAGGTTCTGAGAAAGGACCAGTACCGTGATAGGCATCAGAACTCGGATTGCCGGAGGACCCTATACCGGTTGTGCCATCGCTGGCTACGCCGTTACTCCACTCAAACCCGTAGTTTCGATTGAGATCTATGCCATAGTTCGGAAAAGGGGCCGGGTCTTCTCCTGGCGCCGGGTTGGGGTTGGTATTTTTTCGCCAAAAGTAGCCCTGCTCAGCGAACTTTCGACCGTCAGGGTTGACGATTGGAACAATATGAATTTCGTTATAATCCAGCAGCCAGGTAGCATCGGCATCAATGCCATAATCAGCAATTAGATCTTCGGCAAAGCGGGTCACTAGCTCTGTTGTAGTCAGCTCACGCGCGTGAATCGCCGCCTGCATGAATAGCACAGGCTTATCTTCACCGTTTGGCAGCTCGAATGCCTCGTTGGTTAGCTTTAGCGCCTGAATGTCGTAGCCCTCGGGGCCGCCAGGCGTCAGTTTGTCGTAGGTATCGCCGATGTCAATCCAATCGGTAAGCTCAGGATTAGCTAGAACTAATGCTTCTATATCGTCGAAGGTTTCTTCTACGGTGCGGTAGCTAGAGAAATAAGGAATGCCAGCATCTGCGATTATCCCGGTAACATCGGCCACCGCTAGCGCATCGTAGTCTGCATCAGCGCTACTGACCTCAACGCTAATCGTGATGTTCTCTTCTCCGTTCTCGTCGCCTTCCACAATTCCGTCTTGAATAGCTGTGAAATTGACAAACTGAGGTGTCTCCCAGTTCTCTGGGGTGAATACAATGGGCGCAACCGCTTCAACGTCCGTGCCGTCAGAACTAAAACCGACCATCACCTCATCGGTCGGTGCCGTAGACAAGTTGACCAGCAGAGTTTGATCGACGCCGCCTTCACTCAGTCCAAACTGATCGCCCGGCAAGGAAATCAAAACTTCAGGCGCAAGCGGTGGCCCGCCAATGTTGTCAAGCACCCAGGTATCGCCGTCGTCGTTTTCCATCACAAAGCCGACGTATACGCGATCACCCGCATACTCACTCAAATCAACCTCAAAAGATTGAAAATCTGTTGTAAATTCATCCGAAGCATAAGTCGCAACGACCTCGTAGCCCGTCTGATCGGTTTGGCTACCCCTAGAAACGCGCACAGAAAAATCACTAGGCGTGCTATCTGGGAATGCCAGGGCATCGAATGTCAGCGTGCTCTGCCCTGTCTCAGGTCTTAACAGTGAGGTTACCAACCAATCTTCGGCTAGACCGCCCTCTGCCTCTATGTCTTCACCGGATACAAAAGCAACTCGATTGCCGCTCAAGCTCCCAACCGACCATTCGACGTCACCTGGAAAGAATTGCTCATCGGAACCAGGTTCATTTTCACCATTGAAAACAGTCCAGCCTGCTGGTGGAAAGCTACCGCTGAAATCTTCTTGTAACATAAGTAATTAAAGAGGGTGGGGGATTCGCTCATAGCAAAGAGCGGATTGCATTCGCCCTTCGCGAGTCGCTTAGCCCTATAACGTCAAGGGTCACAGCCCGTGCTATGCCGTAAGCTAAGTGACCAAAGCTATAGAAGCTCTCCAAATGTGTCCGATTCAAGAACCGTTTTTAGTTGCTCACGATACAGTTTCTGCCAATGATTAGAAACGTATGTCTAAATAACCTATCGGCTATGTCTCAATATGCCGTAGGGCACAGCATGATATACCTCTACGGGGTGATCCATTATCTATCCAGCGTCTCCCTTGCGAATTAGAAAAATCTATGCGTATTGAAACTTTTCTGAAGTGTTTTAAGATTTCTCGTACTTATCGAAGTTGTCTATATCTGACACGAACTATCAACAAATATTCATGACTATTGACACAAGAGTTTCGGCTAAAAGAGTTTTGGCTAAAAGAACTCTAGCGGCGCTAGGATGTTCTGTAGCGTTGCTGATGAACAATGCTTTAACGGGCCACAGTGAGCCTCCATCTTTGTTAGCGTCTTTTGCTACGTCAGTGTCAGATATTCCTAGCGGAGAACATTATTTCTTAGGGCCTTCTTCAGCAGGGCCATTCGATCCCCCTTATGTCTTGCTTCGCAAGTGGGGAAATGTTGTCGTCGGTATTGATACCCGTCCTGGCTCCAATGCTGTTTGCTTCAAGGGATTTATTGAAGGCAACAAAATAGT
>JBCCOH010000095.1:0-20801 GCA_039111275.1 Cyanobacteria bacterium P01_D01_bin.1 | reverse complement strand
TGTGTTGCTGGGTGTGACTTGGGTGGGTCTTTCTGTGTCTATGAGGCTGAAGCTAGCGCCGAGTACGCTGCGACTGCTAGGTTCAAAGGGTGGGATAAATTCTACGTCGGGAAGGAAGAAGCCGTGGGTGGCGATGTGGAGGATGCTGGGAGCATCGACTTGCTTGAGGTTGCTTTCGGTGGCTTGGCCTGCGGTGAAGAGGGTTGCGTCTGGCAAGAGGGGGGCGATGGCTGCGGCTTCTTGAGCAGTACCAGGAAGGGGGGCAAAGCTGAGGTTGCTAGCATCGATTGATCTGCTGTTGTCGCTATTGGGGGTGGTAGCTTTACCGCCTGCGTAGTTTGGATCGGCGATAATGACGGGTGGCTGCTGGCTGGGTGCGTTTAGCCCAAGCTTGAGCAGGTTACGGCCAGATGATAGGTAGCTGGTTTGGTAGGTTTCAATCAGATAGCGGTTGTTTTCATCAATGAGGGCATCGAAGGGAATTAGGTTTAGCTGGCTGTCAGGGGAAAGTAGCAGATGTGTTTTGTTCGATAGGTGAGGGCGTAGGGGTGCTATGAGCTTTTCGTCTAGCTGTCGGGCAATTGCTGCGGTGCTGGCGGACTGGGTGCTGAGTGCGGTTTGGAACTGAGCAACTATCGGGTCGATGGAGGCGGCTGGGCCAAGGTCGATAGCTTTGGCACTGCCTTGCTGCGTGAGAACGTAGGCTGCGTAGTAGTCGTCTCCCCACAGATTAGCAACGTTCTTTGGATCGTAGGCGGTGTAGCGAATGAATTCGACTAGAGCGGCATCATTAGGAATCTGTTCCTGTACGGCTGCGATGGAAACGGGGGCAGTCTCTGCCCTAAATTCAGCGCTAACTCTAGCGAGCTGTTCTTCTATCGTTTCTGCTTTTGTTTCTAGCTGACTAAGCTCTGCTTTGTACTGCTGAGGTGTGCGGTTACCGAGGCCACCTGATTGCAGGTTTGATAGGGCGCTGCGGATAGTGCTGAGTTCGTCTAGCTGTAGCTGCTGAGCGGGCGATAGCTGCTGGCGTAGACGCTGTAGCGAGCTGGCGGTGCTATCTAGAACCCTTCCTTTTCGCCGCAGAACGGTAGATAGCGCTAGATTAGTCGAGTCTAAGTCATTGATTGCATCCTGTATGTTAAGGGAAATACCTGCGTCTGTTGTTCCTTCTATCGTTTTGATATACAGTTGCTTTCGATTCTCTGAAGAGCTTAGTAGCATACTGCTTAGATTACTCTCTTCTATGTCAAAGCCCATTTTATGCAGCTCATTGGCCTTTTTGATATCGTTTCGAGCCCAATACAGCGTTCCTAAATTTTGAAAGCTGGTTGCAACAGATGGATGGTTCTCGCCCAAGACTGTTTCAAGAACTGATAGCGACCGTTCAAAGAGTGGTAGCGCTGCTGCGTAGTTACCTTGCGCTTGATACAGTACCGCTAAGTTGTTCAAACTGATTGCGACAGACGGATGATTCTCGCCTAAGGCTGCTTCGGAAATCGACAGCGTCCGTTCATAAAGCAGTAGTGCTTTCTCATAGTTGCCCCGCTCTTGATATAGTCCTGCCAAATTGTTCAAGCTGGTTGCAACGTCTGGATGGTTCTCTCCTAAGGCTGTTTCACGAATCGATAGCGCCCGTTGATAGAGCGGCAGTGCTGCTGCGCGATCGCCTTGGTCGTGAAACAGTACTGCTAAATTGTTCAAGCTGGTTGCGACAGATGGATGATTCTCTCCTAAGGCTGTTTCACGAATCGATAGCGACCGTTCAAAGAGTGGCAGCGCTGCTGAGTAGTTACCCTGCGCTTGATACAATCCTGCCAAATTGTTTAAGCTAGTTGCAACGTCTGGATGGTTCTCGCCTAAGGCTGTTTCACGAATCGATAGCGCTCGTTCAAAGAGCGGCAGCGCTTCTGTATAGTTGCGCTGAGCCAGGTACAGCGCCGCTAGACTATTTAAGCTATTGGCGACAGATGGGTGGTTCTTGTCTAAAGCTGTTTCACGAATCGATAGCGCCCTTTCATAGAGCGGTAGCGCTTTTTCGTAGTCACTCTGATCTTGGTATAGTCCTGCTAGGTTATTTAGGCTAACCGCAACGTCTGAGTGATTCTCGTCTAAAGCTGTTTCACGAATCGATAGCGCCCTTTCATAGAGCGGTAGCGCTTTTTCATAGTTTCCCTGGGCTCTATACAGTTCTGCTAAGTTGTTTAAGCTGGTTGCGACATATGGATGATTTTCACCCAAGGCTGCTTCACCAATTGATAGTGCCTGTTCAAAGAGCGGTAGCGCCTCTACATAGTTACTTTGGTCTGTGTGCAGCGCCGCTATGTTATTCAGACTGATTGCAACAGACGGGTGATTCTCACCTAAGGCCATCTTACGAATTGACAGCGCCCGTTCATGGAGCGGCAGCGCTGCTGTGTAGTTTCCCTGGGCTCGATACACTTCTGCTAAGTTGTTTAGGCTGGTTGCGACATATGGATGATTTTCACCCAGAGCCACTTCACGAATTGACAGTGCCCTTTCATGGAGCGGTAGCGCTGCTGTGTATCTGCCCTGAGCCTGATATAGTTCTGCTAAGTTGTTCAAACTGGTTGCAACAGATGGATGATTTTCGTCCAGGGCTGTTTCAAAGATCGATAGCGCCCGTTCGTAGAGCGGTAGCGCTTCTGTGTAGTTGGCCTGAGTCCGATACAGTTCTGCTAAGTTGTTCAAGTTGATTGCGACTGCTGGATGATTTTCACCTAGCGCTGTCTCAAAGACTGATAGCGCCCGTTCGTAAAGAGGTAGCGCTTCTGCATAGTTGCTTTGAGCCTGATACAGTGTAGCTAAGCTGTTCAGGCTGATTGCGATATCCAGATGATTCTCACCCAAGGCTGTTTCGCGTAGCAGCAAGGCTTCCTGTGCTAGGGGGATAGCTTCTGCATAGCGACCCTGTTGATAGAGTTCAGCTACCCTACCATTTAGCTCAGTCGCTCTTTCCAAAGCTTCATTCTGAGACTGCTCCGATACGGCTTCTGCCTGCGCTAGCGTCTCCGCATTCAGGATAGGAGCTGCGCCTAGCCCTACTGCGCACAAACTAACGAGTAGCCAGCGCCTTAACGTTCCCACCATCAAATCTCTATCTTTCAATCTTCGATCCGTAACCTATCAACTTGAGTTTCATTACTATGCGACCTCAATGACGGTAGAAGAGATGGCGATCGCACCTCCATCCACCACTTTCCGATCACTGTCCACATCCGTCACCCCAAAGGTCGCCGATCGCGAAATATCATCAAAATCACTTAGCAGCGCGCCCAAGAAGCCAACGCTATCGTCTCCACCGACCGGGACATAGCCATCCGCACTGCGAGAAATCTCCTGCAATCCGCGCAAGGCATTACGCAAAGAGCCCGTACTAGTAATCGTCATCACTTCCAAGAAGCCAGCGCCGCCTACCTCGAAGGCTTTACCCTCCTCAGGTCTAGGAATAACTTCTTCAGTATTGGGAGGAATTAAGGACGCATCCTCTGGCGCATCCCACTCATAGGGGTAGACCACCGTCATCCTGCCTGTTGGATCAATTACTAGGCAGCTTAGGTACAGAGACTCACTAGCGCTGCCATTTTTCACTCGAATGCGCAGTTTACTACCCGCCTCAAAAGGCTCTACCTCAGCATCAAGCGATCGCGTAGACGACCCATCAGAAAGTGGCAGCGAAGGCCCACCGCCAACGGTAAAGATTTCGCCCGAGATATCTAAAGAAGAGGAGGTTTGAGATAGCCCTTTGAGCACCTTATTGACTAACAACAGCTTTAGCTGCGGCTTTAGCCTATTCACCGCTGAGGGAACAGTCTCACCTACTCGTCCATAGGAATCTGGTGTCGGGTTCAAAGAAGGAGAGAAAAGAGAGAGCGTGTTCACAGGCGGCAAGTCTGTATAGCCATCGGCGGTAAGCTGTTCTTGATACTCTTCAGTCATGCGGCCAAAGAGATAGTCAAACGCAGTTTCTCCATCGACAGCCGCGACCAAAAGCTGTGATCGCCCGCTCGTTTCAGACACTAGTGCTTCAGATAGTGATGCGATCGCCGCTTCCATATCCTCACCCAGTGACGGGTCGATCCCGACTTTTAGCTGCGGGTTACTTGCCAATCCCACCAGCGTTTCACGCAGTACCATACCGCTAGCAATTTCGCCCTCACCCGAAAGCTTCTTGCCAATTGCCCGTAGCCCGTTACGAGAAACTTGCTCAATTTCTGCGACGGGCTCTCTCACAGCGTCTAGCACCGTAAAGCGCAGCGCATTATCCGCTAGAGACAGCGACTGAGAAGACAGCCCGCCTAGCCAATATTCCACTTGATCGCCGCTGACGTTGGTCACCACGGCTTCTGCCGGACCGCTAGCGGGCGCAGTAAAATAAATTGGCTGCTCTAGGCTATCGCTACCAGGCGCAGCTTGGAAAAGGGGAACTTGAGAATGATGCTTCGCTGCTGCCGCTGCTTTGGTACTGCGCGTGATATTCACTCGAATCGATTCTGCCCTGGTGCTGCCGGGTAGCTGCCATAGGTAGCGCGTCAGCAGGTAGCTAAACGCACCCGCCCGGAAGCCATCAAACGGCGCGTCCAATGCTAGCTCGCTGAACTGAGCCGAGCCGATACTTAGTCCCTTCGAGATCCCCGCTTTGCGCTCGGCTAAAAAGTCTTCTGGAGAGAGCCCTTGCTCGGCTAATAGCTGCCGCTGTAGCTCGAACTCAGCAGAAATTGATTCATAGCCAGCGCTACCGACTCGTAGTAAATCGCGAGGGACTGCCCGGACGAGACCGCTGCCCCTGGTGCCGCCGCCCGAATGGCAGCTATCGAGAATAGTGGTGACATTATTGGTTTGGAGCGATCGCGTCAACAAAAATAGCGTTCTACCCATGACCACAGGTAGCTTGGTCGAGCCGTCGGATCTTTCTAGCGGGTCGTTCAAAATGATGGCGCCGTTCTCGCTGCTGTTTTCATAGATCGGATCAGGGTCTTGAACGGGTACCCCGTGACCCGAATAGTGAAAGACCACCACATCGCCCGGCTTTGCCTGCTCCACCAGATGCTCGTTATAAGCATCTAGTAGGTTCTCTCTGGTGGGTTTAATTGCCTCACTGTCCGAAATTTTCAGCACATCTGACGGCGCAAAGCCAAACTTGGTCGTTAGCAGCTCGTATTGCAAATCGACATCGGTCAAACAGCCGCGCAGATCAGAGATTGGGCTAGGATAATCGTTTACGCCGACTAGCAGCGCTAGCTTACGAGAGGTTGGCTGCGCGATCGCCCGCCCGTACCCGTCCGCCTGGCGCAAAAAGTCAGTTTGGCTCATTCCCATTGCGGCTAGGGTAGAACCTGCAAACTGCAAAAAGTGACGACGCTTCATAACTCGTGCTTTATCTCCAAAACTATCCTAAGATACCTACTTATTCTTCTAGACCACTCTATTCTTCTAGACTACCGCCTCCTATTCAGTTGATTTTCTGTCATAAAAGGTAAAGTTGCAGAGCTAGCTACACAGGCTCGATAGAATATAGATGAAATTGCGTAGGCGATGATAAGTGCGTACAGTTGAGCTTGCTAGCGGTCAGAAGATGCCTGTCTTTGGGATGGGAACTTGGCGCATGGGTGAGAGCAGTAGCAGTAAATCAGACGAGATTGCAGCGCTCCGTCATGGGATATAACTGGGCATATCCCTGATCGATACGGCGGAGATGTATGGGGAAGGGGGTGCGGAAGAGGTTGTGGGTGAGGCGATTGCATCCTATCGTTCAGAGGTTTTTCTAGTCAGTAAGGTGTATCCGCATAACGCTTCCAAAAAAGGCATCATAGCGGCTTGTGATCGCACCCTAAAACGCCTGAATACAGACTATCTCGATCTGTATCTGTTGCACTGGCGCAGTTCTGTCCCTTTTTCCGAAACTTTGGAAGCCTTTCAGACGCTGAAGCAAGTTGGAAAAATTCGCGACTACGGTGTCAGCAACTTCGACATTGACGATATGAAAGAGGCAGTTGGCCTAGAGGGTGGTAGTGCGATCGCCACTAACCAGATTCTCTACAATCTCGGCAGGCGAGGGGTAGAGCTAGACTTACTGCCGTGGTGCAAACAGCGCAACATTCCAGTGATGGCCTATTCGCCAATCGAGCAAGGTAGATTGTTGAACAATTCGGTGCTAGCGAAGATGGCAGAAGAGAAGAGAGTCAGTGCTGCGCAGATTGCCATCGCCTGGCTACTGCACCAAGACAACGTTATTGTTATTCCTAAAGCTGTCAAGATTGAACATATTGAACAGAACTATGCAGCTTTGGATATCTCCTTAAGTGCCAAAGACCTAGCCGCTCTAGATGCAGTCTTTCCAAGACCTGACCGTCCTATTTCGCTAGAAATGTTGTAGATACAGATGAAAGAGTTGTTAATTCCGGAGATTTGTGCATCTCCTCAGGACGTAGCGTGACCTACCTGGCGTTAGGGGTTGCAGAAAGAGCAGTAAGTGGGATCGGCGAACTGGTTCCCTTCGGGAAATTGACGGGTCTCTCTAAAATGACAGTGCTGACATTCGTAGACGACAGATAGGGTTAATAGCGTAGCTGCCTGACAGAGACTGCACGGAAGTCCAGGATAGCGCTGAGTGATAGTGAATCCTGGATAACCGCAGTTGGGGCAGCGCTGGCTGACTTTTTGAACTAAGTCGACAGTCGCTTCGGCGATTATCTGCATCCGGGTGGGATTGTACAGCGCTCTCATATCGGTTTCGATATGGGCCTGCTGGTTAGGGGACTGCTCTAAAGCTGAGGTAACGGCTTCTATTAAGCTGGCTTCTGTGGTGATTCCCTTGGCGATCGCACTGCTATCGGGCGTCCGTCTGGTTGTTCGCTCAGGCATCCGTTTGGGCGTCCGCTTTGGCAATCTGGCCTTAGCCATTTCGCTGCCCATGACCACCAAGCCGTGCTCAGGAAAGCCAACCGTCTGGGCAAAGTCCAGCGCTGCTTGGACGCTGTGAATCGTCTGGCCTTGAAAGTTGGTCTGGGTCGAAAGCACTTCGCCGACAATTTCAAGCTGATGCTGTGTATCTAGGAGGAATACCAGCTCGCGATCGCAGGCTGCAAAAGGGATTTGAGGATGGGGACCGAAGCTGCCTTCACTGGCGATCGCGATGCTTTCTCCCGTTAGCTCTAGGGCTGCTTCTGCCTTCAGCCGAGCGGTAGCTAGCTGATCGGCGGGTCGCTGAACGTCTCTAGTAAAAGTGCCTAAGCAATCGGTGTCAAAGTCTCTGGGAACCTGCGTTTTGACACCCATAGCCGATTCTACCACGGGCGCAATCACCTGCTCTTTGTGGTGCATCGTGGCAATGATGACGGTGCGATTGGTAAAAAAGGAAGACAGAGCAGACATTGCTAATACGATCTCGGATGCAAAGTCACTATTCTAAAACCGTCAGCGCCATGTCCATACGGTCAGATCAAAACAGATAGCTTAAAACGGTCGGTTCAAATCGCATGAATTTGCCAACCAACCCTCAACTAACTATGATCTGAAAACTAAATACCCCAACAGCCGTATCCATTAGCTGGCAAGGTAGTTTTGAACGGAGCGGTTTTGAACGGAGCGGTTTTGGACAGTCATTTTTGGTACATTCATCAGCACTTTGCTCAGCTGTTGGCATACCTGCCAAAAGTGGACGCTTTCAGTCAGCTCTGGGAGCTGGTGAAAGGAGTAATTGCCCTTCGTCCACCCATTTTTCAAACCCTACAAAACCAACCCAATAGCCTACCTGCTGCGCTCACTATCGTCTTCATCGCTGGCATTGCTCAATCCCTCAGTCAGATTGTCGTCCTTTTCGTCAACCAGGTCCGCCCGCTGCGCTTCGTACTTAGCCTGATTATTTCCGCGATTCTATTTGTCATCGGCTTCGGCTTCTGGGCGCTCAGTACCTGGATAATTATCAACACTATCTTCAATAGCTATTTACCGCTAACCGCTGTCATCCGCACTATTGGCTTTAGTTACGCGCCGCTAATGCTAGGCATTTTTGTCGTAATGCCCTACTTTGGTAGCGCTGCCTTCATCCTGCTTTCTACCTGGACGCTGCTGGCGGTGGTCGTCGGCATAGACGCTATTAGCACCCTAGAGCTGTGGGAAGCCTTTGGCAGTGTCGCCCTCGGCTGGATCGTCATCCAGCTCATTCAAAAAACCGTTGGCCAGCCAATTGCCTCGCTAGGTCAATGGGTCACCAACTGGGTCGCAGGCGAAGATCTGATCAGAAACCGTAACCGCCTTGCCGAAGAACTGTATGCTGGCCTGCGATCGCCAGTCAGACCACAGACAGCACAGTCTGATTCATCCGACCAAGCGCCAACCGCTTACTCTCGCAACATCCCCTTTCAACCCAGAAAATAAGCTTCCCCGTGCCCAGAACCTGGTTCTGATAGGAAAAATACTGTAGTCAGTCTCACTGTTGTCTCGTTCGTTTATGCGCCGCCACTTCATAAAGCTCTGTGCCGCTATCTTGTTGGCCATTGGCACAATTATTTTACTTTCCCCCGTCAACGACCAGTGGGTGCAGTGGTATCTAGCCTTCAATAGCAAACTATTCCGTTTCGTCTTTGATCTTGTCCGCGTTGGCCTAATTGCCCTAGTTCTAGCAGGTCTGCTTTCCCCCTTCGAATCCTTGGGCTGGTGGGCAGGCTGGTACGGCGACGGCATCGAAACCTGCACCCTGCCACTCCCCTCAACTCTCTCCTCTCCTCCCCTCCCCTCCCCCACTTCCTACTCTCCTACTTCACAGGCGGCTGAACAGAGCCAAAGCCCCTGCTCCCCAATCTCTCCACAGCGATACATCATCTACCTAGACGGCATCTCCCAAAGCTGCGCCGACTACCCCAAACGCGTCCAAAACTTTTTAGATACTTTAGAATCTGCGCTTCCTGAGAAAATGGTGTTTATTCAAGACATCATGGCCTACTCCGCGCTCAATAGACCCCTGACTAGCCAAAGACCCTTTGCTTCTTTCTGGCGCTGGGTCAATCGTACGGAAACGCGCTATCCCAACAGTCCATTGGATATCTTGATCAATTTGCGCAATACTTTTCAGGTTGCAGTCTCTACTGACAATCGCTATGGCCCGGTGTTTAACCGGGGCACAGCGCAGGTGATCCTAAATAGCCTACGGCAAAAAGGCTATCAGCCAGGTACACCTATTACCCTCCTGGGCTACAGCGGCGGTGCGCAGGTGGCACTAGGCGCAGTCACCTATCTGAAGTACGCCCTAGACGTGCCGATCGATATGATTTCGATAGCGGGCGTAGTCAGCGGTGATAACGGGGTCGCGGAAATAGAGCGGCTTTATCAGCTTCGAGGAGAGCATGATCTGCTAGCAAAGATAGGATCGATCATGTTTCCCAAACGCTGGCCGATTATGGCCTGGTCTAGCTGGAATCTAGCAAGGGCAGAGAATAAAATTCAGTTTATCTCGTTGGGCCCGGTTGGTCACAATGGTAGAAATGGACCAATTGATCCGGTATCTCGACTACCAAATGGTCACAGCCATCTATCTCAGACGATGGAGATTGTTATGAAGATTTTGACCGACTCTAGCCAACCTTTTTAGTATATCGACATGCTTAAATTCTCTCTGCGCTAAATAAGAAAAGCCGTAGAGGAGTTGCGCAATTAGCTTTCCGTAGCTATTATTGCAAAGTTGGCAACAAGATAGCTCTAACGGCGTTAGAGAAAAAGCATGAGCAAACAGCCTTCTCCCATCATTCTTTGCTAGGCACCTCGCAGATTCGGCGCGGTCAGCTACAACAACCTAGCAATCAGCATTCTCAGCAATATTTAGGAGGTCATACGATGTTCTTTATTCTCTTCACAGGCCGTCAGGCTTAAATCCAAACATAGAGTTTACAATCAGCCTACCGCTTTAGCCGCTTGGCTCACGACACTTGTGGTTGACAGGATCGCTGTGCATTGAGCCAGATATACCACGAGCTGGGTGATTGGCTACTAGATAAACGCATCTGATGATGGCTCACACTAGCAGTCGGTCAATTTGTAGTACTACAAACAGTGCTGCAAAACAGTTGCAAAATATCAGGTTGATAGGCTGCTGACCCATCTCGTCATGTAAATACTTTCTTCTAAGGTTATCAGCCGCGATAGCCTGTCCGACAGCGTTTAACAACGCTGGCAGTTTCTGTTGTAGAAAAAAAGTCATGCAAAAGTTTCTTAGAATTCTGAGCTACTACCGAGACTATTGGCGGATTACGCTTTTTAGTGCCGGTATTATTAGCCTGTTTCAGATTATCGATCTCTTTATTCCCTATGCTACTGGCCAGATTCTGAACATCATTTCTCAGCAGGCGGTTGATGGGGTTTTGCAGCGGGTGATTGATAGAATTGCGATCGCCTTCAATCAGCCAGTCACCCCACAGTTCTCTGTATGGACGCTAGTCGCACTGATCGGCCTTTCTTCGATCTTGCTCGCCCCATTGCAGCCGCTGACTGGCGGCTGGTTTAGCTGGGACACGGCCTTTCGGGCACGGCGCGACAATGCCGAAGCGGCACTGAGGAAAATCCTCACCCTGCCGCTAGAGTTCTATGACGAAAACAATCCTGGACGGATTGCTTCTAGGGTGGCAAAAGGGCTCTCGAATTTCACCTGGACCTATCCTGATTTGGTGGCAATGTTCATTCCCAAAGTTGTCCGAATTGTTGGCATATTTGTCGTTGTTGCTTTGATCGACTGGCGGATTGCAACGCTTGTTTTAGTCTCGGTTGCAGGCATATTATTCTACAATTTCTGGGGGCTCAAGGTGCTCTCTAGCAAGGAAGAGAAGCTAGATGAATACATAGAGAACACCGACAGCCGTAATTCTGAAATCATCACCAATATCAAAACGGTTAAAGCTTTTGGAAATGAACTGACAGAGCTACACCGCCAAACTCAGCGGCTAGAGCGCGAGTTCAAGGTGCTCGACTACCGCATCCACAAGGGATACACCATTCTTAGCGCCTATCAGAGAACCTTTGTCCAAAGCTGTATGTTTGTTGTATTGGCTGGTAGCCTGTGGTTGACTCTAAACGACAGAATATCTATTGGCCATTTCATCACTACTTTGACTGTAGCTAGCATGGCTTATGCTGAGGTTGATCCTATCTGCGAGCTAGCAGAAACGTTTGCTCGTCTATATGCGCCGATGGTTCGTTTTCAAGAGTTTACCGCTCTGCCTCCCGGACTCGATGCCGGAGCGCTGCTGCCCGGCGGCCCAAGGTACAACTTTACTGGCAAGGTGCATTTTCAGCAGATGACATTTGGCTACAGCGCCGAAAATCCGGTGCTAAAAGATATCGACCTGCTGATAGAACCTCATCAGACGGTGGCACTAGTCGGACGCTCTGGCTCTGGGAAGTCTACGCTGGTAAAGCTGCTGTTTCGCTATTTCGAGCCAAATAGTGGCAATATTTTGATCGATGGTACTGATATTCGTCAGCTCGATGTCAGCAGCTATCGCAAGCGGCTGGCCATTGTCCATCAGGAGGTAGATATCTTCAACGGAACGCTGATGGATAACTTGCTCTATGGCAACCCAACGGCTAGCCCTGAGCAAATTACAACAGCTTGCAAGATTGCGCAGGCGCACGATTTTATTCAGGCGCTGCCAAAAGGCTACTTTACAACTGTGGGGGAGCGAGGCGTGCGGCTCTCTGGTGGGCAAAGGCAGCGAATTGGCATTGCTAGAGCGCTGATTGTCGATCCGGACGTGCTGGTGTTTGATGAGGCGACTTCTAGCTTGGACTATGAATCTGAGCGGGCAATCCAGGTGGCCATGCGATCGCTCTTTGGCACCCGCACGCTGATCATCATCGCCCACCGTCTCAGCACCGTTCGCGATGCCGACAAGATTGTTGTACTAGATAAGGGACGTATTACTCAGGCTGGTAGCCATGAAGAGCTGCTTGACTCTGGAGGACTGTACCAAAGACTGCATGAGCTTCAATCTAGTGGAGGAATTATTGATTAAGTCCTTTCTAGTAAATAGGCTCTATTGGGCAATCGCCGCACTACGAGCAGGGAACACTGGAGATGTCTATAGCGTGTACCGGATGCATACTCTGCGAGAAGGCTTCGCCTACGGTACACGTGAGTCACTTGACCTGTTGCTATGTAGAGCTTTCAGCCTGAAAACTGTACCTCAGTCAAGTGACCAACGCTATATTGTCTGGAGTTGCTATGAGCATTTTCTCTTCTCGCTTAATTTCTTGGAGGGCTAAAGTCTGGTATTTGGTTTTAGCGATCGCGACCATAAGCCCAGGGATTCTGGTCGCCCAAGAGAGCCTAGCGATAGAAAGCCAGCCGCTTCAGAACGCGCAGATCGCAGCAGACTATGCAGCGAATAAAGCTAATAGCGAAGCCGCTACACCAGAAGTCTCAAAGGCGTTCGTTCGCTCGCTGCTAAGAGCGGGGCTATCGTTCAGCGAGCAGTACGCTAGATTTCCTGACGATGAGTTTAGAACTCAGCTAAGGGCGGTGGAGCTGTATGCACAGATAGGGGATACTGCGGCGGCGGACGCGACGTTAGAAAGAGCGATCGCAACCACACGTAAGTTTAATTCCGGGGGGGAGTATGAGGCTTTACTACTAGCAAAAGTAGCGACTGCCTATGGGCAACTGCTAGATGACGAGGCTCAGATGGAAGCTGTTCTACGTCAGGCTTTAACGCTGACTAGTGAGGTAGAAGAGCATCAAGTCTCTAATGTGATTGAGTCAGTTGCGTCTGTGTATGTGCAGATGGGACGGTATGAGGACGCGATCGCCCTAACCGATCAGTTCGCAGAGGTACTCTTCATCCAATCTGAGCGAGAAAGCATTATCAAGAACGCCGCGCTACACGCTAGAACCCAGGGACAGCACGATTTTGCTAGGAAGCTGATCTTGGAAGCAGAAGAAATCGTATCCGAAAGATGGGGAGGGGAATCAGCCGAACACTATCAGGATCGTATTACTTACAAGAAAGTGGAGATGCTAGATTTTCTGACTTACTATCAGTATGAAGCTGAAGAGTTTGAACAGGGTGCGATTACAGCTGGTATAGAGCAAGCCCTAATCGAGTCGATATCAGATCCCCTAGAGCGCGTAGATCTCTACATGGATCTAGCAGAGACACTGAATCGGAACGATCTAGACGAGGAAGCGCTAGGGATTCTACCTCGGGCGATCGCTGCCGCTGAACAATTGACGAACCAAAAGACAGATCCAGATAACTGCTATCTGAGAAAAGCCGACAATAGCTTCATCGATATCGGAGCAGCAATGATCACTGCAAACACTGTTGATAGAGGGCTCGCTTTACTAGATACCATTGAGAACGGACCCTGTGCGGTCAACACTAAGCTGGAAAGCCTGTTTCAGATCGCGCGTAGTCATGGCTTTGATACTGACGCAGCGGCGCGCCTTGTCACAGCTAAGATAGAAGAGCTAATTCCTCAAGCCAGCACGCATGAAGAACGCTCTAGCTACTGGTTTGATCTAGCAGAAATCTATAGGAGAATAGATAGAGAAGCACAGGCCATTCAAATCTCTGATCGACTGTGGCAGATGTACCAGTCGGATGAACTAATCAGAGAGAATCCTGAAGAAGAACAGGACGACGCGCGTTACTTCTGGGGATGGGACTATATTCTATTGAAGTGGGTTCACTTTCTAGATTATGTAGAAGAGTATGAGAAAGCAGCTAGGGTTGCAATCGATATTGATGACCAGTCTATGCTAGATTCTCTCGCACCAGAGCTGGTAAGGGCTGGAAACGACGAACTGGCTCAAGAAACCTTAGAAGCCATAGATGGTTTGAATGAGAAAGTAAGAGCGTTGCGGTGGATGTCTTTACACTACCTGATGATACCTGAACTAGAGAAAGCACGCGAGGTACTCTCAACCGCAGTGAAAGAAATTGAAACTGCTGACTTGAGCGAGCTAGTCGCGACAGAATGGTATAGATACGATACAGGAGAGACGCTCACACAGCTAGAGAAAGAACAGACCATACAGCGCAACTATCTAGAGTATGTCTTTAGACTTCATATCCTGAGTGCTGGAGATGATAGCGCTATGCTGCTGACTACAGCTATCTCTGGGGACGAACTACGACAGGAAATGGTCACTTTTGTAGAACAAAACAAAAGGCCTGAGTCTCTTAATGAAAGCTGGACGGCAGCGGATGGAAGGCTTACAGAAGAGATGATGATGGCTATTCAGTACCTGATGGCTACTTCTAAACCCAGCGATCTACAGTGGACCCTGATGTATGAAGGCGACTACATAGGCGCACTTGAGGTGATCTTATCGTCGGTACCTATCTTCGATCGAGGTAGCTCTTTGATTAGTTTAGCGGAGGAATATCTTGAGAAGCCTCAGCCTATAGAAAAGAGTATATACGAGGAGCTGTTAGAGGCGTACTAATCGCTATCTATGGACATCTGTATCTGACCAGGCTCATATCGGTACTTAGCGCTGTGTCGTTGTTAGATAGAGTGAACGTATGCTCACTCTCGTACGTGGTTCCCTCGCTAGCGAGTTCGGTAGTGACTAAAACTTGGTCGGTTCCCTGTTTGATGACTCTGATGACGGGTCCGGCTGAATCATAGAAACGAACGTAGTCTGGCTCGATCGAGAGTCGCCCATCGCTGTATTCGGCATAACAGCTATCAAGATCTGGGTTCCATTCACCGCGAAACCGAACTGGAATCTCGGTAAGTGTGGTATCCGACGAGGGGGCAGATAATGTCTCCGAAAAATGGTAGGTATCCCAACCTGAGATATTGGGATGCGAAGCCCCCCCAGTGGTATTCACTCTCAATACGTTCTCTTGGTTAGGCGCTGTACGCTCTGGATGAATGAAGTAGAAGATGCACGGACCTAGTCCGGTTCCAGCGCAGGACTCAACTTCTGTAAAGCCCCGTTCATGAAAGGCGTTTTCTACGCCGTATTCAGGTGCGGGCTGTGGGTCGGGTACCCACCCCTGCTGCATAATTCGCGATCGCGCTTCAGCGTAGGGCATACCCACTTCAATGTTCACAGGCGTAGCCGCTGCTCCAGAATGGTCTTCCACTTCAAAAGCATCTTCGCCCGCTTCAGCTGCGGAAACAACAGGAACTTCCTTTGCAGCCAGTTCAGGCGTATAAGCATTATTGCTAGCGTTATTGCTATTGTCTTTTTGTTTAGATATACCGTCGCTTACAGCAGCGCTATCAGCTTCAGCCTTTACGGTCGCCATTTCAGAGTCAGACGATGAGCAGCTAGTGACTAGAAGCCCTGTGAGTACTGTCAAGAGGCTGAGCACAACTAGGGGTCTGCGGCCTGTTTGAGACATGAATGTCATAAGTTCTAGGTCTATAACTTGCTTTCGATACTGGTTAGTATTCCCTATACCCCTACTACTTCAAGATACTTAGCGCTCTCATGACAGTAGGGTACTCTAGTGACACACGCCTTTCAGCCTAGCGGGCTGTCAAAGAAAGTGCAGGCGCTAAGCCGTATGGGACTTTAATTATGGAACTACTTGGTCTTGTCGTTCAAGGAGGGCTGCTCTGTATGATCTTCGTTGTCCCCTGGGTACTCGCACTGCGCCGCTCAAGGCAAAGAAAGTTTCTACAGTTCGTGCGGGTCAACCTAATCTCTTTACCAATCATCTTTGTACTGCTCGCTTTACTAGCGTACTGGCCAGAATTTTTCAGAGAGTTTAGGCTGTCACAGATGAACTTTGACATGTATGGAATGTCAGAAGCTGAAAGAGTACAACAGGTCGCACCAGAACTAAGAGAGCTGGCTAACGAGATATACATGTCCTCAAGCTACGGCATTGGCTGGCCGCTGAAGGCGATGATGGTGATGGTAATGTTTTTGCCCTATCCTTCCGGTGTCCTGATGCTGGTGTTTCTAGCTAGAGCAATCAAGCATCAGGTATCTCAACTATAAACCTGCATGTAGTGGTCATTGCAGCTGCTGGTCAAGTCCCTTTCACACTCAATCTATTTTCGACTACGCCAGCTCAGCTTAAGGTTTAGCCAAAAGTTCCAAAGGGTGACTATTGCGATCGCGCTTACTTTGGCGATGTACTCGTCTGCCGTCCCTGTCCATTTGCCATCAAAAAGCTGACTAGCTACCACTGGAATCTGTTGCATAAGCGGAATCAACAGAGTACCTTCAATGAGAAGATATTGTAGAGCCGCACCAATTAAGCAAACGGAGTGAAATTTAAGAAATCGCTTCGCGCGAGCATTCCATCCCTTCTGTTGCTGGGAGATATCGGCAAAGGTCCAGGCGTCGTTCCAGAAGAAATTGTTGATGATGGCGGCTTCGATGGAGAGGAGGATGCTGGGCGATCGCGCCAGTCCTAGCTCAGTCCGCAGCAGATGAAACACGATTAGATCGACAAATACGCCACTAAATCCAACGATTCCAAACCTCAAGAATCGGCCAATTGGTAGCTGCTGTAGTTTCTTCAATTGGCGCACTCTCGTGTTCATAAACCCAGCTTGTGCAACTAGCAACGTCTATGCAAAGAGTTCCCCAGTAGCCAGGATAGGTAAGAGTCGCCAATCAAAGACCGAGCAAAAGTCAACGGTGCTGACGCTTCATCTATCCCAGACGATAGCCGAAACCTCGGACTGTTTTTAGATACTTGGGCTGACTAGGATTTTCTTCTAGTTTTTCGCGCAGCCAGCGGATATGCACATCTACAGTCTTGTTATCGCCCATAAAGTCATAGCCCCACACCTGGTCAATAATCTGATTGCGTGACCAGACACGCTTTGGCTGGCTCAGCAGCAGCTCTAGAATCTTGAACTCTTTGGGAGAAAGGCTGACTTCGTCGCTGCCGAGAAAGACCCGGCACTCGTCGGTATGGAGAGAAATATCAGCGAAGCGGAGAATAGACTTTTCGTCAGGCTTGGCCTGGGACTGACAGCGGCGCAGCAGGGCACGGCAGCGAGCGATCAGCTCACGGATGCCAAAGGGCTTGGTGAGGTAGTCGTCTGCGCCGACTTCTAGGCCCAGGACGCGATCGGTTTCGGTGCCTTTAGCGCTAAGGATCAGGATAGGAATGTCGAGGCCCTGATGGCGAATCAGTCGGCACAGATCGAGTCCGTTCATACCGGGGAGCATCAGGTCTAAGATGATTAGGTTAATGCCGGGAATGGGCTTTTGAGCTGTGTCGGCGGCGCCGCGATCTGGACTGCCTAGAACCATTTCTAATGCCCGCTGGCCGTTGTCCGCCACGCAGACGTCGAACCCTTCGTCGGCCAGAGAAAGCGCAACGGTCTCACGGATAAGCGCTTCATCTTCGACGAGTAAAACTTTGCCCAAACCAATCCGAACATCCGTTTGAAGTTGGGGCGAGGTCAACGTAGCCATCGGGCATATCCTATGTAAATCTACGGGTAGCGTGTCTAGGCAAATTTTATCAGGTATGCCGATCAATTTTTTGATGCTCTCCTGACTTTTACTGTGAAGATTAGGTTTGTATTCTGTGCTACAAAATCTGCCCCATACAGTCCTCTCTACACGGCCACAAAATTGACTAGCTTGCCAGGTACGACAATCACTTTTTTAATCTCTTTGCCTTCTAGGTAGCGCTGAGCAACTTCAGACTCGCGAGCATAGGTTTCTAGCGCTGCTTTGTCAGCGTTAGCGGGCACTTGCAGGGTGCCTCTAGTCTTACCCATAATCTGAATGACGAGGGTAATTTCGTCGGCAATTAGCGCCGATGGCTCGACTATTGGCCAGGACTGTTGATGAACAGAGCCAGCGGAGGCTGAGCTATCCAAAGCAGACCACAGCTCGTCGGCAATATGGGGCGCGAAAGGCGCGATTAGCTTCACCAAAGTGCAGATGGCTTCAGCGAAGACGGGGGTGGTTTTGTTTTTGGCATCGTTGATAGCGTTGCTCAGTTTCATCAGTTCAGAAACAGCTGTATTGAACTGATAGTCGCCTTCAATATCTTCGGTAATTTCTTTGATAGCGGTGTGAGTGGCGCGGCGTAGTGCCTTTTCAGCTTTGGTAAGCGTAGCCTGATCGATTTGGTCGCTAGCGGTGATCAGGTCCGCAGCGCTGTCGGATTGTGCGAATTCGGTGACAGCTCGCCAGACTCTGCCTAGGAATCGATACTGGCCTTCTACGTCAGCGTCGTCCCATTCGAGGTCTTTTTCTGGGGGAGATTTGAAGAGGATAAACATGCGGGCGGTGTCTGCGCCGTATTTTTCGAGGACGGCGATTGGAGAGATGCCGTTGAATTTGGATTTGGACATCTTCTCAAAAGAGACTTTGAGCGGTTCGCCTGTGTTTGGATCGGTTGGATTGTTCAAGTCGGCGATGTTTTCAGGAACTATGAATTCGCCTTCGGATGTTTTGTAGGTAATTGCTTGGACCATACCCTGGGTGAGCAGGCGCTGGAAGGGTTCGTCGAAATCTAGGAGATTGCGATCGCGCAAAACCTTAGTAAAGAAGCGAGAGTACAATAAATGCAAAATCGCATGCTCAATTCCGCCCACATACTGGTCAACCGGCAGCCACTGGTTTATTCTCTCTTTCGAGAAGGCAGTTTCTTCGTTATTGGCATCGGCATAGCGCAGGAAGTACCAGGACGAATCTAAGAAGGTATCCATTGTGTCGGTCTCGCGCTGCGCATCAGTGCCACAGTTTGGGCAGGGCACGTTTACCCATTCGTCAAACTTAGCTAGCGAGGGAACGCTCGTGCCCGTGAACTCTACATTCTCGGGCAGTTTGACAGGCAGGTCGGCTTCGGGAACGGGCACTGTGCCGCAATTCGGGCAGTGAATCACCGGGATGGGTGCGCCCCAGTAGCGCTGACGCGACACTAGCCAGTCGCGCAGGCGATAGTTGGTGGTACCTTTGCCGAGGGATTCTTTTTGCAGGTGTGCGATCGCCACGCCCACACTCTTCTTCTTTCCTTTCCCCGCAGGCACACCATCCAAGGGTCCAGAATTTACCATCACACCATCATGTGGATAGGCTGCTGTCATCGTAGCGCCGTCTAATGATTCGCCTTCTGGCTGCACCACTACTTTGATCGGCAGCTCAAACTTACGCGCAAATTCAAAGTCTCTCTGATCGTGAGCAGGTACGGCCATAATTGCACCTGTACCGTAGTCCATCATCACGTAATCAGCGGTCCAGATTGGAATTTCTTCGCCGTTGACGGGATTAGTCGCCGTGCTGCCAGTCCAGACACCTGTTTTTTCTCTGCCTTCGTCTGTGCGATCGATCGTGCTGAGGGCTGCCGCCGCTGACTGATACGCTTGGACCGCTTCGGCCTGCTCTGACGTGGTGAGCTTTGCCATCAGCGGATGCTCTGGAGAGACTACCATGAAGGTCGCGCCCCAGAGCGTATCGGGGCGAGTCGTGTAGATCTCTAGCGGGCCTGCGCTGGTATTAAAGGTGACTTCTGCACCTTTTGACTTGCCAATCCAGTTGACCTGCATAGTTTTGACGCGCTCGGGCCAGCCGGGGAGCTTGTCGAGATCGTTGAGAAGCTGGTCAGCGTAGTCAGTAATTTTAAAGAACCACTGCTTGAGCAGTTTGCGCTCAACTTTGGCACCGGATCGCCAGGAGCGGCCTTCGCTGTCTACTTGTTCATTGGCCAGAACAGTCTGGTCGATTGGATCCCAGTTGACGGCAGCTTCCTTTTGATAGGCAAGACCAGAATCGAAAAACTGAAGGAAGATCCACTGGGTCCAGCGGTAATAGTTTGGCAAGCAGGTGGCAACTTCTCGGTTCCAGTCGTAAGAGAGGCCGAGCGCTTTTAGCTGGTCGCGCATCTGGGCGATGTTCTTTAGCGTCCAGTCAGCAGGAGGCACACCCCGCTTGATAGCTGCGTTTTCGGCGGGTAGGCCAAAGGCATCCCAACCCATTGGGTGCAGGACGCTATAGCCTTGCATGCGGCGAACGCGGGCAATCACATCGGTGATGGTATAGTTGCGCACGTGGCCCATGTGCAAATCGCCCGATGGGTAGGGGAACATGGAGAGGGCGTAGAATTTTTTGGCGTCTGGAAGGTCTTCTGGCGTTTTATTTAGATCGTGCTCGGCCCAGTACTGCTGCCATTTTGCTTCTATTTCTGCTGGGCTGTATCGCACTTCCACGCCGCTACGGTTCCTTTCTTTACTGGTCTTGTTCGCTGAGCCTAAGGTTGTATTTTAGAGGGTGAAGTGGATTTGAGGGCAGTTTGTAGCTTTGAAATCTGATATTTCTGATGCGGATACTTCCAAACTTCATACTGAGCTGAATCCTGAGCTGGCTGTCTTTATCTATGGCACGCTGAAGCCAGGTGGTCGCTACCACATTCGCTTTTGCGGTAGGTATTTAACGGAGGCGATTCCGGCAATGGCAAAAGGACGGCTGTACGATTTCCCCTATTTGGGCTACCCAGCAATGACGGAAGGTGAAGACTGGGTGAAAGGCTATCTATTGAGGTTTGTTCAGTCTGCTGAGACCTGTGCGAGTATCTTGCAAGGTCTAGATCGATTAGAAGGCTATTCGCCTGAGCGGAATGACTTTGGGAATGAGTACTTGCGCTGCGAGGTGCAAGTGTTCGATGTAGAACAGCAGCCTCTACAGGTGGCTTGGGGGTATGTGATGACGGAGATGGGAGTGCGATCGCGCGGCGGCATTTACCTACCAGATGGAAATTGGCCTAGCAGTGGCGGCAGATGATTGCCATGGAGCTAACCAAAGGTATCTGGATCAATGCCTAGCTCTCTTAGCTTTGCGGCTAAAGCCTCAGCCT
>JBCCOH010000094.1:0-21135 GCA_039111275.1 Cyanobacteria bacterium P01_D01_bin.1 | reverse complement strand
GCCCGTTGCGATGTCCATCGTTCAAGGTCGTTTGATTGGTTTGGCGCACTTTACCATTGGGTATGTGCTGACCTATGCGGCCTTCCTGATCGCGTCAACCTCTAGTCGATTCGGCTAGCTAGGTTGAGCCGTTAGGTTCGGATAAATAGAAACAAAGCCTCTCAGCACTGCTGGGGGGCTTTGTTTTTGAAAGCTGTAGACTATAAAAGAAGATGTACTGGATGAGTTTTGCCCTATGGTTGTTTCTTCATCGCAGCGAGTTTTGACAGATACCTGGGTTGAGACGACCTGGGATGAGTTTGTAGCAGTTGCCTACGACCCGGCTTATGCAGACTACAAGGCTTACTTTGACTCAGGCTTCATGAGGATTGAAATGCCATCACTAGGGGTAGGCCATAGTCGACAGAATAGTGTTGTCTCTAATGTGATTACTCTATTCGTTGCTAGTAGAGAAATAGACATCACCAGCTATATGAACGGAAGCTTTACAAAAACTGGGATGAAGGAGTTTCAGCCTGATATGTCTTTTTACATCGGCCCAGGCGCAAAGTACCTACCACCTCAGAACAACTCACCCGTGAGCATAGATTTATGTGGTCCACCGAACTTAGTCATTGAGATTGGTGCATCTTCACTTAGTGATGACCTTGGACGCAAGCGAATGCTGTACGAGCGTGCCGATATCGGTGAGTACTGGGTCGTTGATGTGAAAGGGAAAGAAGTTTTTGCTTTTGATATGAGGGACGAGCGTAGCGGACGGATTTGGGCTTCGGGGGTGTTGCCTGGGCTGAAGATGGATTTAGTCGAGGAAGCTCTAAGGCGCTCACAAACCGAAAGCGATGGTGCCATTATCCAGTGGCTAATGAAAACGTTTGCGCAAGGATAGAGAGCTATTCAGTGTTTGGTAGAGATGCAAGCTTGCCAGTATATGAGTCATCAGGTAGGACGTAGTCTTGATATCTACGCGATTGTTACTAATGGAGAAGGGTGGAAGTTCTATTGCTTCAGCGTTAGCGGAAAAGTGAAAGAAACCTTGCTACATGGAATTGCAGATGTGCCTTTGCTGCTAGGGACTGTACGGACGTTCTTTCAGCAGTGTAATGAAGCTTTGGTTTTGTCTAAGCGTTGCGGAGGATGAGTTAGCCGATGCAGATAGTACTTGAAATTCCCGATTCTATTGCCGCGCAGTTGGCAGATAGCAATGAAGTATTGACTCGTAGATTTCTAGAATTGCTAGCTGTGGAAGCTTATCGAAAAGGAATAATCGGGGCGGGCGCAGTCGGACAGATGTTAGGATTTGCTTCGCGATGGGAGACTTATGACTTTCTTGCAAAAGAGGGTGCTAAACCTCCTTTTAGTGAAGCGGATTTGGAGAGCGATCGCATGACTATTGATCATCTTTTGTCATAGCTATGCGCGTTGTCTCGAATACTTCTCCTATCTCGTACTTAATTGTCATTGATCATATCGATCTACTTCCTCCGCTGTTCGGACAAATCTCTATTCCTGAAACAGTTGCAAATGAACTGAGTGCAGTTAGAGCGCCAAGTGAAGTAAAGCTTTGGATTGCATCGCCTCCCACGTGGCTCGGATTAAGTCGACTATTCCCTGTTCTGATAGTCAGTTACTGCAACTAGATGCGGGAGAACGTGCGGCAATTCAATTGGCAGAGAGTCTGAAAGCTGACCTTATTTTGCTAGATGACCTGGCAGCTCGCTTGCTTGCGGCTGATCGAGGACTTCCGCTTACTGAAACTCTAGGAATTCTAGATCGTGCGGCTACCGAAGGTGAGATAGATTTTGCCAAGGCAATCGCTCGGCTTCAGAAAACTAATTTTCGAGTTTCCAATGCCGTTCTGCGGTCGCTATTGCAGAGGCATACCGCATTACCTTAGCGCGATCCGGTTATGGAGTCATGCTTACGGGATAGAATATCGCCCGTAGTTAGTTACTGTGCTTTCTTGAATCTAACCATCGCTGAAGGGACTTCTGGCTTTCTCCAGAGGGTTGCCCGACTATCAAATTTTGAATGCTGATGTCCTCGTCTAAATCGTTCCAATGGATGCCGCTACCATTGCCGATGAATCTATAGTTGCACCGCTCTATATCTGAGCCGTGAGTGAGTCGTGGGTACCAGGACAAGGGCACGGAGATAGTTCTGCCGTCAGATAGATCGACGCTTAGAGTTTCGTCGTTGATGTCTATGCTCTGAATTGTTGGAACTTCAAGAAGTTCAATCGTTAAAGAAGTCATTCCATCCCTCTATCAGTTCTTCCTGGTTGTCTTCTACAAGCTTTTGAATGCGGTTTAGTTCAGTTCGGCTAAAGCCTTTGTTCTTCTGTAGTCAGACGGGTGTAATCCAGTACTTCGCTTGATCGCTGTCGCGCTCAACGTGAACGTGAGGAGGCTCATCACGATCGCCCGAATAGCAAAAGAAGCGATAAGGCCCAATAGTCAGAAGCGTAGGCATCTAAAACTGCTCTTCGCGTTGTACAGCACATACATTAACACTCTAGCGAGAAAACGTAGCTGATGGTGCGATCGCCCTATAATCAAGGCAACCTCACCTAATTCTGCTTGCAGCTATGCCAAACTCGTCGCCCGTCGTGCTAAAGAAAGTCACTTTTAGCCTGCCGTTTGGGATTGGCGGCGTAGAAATGGAGCCAGATCCAACGGAGCGCAATGCAGCCTGGGAACTGTACATAGAGCTGGTGACGCGGGTGGCGGTGCAGAGTTTGCATCCACAGGAGGGGCTAGTGCGCGAGGCGATGAATTCGCTGTATAGCTTGTTTGGTTCGACGCGGCAGATTTTGCGCAAAGCAGGGCCGAAGGTGGGGGCGTCGCATGATTCGGTTGGGGGGATTGCGATCGCAGTTCTCAACAATGGCTTGCGTCCTTTTCTATCAAAGTGGCATCCGCTATTGCAGGAGTGGGAAGAGAAAAAGCCGGATGGGGTAAGTCCTCAAGCGCACGAGAAGAGCTGGGATAGTGAGATGGTGGCGCGAGGAGAATTGGATGTGCTGCGTGCGGATTTAGAGAAGTATGCTGAGGCTTTGGGTGCGATCGCTGGTGTAGAGGAATGAAACCGCAATACAGCATGGTCATTCAGTGGTCGTCGGAGGATGACTGCTACGTTGTCTACGTGCCTGATTTTGAGCCTTACTTTATGCAACCTTGTACCGATGGCGAAACGTATGAGGAAGCGGCTAGTCAGGGTAAAGATGTGATTGAGTCTATGATCTACTGGCTTCAGGAAGATGGTGTCCCGCTGCCTGAAGCTAAAGTGATAATGATGGATAGTCTGTCAACTGCTAATAAGGTGGCTTAGTCGTAGAAATGTAGTTTATTAATGAGTCGTCATGTTTGAGCGAATTACTTTTGATGCTGAGGTGATGGGCGGGCGAGCCTGCATTAGGGGAATGCGTATTACTGTCTCTTTGGTGCTTAGTTTATTAGCTAATCAGATGACGGTTGAAGAGATATTAGAAGACTATCCTTATTTAGAGAAAGAGGATATTTCAGCCTGTTTGCAGTACGCGGTGTTTCTTGCAAGCGAAGAGGTGCATCAGATAGATAGCGCCGCTGCATGAAGTTCCTAGCAGATATGGGTGTTGCTCCAAAGACGGTAAAGTCTTTACAAGAGGCTGGACACAATGCGGTTCATCTGTCCGAGCAAGGATTGTTTCGGATGAGAGATTCTGAAATCTTGCAGAAGGCTTTGAAAGAAGAACGTATTATTTTGACGTTCGATCTAGACTTTGCTGATCTGCCAGCAGCCGCTTCAACTGTGCTGCCTAGTACAATAATTTTGCGACTGAGAAACACAAAACCGAGCTTCGTTACCTCTAGAGTGACGGTAGTCGTCGCTGAGTGCGCACAGGCTTTAGAGACCGGCGCACTGGTGACGATTGAGGATAGTCGGTATAGATTGCGTTACCTACCTATTGGTCCATCCGCTGCAAATTAGTATGAATGAATCTGTCAAAAGTTCTATTTTCATCAGCTATAGCCGACAGGATCAGGCGTATGTCAGGAAGCTAATTAACGCTTTTGAGAGTAAAGGGCTGTCGGTATGGCTAGATGAGCGGATTGACTATGGTACGGCTTGGCAGAAGGTGATTGAAGATCATCTGAGGGCGTGTCAGGTGTTTGTGCTGGTGATGACGCCACACTCCCTTGAGTCTCACTGGGTGCAGTGTGAGCTGAGTTTGGCGTTGGAACTAAAGAAGCCTGTTTTTCCGCTTTTGCTGGAGGGGGAGCGGTGGTTCAGCGTTGCGAGGATTCAGATTGTCGATGTGAGAAGTGGAGCTTTGCCGCCTGAACGTTTCTTTAAGAAGGTGAGTACATCTGTCGTCAGAGTAGAAGTCAAGAAAGTTGCAATTTCTGAACCAATAGATACCACTGACAAAATTCTTGCGGATACTAGCTTGATCGGTAAGGAATTATCAGTGCCTTTTGCTGCTGAAGACGAGCCGGTAGCCTTGCGTCGAGAACTCGAAGAGCTTCGCGCGCAACAGAGTGAACCACAGCGCCTGTTAATCGATGCTCGCTATGCCGATCTAGAGAGATACCTGAAGAATAAAGAGTGGGAGGCGGCAGATGAGGAAACTTACCGGCTGATGATCGCAGAAGTGGGTAAGGAGGAGGGGCAGTGGTTTAAGCGCGAAGATTTGCTGAATTTCCCTTGTGAGCCGCTGCGGGTGATAAATGGTCTATGGGTAACGCACAGTGGCGGCAGGTTTGGATTTAGTGTGCAAAAAGATCTGTATCTGAAATGCGGCGGCATTGCAGATGGCAAGCATTATGAAGGAGCATGGAAGAAGTTTTGCCAACAGAATGGGTGGATGAAGAGCAATGAGTTGTCAAACGTTCGATACGATACATCGTCTCCCTTAGGACACATACCAGTATGTTCGTCGTTGGAGGTTTACTGGGGGTCAGTAATTGGAGGAAGGCGGGAGGGGGAAGTACTTGAAGTTCTCTTCTCTCGCCTTCAGACTTGCAAACTGTAACCTGTGAGCGGTTCAGCCCTTCGTAGATATTCATTTTGGCTAATGTTTGCAAGAGATAGCGGGTCTTTTGGGGATCTGGATGTCTGGCACCTGCACTAACCTGTGCTTTGAGAGTCGGTAATGAACTCAGTCTGTTTTGCATACATCTATAGCAATCCGCCGTAGAGTAGAGACATGATGCGAAGTGTCAACTAATGATTGCTGGTAGAAGTCAAGGACCCTACTTTACGCCTGAAGAGTATCTACAGTTTGAACGGATGAGCCCAACCGTAAAGCATGAGTATCGGCGAGGGTTGGTGATTGCTATGGCGGGGGCTAAAAAGCCTCATGTCATCATCATGAAGAACTTGTCTGGGCTACTGTTCAACCACTTCAGTGATAGAGGCAGTAATTGCGAATTTTATGTGGCTGATATGAAAGTGAAGGTATTGAAGGGAGAAGACTATTACTATCCTGATTTGGTCGTCACTTGCGATGAAAGCGATTGCACTACAGATAACGATTTTATCGAACATCCTAAGCTAATCATCGAGATACTGTCAGATTCAACCGAAGCTTTTGACCGAGGTGACAAGTTCGCTGACTACAAGACAATTTCAGAGCTGGAAGAGTATGTTCTGGTGCATCAGAGGCAACCGTTAGTCGAGCGGTATCTGCGAAAGGGTGACTTGTGGGTTACGGAAGCTTATAAAGCTGACGAACTCGTCGACTTTGCGAGTATCGAGTTTAGCTGTGCAATCTCAGCTCTGTATCAAGGTGCTGAGCAGTTCTTTACGATAAAAGATGATTAGGGCATTGGAGTAGTTGATGGCGGAGCGGAAATTTGACGTTTTTCTATGTCATAACAGCGAGGATAAGTCTCCTATTGTTGAGTTGGCGAAAAAGCTGCGACGGCAGGGGATTAATCCGTGGTTGGATCTGTGGGAACTGCGACCGGGGTTGGACTGGCAAGATGCTTTAGACAGGCAGATAGAACAGATAGCGACGGCGGCTGTTTTTGTCGGTGGCAACGGGCTGGGGCCTTGGCAGGCGTTGGAGGTGAAGGCGTTTCTGCGTGAGTTTGTTGAGCGGGGGTGTCCGGTGATACCTGTGTTGTTAGAGGATGCACCGGAAGTGCCGGAGCTACCTACGTTTTTGAAGGGGAAGACGTGGGTGGATTTTCGGCGGCAGGTGCCGGAGCCTTTTGGGATGTTGAAGTGGGGAATTACAGGTGAGAGGCCAGCGGAACTCGGGGGAAAGGCGGCTTCTGTGCCTTTTCCTGTTGAGCCGATTGTCACGGATAGATCGATAGAGACGGCTGATAGTTTTGAAGATCGGTATTTGGCTTGTCAGGCCTCGGATGTGCAAGCTTTACGGTCTGAAGGAACGGTACAGCATGACGGAATTTTTGTGCCGCTGCTGCGGGATGTGTTTGTGCCGCTGTCGCTAGACTTGAGTGCTAATACGCCTGGGTTTAGAGCATTCTTTGAGAATGCGGTTAGTGAGATGGGCCTAGAAGGATCTCGTGGGTTTAGGATTTGGGATTTTTTGGAGGGGGCGCAGGTAGAGCGGACGTTGCGGCAACTGGTGGTTTTGGCATGGGGTGGCTATGGCAAGACGACGCTGCTAAAGCATGTTGCTTATCGTTTGGGGACGAAGCAGCCGCCGAAGCGGGTGCCGCAGCAGGTTCCATTTTTGCTGGTGTTGCGAAAGTATAGGGGGCTGTTAGCACAGGAGAATCCGCCGAGTTTGCCGGAATTGATTGCGGCTCATCATGTGGACGGGCTGGCGGGGGCGAAGGGTCTGGTGGTGCCAGAGGGATGGGCGCAGGCGGTACTCAGCGACGGTCGGGCACTGGTGATGTTTGATGGGTTTGATGAGGTGGCAGCGCAGCAGCGGCCTGCGGTGGCTAGGTGGCTAAATGAGCAGATGCGGCAGTACGGGCAGAGTACGTTTATTGTGACTTCTCGGCCAAAGGCTTATCGAGAGCAGGATGCAGCGGCTCGGCTGGTACTGGCTTCTTCGCTGTGGGTGCAGGACTTTGATCGGGGGCAGCGGGCGGATTTTGTGACGCGGTGGTATGGCTGTCAGGAGCGATATGCGAATGCAGGACGAGAGACGCCGGATGTAAAGAAGCGGGCGGCTGAGGCGGCTGAAGATTTGTTAGAGCAGATAGAGCAGCAGGCAGAGCTGAAGGCACTGGCGAAGAATCCGCTACTGCTGAATATGATTGTGACGTTTCATCGGCGGTATCAAGGGGCGAACCTGCCAAAGCGACGGGTGGAGCTGTACAGAGAGATTTGTCAGCTACAGCTAAGAGATCGGCCTAGAGCGCGTCGGTTAGAGACTTCGCTGACTGAGTGTGATGCGCAGATAGTGTTGCAGCGAGTGGCGTTTGAGATGATGAAGAATGAGCTGGAGAGGGTAGGGAGATCGCAGCTATTGCAATACGTCGGTGAAGCGCTAGCGGAGCAGGAGGAGGTAATAGGTGCGACTGAGTTTCTAGAACCTGTTGTGGATGTGAGTGAGCTGGTTGTGCTGCGTGATGATGAGTACGAGTTTGCGCATCTGAGCTTGCAGGAGTATTTGGCGGCGGCTTATGTGGCGAGTTCTGTAGAGCGGGAGGCAATGCTGTATAAGCATTTGCAGGAGGATTGGTGGAAGCCGACAATTTTGCTATATGCGGGGCTGGTGAATCCGACGCGGCTGATTCGTGAGGCGATGGCGCAGGGGGCAAATGATCTGGCCTATGAGTGTTGTAATGAGACTCGAAAGCGCATTGATGAAGGGCTAAGGGCTTCGCTGCTGGCAGCAAGAAAATCAAAGGCGGCTACGAGCGAACTGGAAGACCAGTTTGAGCGTGTGGTGGAACAGGTGCAGGATGCTCGCTATGCGGATCTGAGGCGCTATCTAGAAAATGGACAGTGGAAGGAGGCGGATGAAGAGACCTATCGACTGATGATCACGGAGGTGGGTAAGGAGGAGGGACAGTGGTTTAACAGGGAGGAGCTGCTGAATTTCCCTTGTGAGCCACTGCGGGTGATAGATGGTCTGTGGGTGACGCATAGCGGTGGTAGGTTTGGATTTAGTGTACAAAAAGACCTGTATCTGAAATGTGGTGGCATCGCAGATGGCGAGTATCATGGGGAAGCGTGGGAAAAGTTTTGCGATCACAACGGTTGGATGAAAACCGGTAATTACGTTGACGTTCGATATGATACATCGTCTCCCTCTGGGCACTTACCGTCACTGGAGTCTCCCTTCAACAGCGTGGCGGCTCGGATATTGTTTTCGGCGCTTGTTGTGGGGGCTGGGGTGTGTGGGTGGCGTGATATTAAGTTTCTCTTCTCTCGCATCCAGACTTGTAAACTGTAGCCTACAAGCGGTTCAGCCCGTCGTGAATATTTATTTTGACTAAGGTTCACAAGAGAAAACAGGCATTCTAGAGATCCGATACCTGGTACTGTGTGCTAACTCGTATTTAGAGGGCTATTAAAGAATTTTGCGGCTGCAAAATCAGGATTAAGGCAATTGGCGAGTACAAACTTCTTTGCCACCTCATGAACTTCGTCCATTGCAGGGAGCTAGTCGTCCCATAGTCTTATTTGACCTGGACTGACTTTCTTCTTTTTGCTATGTTTGCTGCTTAGCCATGTGTGAAAAAGTAAGAGGCAAGGCGGCAAGATTGGGGATTTCCTCCCCATACCCCTCCTCTGCTTTGAGCCTTAATATCCTGCTTGGGGGCCGCACAGCCTCCCCCAAACCCCCCGAAAGGGTTTCTCGATATCACTGGTGGGTTTCTGGCGTTGAAGATTTGGCTTCTTCGAGGGCTGTGCGGATACTACGTGCGAATTCTTCTTCTAGCTTGTCAAATTTGTCTCGTAGATGCTTCTGTTTTTGTTTCATTTCTTCTATTCCGTTGAGCATTTTGAGGCTTTCTTTTCTGCGGATTTCGTCTCTGAGCCAAGCGGTGTAGATGCGTAGGTAGTGGCGATCGCCTACGTAGCAAAAGAATCGATGCAGCACAATACAAAGACACAGTCTGTTGATAAGTCGTCATATTTAAGCGAATTACTTTTGATGCTAATGTGATATAGCAAAGCAAGGATGCATTCTTACTTTGCGAGAAGAGTTGCCTGTTGCTCTGTAACGGTTTCAGCCGACAAGGATGTCCTAAGCAACTCTTCAAAAGCTATAGAAGAATCAAGAACATTCTTCATAGCTACACAACTAGACCATACAACTGACATGGAAACGGCAAGCCTGTTTCAACAGCAAATCTCTCAAGCGGACACAGATGGATAGACGAGAATTTTTGAGCGGAATAGTGCCTATACTGGCAGCACCAAGTTACCTCTACAGGAACAGTAGCGCGGAAGTGAAAGGAACAAAGTCGGTGCTAGATGCCTTCAAGAACAAACAGTCGAATGTAATTGTCGAAAATGTAGCAGGTACAGTAGAAGCTCTGTTACCAGATGATATTGAAGGAGACAAACATCAGCGATTCATTATCCGAATTGCTAGAAATCAGACGCTGCTGGTTGTTCATAATATCGATATGGCTCCAAGGATTGACGAGCTGATTAAGGGCGATCGCGTCTCTGTCAAAGGCGAATACGAATGGAACGAACGCGGTGGCCTAATCCACTGGACCCACAAAGATCCGCGCAGCAGCCACGAAGATGGCTGGATCGACTACAGAAACGTCCGCTACCAGTAAGGGGTTGGCATGCTAGACCCATCGCTCTTCCGTCTAAAGCCTCCATTCCAAATTCACACCTACCCGGCTATCGCCTTCATCAGCGGTGCTCTGCCACTCCAAATCTGTTGAAAGCCGCAGATTAGAAGTCAGCGCATAGCCAAGGTTTAGATGCGTAACGCTCAGCCCCTCGCCATCGCCGACTATCCAGGATTGGTCTAGCGTCAAGTCAGCTGCGCCAGTGCGAGAAGGTACAAAGCGAAATCGCACGCCCAGGTTCGCGCCATTAATATGGTAATCATCAGAATCAGCATGGCGATAGCCGACGATCGGAGAAAGATTGACGTAGCTGCCTAGCGGCAAGACGTAGTAGTGCAAGTCCGTGCCGTAGGCAGTGCGATCGCCTCGAAAATTCTGTTGATAATCCGCACTCACTGTCAGCCCCGTCTTACCTAAGAAAACATCATCCACACCCACTAAAAATCCGCCGGTGCTATCAGAAGAAGGAAAAAAGCTGTAGCCTACCTGGACCTTAGTTCTAAAGCTGGGGTCCCTGCGAATATCAGAGCGAACGTCGGGAACCGCTTCTCGCCAACGCTGAAGCACCGGACTTTGTTCTATTATCTCTGGCGGTAGGTTAAGCGGCAGATTAGACGGCAGATCGGATCCAGGCACCTCAGACTCTGTAGGCGGCACCTCTACAGGAGTCGTATCAGGATCTGGTACAGACTGGGCCCGAACAGCACTCGCCGAGTAGCAGCCCCAGCTCAAAGCGATTCCTACTAAACAGCCAAGTGTTCGATATCTCATGGCTTTAGAGTATCTTGCCCGCTGCTCTACAGTCTAGATCTGTCACTCTAGATCTGTCACTCAAACCGACCGCTACAGGAAGTTCATCGGATTAACAGGTTTACCCGACAGACGCACTTCAAAATGCAGATGCGGTCCGGTTGATAGGCCCGTTGTGCCCACCGCCGCGATCGCATCTCCCTTTCTCACTGTCACCCCTTCAGCCACGCTCAGCTTACTAGCATGAGCATACAAGGTCGTCATCCCGCCACCGTGATCCAGAATGATCGAATTCCCATATCCCCCATACCACCCAGCGAAGAGCACAATGCCAGTCTCCGCTGCTGAAATTCGGCTACCGTGCGGTGCACCAAAATCCGTCCCCGCATGCAGGCGACTGTAGCCCAGCACCGGATGAAAGCGCTTGCCAAAATGACTGGTAATCGGACCAGCCGCAGGGCGTAGCATCTTGCCCGAAGATCTAGCTGCGCGTAGCGCTTCTTCGCGGATGAGGCGTTCGCTTGCCGTACCAGACGCCGCCACTCTGTCTAAAATCAGCGTGGTCAACCGATCGGAATCTCGATCTAGCTGATCGATTGCGGCTTCTAGCGCCCCGCGATTTTCTCTTAGTCGAGTAATCAGCCCGCTCTGCTGCTGCACCTGCGTAGTGTACTGCTGCCTGCTAACCATTAGCTGCTGACGGAGCAAGGCGATCGCATTCTTCTGCTGCTCGATCCCTTTTTGCTGTTCAACAATTCCAACCGACCTATCTTGCAAATTAACCAACGCAGCTCGATCCGCCTGGTAAACCTGCTTCAGCCGATAGCGCCTGTCCAAAAAATCATTCAGATTATGGCTTTGTAATAACAGGGCCCAACCCTTGGCCCCCTGCTGACGCTGCATAAACTGCAAACGTCCTACCACAGCCGTACGAGCATCCTCGTACTCCTGCTGATTCTTACCTAAATCGGCCTCTAGCAGACGCAGCTGCCGCTCTGCCTCCCCAAGCTGATGTTCAGTATTCGTAATCCAAGCATCCGTACTCTGAATCGTCTTGGACAGGTCGCGGATGTTCCGGTTAACCTGGTCCTCAGCCTTCTGATAGCGCTGATTGGCCTCATCGTAAATCTTTAGCTGCTGATCTACCTGCTGCCGCTGCTGCCGCAGCTGATCGACAGACTGAGCTTTTGCTATCTGACTGGTACTCGAAAGGCCATGGACTGAGAGACAGCAAAATAGTGCGATCGCCATTCCAATTATCAGAGACCGCCGCCAGCGCCGATGATACAGAACTATACTCTTCATCCGCCACCCAAAACCGTCATCAAATTGCAATTGTCAAAGCCGTCACGCCAAACCCGAAAATCAGCATGCCAAAGACCTTGCTAGAAAATCGGTTGAACCGAAAAAGCCGCTCGGGCGTGAGGCGATCGCGCAAGTAAGCCACCCCTGACACTAGCATCACCCACCAGAGGATTGAGCCCGTGAATACGCCAAACACAAGGGTTACAGAATCTAGATAGGCGCTCTGCGTAATACCGAGACCGGCGAAGATCGCGAGGAAGGAAAGGACGGTGGCGGGGTTAGTGAGGGTGAGGGCGAGGGTGGAGGTGTAGGCGGATAGGAAGGATGAACGCGGAAGGATGTAGGGCTTTGCCTTTCTCGTTCGCCCTCGGCGTTCTCGAAGAGTAGAGTACGATGAATGGGGAGTGCTTGGGGGGCAAGGAGGGTTGCTTTCGAGGCGGGCTGACGGTAGCTCTGACAAGTCATTTCTAGGTAGGCTGTTGCCAGAGAAGCTAGGTAGGCTGTTGCCAGAGAAGAATGTGGTAATGCCTAGATAGCACAAGAACAAGCCACCACCAATGCGTAGCCAGTCGCTGTATTCCACCAGAAAGTCAGAGACGGCTGTCAGGCCAAAGGCAGCTACCATTCCGTACAGACCATCAGCGGTTGCCGCTCCGCAGCCAGATAGCAGGCCAACCAATCGCCCCTTATCCAAAGTTCGGCGGATGCACAGCAAACCAATCGGACCAACCGGAGCCGCGATCGCCAGCCCCATCACCATCCCCTTCAGCAGCACCCCTAGCAACATGTAAACCCCTCTTTGTTCGTCCTTCTGACTTCATCCTTCCTCAATTGGCAACACCGCCGTATCCTTAATCGCCCGTAGCGAGATCGTCGTCCGTGTTTGCCGCACGCCTGGCAGTGCCTTTAGCTCCTCACTCAACAGCTGCTCTAGTTCCGCAGTAGATCGGCAGCAAACCTTCAGCAGATAGTCACCATCGCCCACAACGTGATGACAGGACTGCACGCGATTGTTCGCATTTACATAATCCACAAAGCGCTGGCGATGCTGAGGATGCTCTAGCGTGACCATCACAAAAGCGGTTAGGCCAAATCCGAGCAGTTCAGAATTGAGCCGGGCAGTGTAGCCCACCAGCACGCCTGCTTTTTCTAACCGACGGACGCGGTCGGCGATCGCAGGCGCAGACACCCCAAACCGTTCTGCCAGGGCAGACCACTTCACCCGTCCCTCAACCATTAAGGCTGTCAGAATGCTCTGATCCAACTCATCAATAGTCATATTTATAAAATAATCTAGAATTGGATTATAAAATTATAAAATAACTAAATTTTACGATCTTAGCTAATAAAAGATTAAAAAATCGCATATCAGATTATAAAAAAATATCTTCGTGCTCACCTTAAATAGCTGAATAGTCAGGAATCGCAGTGATACGCAGATTTCCTCAAGAGTCTATGGTATTAAAAGTCAACATCTATACGGTCAGTAGACCATCTCTATCATCAGCAATCAGCATCAATATGCAAAAGCATCTACATACGAGTCTAAAGTTTCCTATGATTGGGCATCTTACCGCCGTTCTCGAACAGATCAACATCCCTGCCGACTGGGTCGGTATTAGGGCCACGCAGGCATCTAGCACTACTAGATCCATGCGCGACGGACATCCACAGCAAAACAAATACGACCTCAATCGAGGAGCAATGGTAGAGGTCCTTGCCGGTGGACAGTTTGGCTATAGCGCCACTAATCAGCTCACCCTAGAATCACTGCTAGCAGCTGCGCAGCAAGCTTACAATCAGGCCATAGCCGCCAGCAGGTGGGCAGTCCATCGATTCACCGCTGCTGTTCGACCGACCGTAGTCGGCAGCTATTCCTCACCGCTGGATCAGCCGTTTGACAGCGTAAGCAGCGCTGAAATAAACCATCTGCTCCGTCAGCTCTGCGAGCGGCTAAAAGTATCGGCAGATATTGTGCGCACTAGTGCCCTCGCCCGTACCCACGAGATCGAAACCTGGCTGGTCAGTAGCAATGGCTCACGCATCCATCAAAAGTTCAGCTTGATCGAGAGTCATTTGGGTGCGATCGCCCATACAGCAGGCGTCACTCAAGCCCGCACCAACAATGGACCCATGGCGCACAGCTACCAGGGCGGCTGGGAAAAATTCAGAACAGCCGACCTCTGGGAACGAGCTGTCCAGATTGGAGAGCAGGCCGTTGAACTCCTCAGTGCACCTGACTGTCCCAGCGATGTTACTACCCTTGTCCTCGCCCCCGACCAGATGATGCTGCAGCTACACGAAAGCGTCGGTCATCCGCTAGAGTTAGACCGGATTCTAGGAGACGAGCGCAACTACGCAGGCGGTAGCTTTGTACAGCCACAGGATTTCGGGCATCTAGTCTACGGCTCGCCGCTGATGAACGTCACCTTTGACGCTACTCGCTCCGGGGAGCTTGCCAGCTACGACTACGACGACACCGCCACCCCCGCCAAAAGAGAATATCTCATTCACAAAGGCGTTTTGCAGCGAGGACTAGGCGGCCTAGAAAGCCAGACCCGCCTAAACATTCCCGGTGTAGCCTGTGCTAGGGCCTGCGACTGGAACCGTCCAGCTATCGACCGCATGGCCAACATCAACCTAGAGCCAGGAGATACCAGCTTCGAAACCATGATCGGCGGTATTGAGAGCGGGGTATACATGGAATCCAACCGCTCTTGGTCAATTGACGACCAGCGCCACAAGTTTCAGTTTGGCTGCGAGTATGCCCGCAAGATAGAAAACGGCAAGTTAACCACAGTCCTCAAAAATCCTAATTACCGAGCCACAACGCCACAGTTCTGGCACAGCCTCTCTCAAATCGGAGACGCCCAAACAGCAGGAATATATGGCACCCCCTGCTGTGGCAAAGGCGAACCAAATCAGCTGGTTCGAGTCGGTCACGCTGCCCCGGTGTGCACCTTTGACAATATTGAAGTATTTGGAGGTGTAGGCGCATGATCTCTCAGACCTTGCTAAAGCAGAATCAGCAGACCAACGCCGACCGTAGTAACTACGAACAGACATTCAAACAGCTAGCCCAAGCGATTCAGTCGCAGTTGAGCGCCAGTGAGCATTTCACGCTCTCTCTTTCATCAGAAGAAAGTCAGTTCACCCGGTTCAATCAAGCCAAGGTGCGACAGACCGGGCAGGTCCGAGATGGGCGGATGTATCTGAGCGTGATGACAGATAGCCATACTATCGCAACAACACTCCCCTTCACTGGCGACTTCGCAATCGACTGGCCACTGACTCAAAGCATTCTCTTGCGACTACAGCAGGATTTGCCGACGCTACCTGTTGATCCGTACATTGTTCTCCCCGCCCCTGCCCCTACTCAGAACGGTACCAGTCGAGAAATTCGAGGCGGCAGTCTATTAGCAGCCGCAGAGATTGCCGATCGACTGCTGCATCCAGTCAGGTCGCTAGATTTTTCTGGACTCTACGCAGGGGGAATGTCCTACCGGGCATACGCCGACTCTGCGCAAAAGCTACACTGGTTCGAGACGCCTTCTTTCACCTTGGACTACTCACTGTTTGGCACAACAAATCAGGCTGTGAAAGGCACTGTTGCAGGCAGTAGCTGGAACGAGGAAGCCTACCACCAGAACATTTTTGAGACAAGAAAGCGGCTAGAATTACTCTCGCGCCCTGTCAAACGAGTGCCAAGAGGAAGTTACCGCACATACCTAGCGCCTGCTGCTGTTTCTGAACTGGTTGAAACCATAATGTGGGGCGGAATAGGAGAGGCCGCGCTTCGTCAAGGAAATAGCGCTTTCAAGCAACTAGAACAAGGTGAGGCTACGCTCTCTGAAAAATTCTCCCTGTGTGAGAACTTCGATAAAATCGCTATTCCTAGGTTCAACGACAGAGGAGAGATCTCACCGAGTCAGATTCCTATCGTTGAAGGGGGACGTTGGGCGAATTCGCTAGTGAGCAGTCGCAGCGCCAAGGAATACGGGAAATGCAGTAACGCAGCTAATGGGCGCGAAGCGATGAGGGCACCGATAGTGGCCGCTGGCAATCTGCCTACAGCGCAGATTCTCTCGCAGCTAGGCACTGGGCTCTACCTTTCTAATCTGCACTATCTAAACTGGAGCGATTTGAATGCTGGTCGAATCACTGGCATGACTCGCTATGCCTGTTTTTGGGTAGAGGAAGGAGAGATCGTCGCCCCTATTGAGAACTTGCGATTTGATGACGACCTCTATCGTTTCTTAGGAGAAGGACTGATAGATCTGACCGAACAACAAACGTTTATTCCATCTGTGGGAACCTATGGTCGGCGATCGCTCGGCGGAATGTGGATGCCAGGCATGCTGATCGACCAGTTTCGATATACGCTCTAACCGTTGATCTAGCTTTGGACAAAGCTCTAGATACAGCTTGGATAAACAGCTTGAATGAATAGAGCGCACCAAGCCAGATATCATAAAGCGGCAAAACCTAAATCGGCACAACCCCAGCGCTAATTCATGGCTTCTGAACAGAGATTGTCTATTTCACTGAGCGGCGTTTTAATTGTTTTTGCCGCGATCGCAGCTGCCATCATTGGCTGGCAGTTGCGAGGACTCTTGCTCCTAGTCATGATCTCCGTAGTCCTAGCATGCTCAATTGCGCCTATCGTCGGCTGGGCAGAAAAGTACAGAGTGCCCCGCTGGTTAGGCGCTCTGCTTACCTACGTTGCTATTGTTGGCACGCTAGTAGGTGTGATCTTTCTCATCGGTCCCACCGTCTTAGACCAGATTCAGCTATTGGTCCGCCAGCTGCCGCTACTGCTGCGCAAAGCCGCAACCCAGACCGAAGCCTGGGCGCTATCACTCAACGACAATCGGCCAGACTTCACCTCTCAAGTGTTCGACCAGCTAGACGTCCAGGCGATCGCAGCCTGGGCAATTCGGTCCACCCGCCAAGTCGCACTGCGATCGTTTAGCGTCACTACCGATATCCTCGGTACGCTGCTCAGCTTGGTACTTGCTATCTTCATCTCTGGTTACATGCTGGCCGATAGCAATACCCTCACGACCAACTTCATTCGACTATTCCCCCAGCCCTGGGATCAGAAAGTCGGGCGACAGCTCCCCGAAATTGGTGACCGCATTGGTGGCTACATTCGCGGACGGCTGATTGTATCTTTCACGCTGTCTCTAGTCACTGGTATCGGCCTTAGCTTTCTAGGGCTCAAAGATTTTGCGGTAGGTCTAGGTGCGATCGCAGGTGTCACCAACCTAATCCCCTTCCTAGGTCCTATCCTAGGCGCTATCCCTGCCCTGATTGTTGCCATTCCACAAGGCGGCTGGGTCTTCTTGTGGGTCATTCTTTTTTATATAGTCATTCAGAACATCGAAACCTACATCCTCGATCCACTCCTAGTAGGTAGCTCTGTCGGCGTTCATCCTCTATATCAGCTGCTAGCTGTGCTAGGAGGAACTCAGGTCTTAGGCATCGTTGGCGCACTGATCGTGCCACCTTGGGTTGCCGGAGGCGCGGTCCTTCTAGAAAATCTGTACATAGAGCCAAAACTAAGAAGCGAGAAGCATTAGCAGGGAAACCTTACACCAAAGAGTCCCGTAAAAAGCAGAAGTAGGATGTACAAGCAAAAAACAGCTAAAAACATTTGATATTCATTTGATATTCATTCGGGAAACATTTAGCTTTTGTTTAGCATCTGTGTATTTACGGACAAGCCGGGTCAATCTTCATTGACCCCAAATTCTGTCAGCCTATAATCGGCTAGATTGCAACGGCTTTTTGACACAGCTTTTAGACATTGCAGCATCTGCTATCTACGCACGTTTTGGCCCTATGAGTATTGTCCTAACCCTCAGCATTGTGGCCATCGCCCTAGTACTTTTCATCATCGAAAAGTGCCCTGCCGATATCACCGCCCTAGGGGTTATGGTTGCCCTGATCTTGTCAAAGCAAGTTACTCCCGAGCAGGGTATTGCTGGATTTAGCAATCCAGCGACCATCACGGTCATGGCGATGTTTATTCTTAGCGCTGGGGTAGCTCGCACCGGTATCTTGCAACAGGCCAGCAGCTGGTTAATTCAGTGGGGCGGCAAGCAGCTTACCCGCCAAATCATCGCCTTGGGCATCATCGTTGGTCCCATATCAGGGTTGATTAATAATACTGCTGTGGTCTCTGTATTCTTGCCCGTTGTCGAAGATTTCTGCCAACAGCATCGCATCTCCCCTTCAAAGCTAATGATGCCGCTCTCTTTTGCCACGATTCTAGGCGGCATGATCACTGTCGTGGGTACCTCGACTAGCGTTTTGGCCAGTGGACTATCAGCAGAACTTGGCTTTGGGGCTTTTTCGCTCTTTCAATTCACCGGATTGGGCATCATTACCTTTGTAATTGGTCTTGTGTATATGGCGATCGCAACGCCACTGCTAATGCCAGATCGCCGGGTAAATGCCAAGGGGCTCAGCCAAAAGTACGGCATGAAAGACTACGTTAGCGAAGTGGTAATCACGCCGCGATCTAGCCTAGTAGGCAAGTCGCTCAAAGGCAGTCAGCTGCAGCGCCGCTTCGACGTAGACGTGCTCGAAATTATTCGGAACAATACCCACTTTCCCCAGCCGCTAGCTGATAAGAAAATGGCCGTAGGCGATATCCTGCTCGCCAGAGGAGGCAAACAGGACCTCCTAAAGATCAGAGAAAGCGAAGGGCTAGAGATACTACCAGATGTACAGTTCGGCCAGAAGTCTTGGCAGAGCGACATCAGCGAAGAAGAAGGCATCGCCGAAGCGCTAGTGATTGCGAACTCCAACCTAGTCGGCTCCACCCTCAAGGATCTGCGCTTTCGTCAGCGGTACAACGTCACCGTGCTAGCTATTCGTCGCGGACAAGAGCTGGTGCGCGATCGCATGGGTAAAGTACCCTTACGCTTTGGTGACCTGCTGCTCGTCCAAGGCCCGAAACAGAGCTTAGTCGGTATGCAAACCAGCCGCGACCTGCTGCTGCTAGAGCAAAGAGACGTCGAGACCCTACGGACTGGCAAAACCTTCATCGCTATCTCTATCGGTTTAGCCGTCGTGGCCGTTGCTGCGCTAACCGACTATCCCATCCTTGTTTCAGCACTCGCAGGCGTCGTTGCCATGCTAATGACCGGCTGCCTTAAGCCAGGTGAACTTTACCAAGCCGTCCGTTGGGACGTAATTTTTCTACTAGCTTGTCTAATTCCAATGGGGACAGCCATGCAAAACTCAGGCGCAACCGAATGGATCGCCAACCAGCTAGTCACCATGAGCGGTAGCCTGTCTAGCTACTGGATGCTGACGCTGATCTACGTACTCACCGTCTTGCTGACCGCTGTCTTGTCAAACAACGCCTCCGTCATCCTGCTACTGCCCATTGGGGTTCAAGTCGCCAGCGCCATTGGTCTTAGCCCATTAACCGTCATTTTTGTCATTACCTTCGCCGCATCCAACAGCTTCATGACCCCCATTGGCTACCAGACCAACACCATGGTCTACGGCGCAGGCGGCTACCGCTTCCTAGACTTTCTTAAGGTCGGCGGTCCCTTGAGCTTGATTATGACGATTATCACCCCCCCGCTAGCCATCTGGCTGTACGGAACGTAGGGCTTCGACTACGCTCAGCCCTCGGTTAATAGTCAGGTGGCTGAGCGTAGTCGTAACGCCGAAGGCGAGACAAAGCCAACGCGGAGCGTCTTCCGAAGGGAGATAGATCTGGGCCTTGCAAGTGCCCTCCATCCGGTAAAACTTGCGTTTTTACTAGACCGTTAGGAGAATAAACAAATGTCAGAACAAAAAGGCGTCACTATCTGGTTTACCGGACTCAGCGGCGCAGGTAAAACCACTATCAACGATGCGCTCAAGCTCAAACTAGAAGAACGTGGCGTCAAGTTCGAAGTCTTGGACGGCGATATTGTTCGTACCAACTTGACTAAGGGCTTGACCTTCAGCAAGGAAGATCGCGATACTAACGTCCGTCGAATCGGCTTTGTCTGCGATTTGCTTACCCGCAACGGCGTGATCGTTTTGGTCGCTGCTATCTCCCCTTACCGGGCCATCCGTGAGGAAGTTCGTCAGAAGATTGGTGACTTCATGGAAGTCTACGTCAGTGCCCCTGTTGAAGTTTGCGAAGCTCGCGATGTCAAAGGTCTATACGCTAAAGCCCGCACAGGCGAAATCAAGCAGTTCACAGGCATCAGCGATCCTTACGAGCCGCCCACCAACCCCGAAGTCAACTGTGAAACTCACAAAGAGACTTTGGACGAGAGTGTCAACAAGGTAATCGCAAAGATGGAAGAAATGGGCTATCTGCCTGTTGCTGTTCCTGCTTAGTGCAGCCGGACTACTCTGGCGAGAAGAGCGGAGCCGTAGGTCCTGCCTTCTCGCCAGAGTAGCCTCAACCCACCGACCCCATCAATCCATCTAGCTCCGCATAATCCGGCAGTGTCGTATCGATCTGTTTACCCTTACGAATAACAGCGCGATCGCCCTGACCTCTGGCTATCAGCTCACTGAAACTCCGCGCCTTAAATGCAACAAAGTCCGCTGAGCCACTTGCAACAATCTTTCCTACATTTTCAAGCCCCATCATATCAGCTGGGGTTTGCGTAATGGCCTGCGGCCAGTCTCCGATCGGATGGTCCAACTGGCCAATTTTTACCGACTGAGTAAAGACCTCTAGACCGTCGTGATCGCCATAGGCGTGAAACGGGTCGCGACAGTTGTCAGAAGCGATCGCACACTTCACCCCCGCCGCCTTCAGCTCTTTCAAAACTGTCACTCCCCGATACCGAGGCGTTCTCTGTGGCTGTCGAGTGCTCTGCCGATTCTGCAAATACAGATTGCACATCGGCAGACTCACAATCGAAATTCCCGCTGCTTTCACTAACTCTATTGTTTTCTGAATCTCCTCATCAGACTGAACCGATAAACTACAACAGTGGCCACAGGTCACTCGCCCGGCAAACTCATGGCGAACTGCGGCCTCTGCCACCAAACGCAGCGCCCTATCATCTGGTTCTAAACTTTCATCTGTGTGAAAGTCGAGATCTAGCCCTCTCTCTTTTGCAAGCTCAAATGCTCGATCAATCTGTTGAATAATTTCAGCATTCATAAAAGCTACACCCCCTAGAACGCCGCCGTGTTCAGTAGTCAGGTCCGCTAGCTGCTCTCCCTTTTTCGTCAGAAAATAATCCAAAGTAACCAGACAAACCGCCTGCAGCTGGATGCGCTCAGCCCATTCCTGTCGTAGCTGGCGAAATACACCAAAGCTAATCTCACCCTGTTCATCAAAAGCATCTAAATGCGTGCGAACCGCCTGTGTACCATG
>JBCCOH010000093.1:0-21501 GCA_039111275.1 Cyanobacteria bacterium P01_D01_bin.1 | reverse complement strand
TTCTTCCGAGTAGAAAATAGAGTGCATACCCTAGAGGGCACGGGCCTGGGCCTCTCTATCGTGAAGAACATCATGGACAAGCACAACAGCCAGATTAATCTAGTGGGCGAAGTCGGCGTAGGGACCACTTTCTGGTTTGATCTACCTGTTTACGAGCTAGCTGACTCGCGTCTGGAGAGCGATGAGTCGGAGACTAGCGAACTAGAAGAGAGTGAGGGCCAAGAGCCCAGAACGAAAGAATACAAGACCAGTGAAGACGGAATCAAAACAATCGCTGGGATGAAGGTGACTATTGACTCTAAACCGACTCCGTCAAGTGTTAGCTGATTTTGGTTAGCTAATTTTAGCTAGTAGTGCGGGCAAGAATAAGATGCCATCGATCCAGATATTGTAGACTTGGCGAGGCGTTTGGGGTGTCAGCGTCCAGACGTAGACGAGGGTAAGCAGTGTGGTGGGCAAGGCGATCACACCTTCAGGAACTGCCAGCCCCATCATCCACCCCCACACCAGCAGTATCAAAGCCAAACCGTTAAAAGCCGTTAGGATAGCTCGCGCACCGTCGATCCCAGCTAGCAAGGGCAGAGTCGAAACGCCATACTGTCGATCAGACTCGACATCTCGAACATCGAACATGTGCGAATTTGACCCGATAAAAATCAGCAGCCATAGCGCCGTAATCACCGCTGAAGGGTCCGGCCGCTGCGCCGCGTAGCCTAGCGGCAATCCCACGACTGCATAAGTGATCGAACCGCAAACCAGCCAGGCTTTCGCGCCAGGAATATCTTTGAGCCGATACCAGCGGATTGACCTTCCTGAAGTATGCTCTGCTAAAGCTTGCCAAGGAAATAGCGGTAGCCCATAGATTAGGGGCACTAGACCTCCTAGGCTAACCCACCGTACGGGCACGGGGGCTTGATAAAGTAAAACTCCGGTGCCAGCTACCGAGCCGAGCAGCAGTAGCAGCACGCCTGGTTTTTGAAAGAAGAGCTGAGTCTTTTGATCGGGGATTTTTTGAACGAACGTATCTAGAATTCTATCGAGATTGTAGGGTATCAGCGCAGCGCAGAAAGACAGTGCTGATGGTCGCCAGTCAGAGGTGAGCGCTAGAGTGTGCTGGGCGAAAAAGGCAAGGGAGGCGATCGCACCAGCAACCCACAGACTAGGGTAGATAAATACCTGCAAAAACCACTGATAGAGCTTATTCGAGCGATCGGGCACGAGCTGACTATAAACTTTCTGAAGAGGCATGTATCCCGTAAATCGCAGAGGCAGTTACTGCATCGTACGCTAGTTGCCCGTTGGCTAGCCGCCCCTCGAATTAAGCAGATTGCAAAGACTGGTAGGCTTCTGTCGACAGATTTTTGTGGCGATCGCGCCTGTACCTACGAGCCTCTTTATTGCTTGGCTAATCGTTAGAATTTGCCTAGAGACAGCAGTTCTACAGATATTCTCTAGGATTGATGTCGAATTAGGGACGTTTATTCCCAAGGGCTCTGTCTACAATTGGGTCAGATTATTGCCAACCCCAGGAGGCTTAGCACATGAGTTTATTAACTCAATTAAAAGAAGTAACCACCGTAGTTGCCGACACCGGAGACATCGGCGCTATCGAACAGTTCACTCCCCAAGATGCGACGACTAATCCATCGCTGATTACAGCGGCGGCTCAGCTACCTCAGTACCAAAGCATCGTAGACGAGACCTTGCGCCAAGCTAGAGAGAAGATGGGCAAGGACGCAGTCGATGAAGATGTCTCTAGAGAAGCGTTCAAGCACTTGGCAGTAGCCTTTGGTAAGCGCATTCTAGAGATTATTCCGGGTCGAGTCTCGACTGAGGTAGACGCTAGGCTTTCCTACGATATGGAAGGCACCTTGCAGACGGCGCGTGATTTGATTGCGGAGTATGAGGAAGCGGGGATTAGTCGCGATCGCATCTTGATCAAAATCGCCTCCACCTGGGAAGGCATCAAAGCCGCCGAAATCCTAGAGCAAGAAGGCATCCACTGCAATCTGACTTTGCTATTCGGTCTACACCAGGCAGTCGCCTGCGCCGAAGCCAAAGTCACCCTAATCTCTCCTTTCGTCGGTCGCATTCTCGACTGGTACAAAGCCGACACAGGCCGCGACAGCTACCCCCCATCCGAAGATCCCGGCGTCCAGTCCGTCACCGAGATCTACAACTACTACAAAAAGTTTGGCTACCAGACCGAAATCATGGGCGCCAGCTTCCGCAATATCGACGAGATCAAAGAGCTAGCAGGCTGCGATCTGCTGACTATTTCTCCGAAGCTGTTGAAGCCACTCTCCGAGACAGAAGGCGAACTTCCTCGCAAGCTATCTCCCGAGAATGCCAAAGACCTAGATATTGAAAAGCTGTCTATGGACAAGGCCACCTTCGACAAAATGCACGAAGCTGACCGCATGGCGAACGACAAGCTTGACGAGGGTATTAAGGGCTTTAGTAAGGCGCTTGAGGAGCTAGAGCAGCTACTGGTTGACAGACTTGCTCAGATGGATCAGCCTGCAATGGCATAGTGGGTTAGCTGCCTAAGTCTAGTGTGAGTGTTATGAACCCAGCGAGGAGCAAGGCAGAGATGCTTGGAACTGCGATCTCGCTGGGTTTTTGGTTTGTGAATTCTATGGCTGTAGGTGCTGCTTTGTTCCTCCTGTTTGAAGTAGCTTTTCATAAGTAAGTGAAAAGCTTTCAATGGGAAACTTCTTTGTGTAGTCCGGATTCAGGCGCTTTGTCAGTACGGGTAGGCAACGACACGATTAAAGTAGACTACCAAAAGACCGTTAACTAAATCACTAATGTAGTTTCTGAAGGGGAAAGGTTTGGTGCTGAAGAGTTATGAAGCCATCTACGAGAACGGCAAAGTGAAATGGCTGAATGAGCAGCCTACTTTAAGCTCTGCTCGTATTATTGTGACGGTGTTGGATGACCTGCTGCCAGACTCATGGTCGCCTTCGCCATCTGCTCAATCTGTGCGGCAGTTTGGCCAGTTTCGAGGACAGATTCAGATTGCTGATGATTTCGACGCGGCATTACCTGATGAGTTTTGGTTGGGTGAAAGTTGACCCACCTGTTGCTTGATACACATATTTTTCTTTGGCTGAACGATTGCCCAGAAAAGCTGAGCAAGGCTGCTTTGGCAAGTTGCGCCGACCCAAAAAACTCAATCCATTTGAGTTTGATTTCACTGTGGGAAATCCAGATTAAAAGTCAGCTAGGGAAGCTACAGCTCAGTGTGCCGTGGCGCACGATGCTACAGAAATAGCGCGAAGAAAACGGGCTGCAAGCGTTAGCGTTGAATGAAGCTCACATTGAACAGCTTGAGTTGCTAGCGCCACATCATCGCGATCCTTTTGATCAACTGTTGATTGCTCAGGCTCAGACTGAGAAAATGGTGCTAGTGAGCGCGGATAGTATTTTTGAAAGCTACGACGTCGCAGTAATTCGGTAATGGAAAGGTGACTTTGCTGTCATCGCAGCGCATGAATAATGTGGCGTTTGTAGTCCAAAAACTCTTGGGTTAGCTTCATGTCTAGCTCGCGTTGTTCTGGTAAGCCAACGTCTATGGTTTGGCAAATCTTGCCATTCCTTTCCATGATGAACACTCTTTGAGAGAGAAAGATGGCTTCTTCTACATCGTGAGTGATCATCAGTACGGTGATTTGACTCTTTGCCCACAGGTCGTGGAAGAATGCTTGGAGCTGTTCTTTGGTCTGAGAGTCGAGTGCGCCGAAAGGTTCGTCCATTAGCAATACTTCTGGATCGTTGGCTAGGGCGCGGGCGATCGCAACTCTCTGTTTCATTCCTCCCGATAGCGCCTTCGGATACGTCTTGGCACTTTCCCCTAATCCAACAATATTTAGGTAGTGCGCTACCCTATCTCTGATTTCAGCTTTAGATATTCCCTTTAGCTTTAGTCCAAAAGCCACATTGTCAGCAACAGATAACCAGGGGAAAAGCGTGTAGTTTTGAAAGACCATTCCTCTGTCAGCGCCTGGGCCTGGAACGGGTACACCGTCCACTAGGATGCTACCGCTAGTGGCTTTGCTAAGTCCAGCAGCAATGCTGAGTAGGGTGGACTTACCACAGCCTGAGGGACCGACAATACAGCTAAACTCGTTGGGTGAAATTGACAGGTTTACATTATCGACGGCCGTTATCTTCTGCTTACCCTGGCCGAAAACTTTGACGAGATTGCGAATCTCTAACTTGGGAACAGAGAGTTGTTCTTTGGATAATGTTGTTGAAGAGGATTGCATAGGCTAGCTCATCTTGGAATCGGCCCAGGGTAGCCATAGGCGAAACAACAGCTTGAAGCCAAAGTCTGTGGCGAGGCCAATCAAGCAAATTATAAGAATACAGAACATGGCTCTGTCGGTTTGTAGGTAGCGCTGCGATCGCACAATCGTAAACCCCAGTCCATTCTGTGCCGCGATCAGCTCAGAAAGGACTAAAAAATTCCATGCCCCGGCGATATTCACCCTCAAAGTATCCAGAATGCTCGGCAGTGTCGCAGGCAAAATCACCCGCCGCACCACGTCCCAGCGAGTCGCTCCTAGCGTGTAGGCTACATTGAGCGTCTCGTTCGGAATGAACTTGACCGCATCGGCAATCATCGTGGAGTTGTAGAACACGATGCCCAAGAAGATGATGATCACCTTAGAGGCTTCGTCGATCCCCGCCCAGATGATGATCAATGGCACGAATGCAGCAATCGGCAGGTAGCGAGCTGTGCGAACAAACCCGCCCAGCAAGCTATCCATGCTGTAAAAAGTGCCCATCGCCAAACCCACCGGAATGCCCACTAGTGCCGCAAAGGTAAAGCCCGCTATCACTCGTGCCGTGCTTGCAAAGATGTCGATCATCAAGTCGCCATCAAGCAGCATTGACCAGCCCCGCACCACTACCGCTGTCGGAGTCGGTAGAAACTTGGGGTTGACGAATTCGCCGTAGCTTAGCCCCGACCAGATCAAAATAGGGACAGCTAGCGACACTATTACCAGCACAAACTGAAGCCAGCCAGGAAATCCCTGGCGAATGCTCCAGAATACCGAAGGCCGTAGGTACTGACGATTCGACACGGGCCCTTTGCGGCCCCCAGGAAGGCTCTCCGGAGGATGGCTAGGCAGCGGGCTAGCGGACATTACAGCTCTGCCGCCTCGACGAACTGTGGGTCAATCAGAGCGGAGAGATCGCCCGGATCGGACTCTATTTGCTCTTCGCTCAGCAAGAAGCTCGACAGCTCTTCTAGCGGCTTGCCTAGATAGAGGTCACTATCTGGCTGAGCCAGCATCTCTAGATTCGCTGCCTGATCAGGTAGCTCTAGACCGCCCAGGTCACTTTCTAAATCGGCAGGCTCCATTTCTAAAACAGCCGCGCCAATTTCGAGTCCTTCTTCCCGATTTTCTTTTAAATACTCAATTCCACGCAGGGTAGCGTTGACGAATGCTTGAACGGCTTCAGGATTTTCTTCTACAAAAGCCGTGTCAAATACGTACAGGTCAGAGATTGCAGTTGGCATCTGCGAAGAATCGTAGATAATACGTCCGTCTTCAACCGCGTCGGCAGCTTCTTGCAAGAACGGTGCGTAGGTCACAGCAATGTCGACATTTCCCGACTGGAAAGCCGCTGCTGCTGCGGAAGGCTCTGTATTGACTGCGGTGATATCGTCCTTGCTCAGTCCTGCTTCTTTGAGCACCTGTAGCAAAAAGAAGTAGCTAACTGCGCTAGTTTCTACCGCGACCTGCTTACCGGCAAAGTCTTCGATACTGGCGATACTGTCTTTGGCCAAGATGCCATCAATGCCGACAGAATTGTCCTGTACCATGACAATCTTGAAATCTTTGCCCTGCGATTTCATCAGGACGGCTTCAGAAGTCACTGGTGCGGCTGCATCTAGCTGATCGCTCAAAAAAGCCGCAATGTACTCACTGCCTGAGCCGAATAAACGTAGCTCAAAGTCCAAGCCTTCTTCTTCGTAGAAGCCCTTCTCTTGAGCGATGTACATGGGTACCTGACCAGCCCAGGGAATACTACCCATCGTCAGAGATAGTGTGGGGGCAGCAGTTTCAGCGGAACTCTCAGCGCTGTCAACTTCGGCGCCGTCGACTTCCGCACTATCAGTTTGGGGGTTACAGGCTTTGAGTAGGGCTGCTCCAGACGCGCCTGCTAAGAGCTGTAGGGCATGGCGGCGACGAATTTTATAGGGCCGGTAGGTCATGAGGTCTCTCCTATTTGACGGAACTGTATCGCTTTTTTGAGCGTGTGAGAAGTATAAATACTTACCGTAGAGGCGACAAAAGGCAAGTTTAAGTAATCCTTTGGAAGGAATCACCTAAAACTGACTGTGGATTGGCTATGAACTGGCCGTGAACTGACCACGAGCTAGCGGTCTAAAACCACTCGTCCTCGGCCTCATCTTTTGTGTTGGTGCTGCGTTCTGGCGTTTCGCGCTCAAAGTTTAGTTGGATAGAGCGAGTCTGTTCGCCATCGGCAGCTACGGCGCGGATTGGGTAATTGATCTCTCCATCGGGGAAGGCCACGTGGAAGCGGAAGGTGCCGTCTGAGTTGAGTGGAACTACTTTGTCGCCGACGGTGAGGGTGGCATCTGGCTCGGTTGCACCGTAGACGATCAGTTCTGCATCGGCGACTAGCCAGAATTTGCGCGATCGCCCTGGCAGTTCAAAGCCCCCTGATCCAATTCCAGACATATTCAGACCCGACATATTCAGGCCCGAAACATTTAGCCCCGGTCCGACTAGGCGACCTAGGCTAAGACCCCCCGATGGCGACAGTGCACCGGGAGCAACCTGCTGCATTGATCCGTACAAAGAGCCTGCAACCCGTAGCGCCTCTTGGCTCTGGGTAAGCGCAAACAAATTGTCGTAGATCTTGGGCAAATCCGTTGCTTCGCTATCTGTAGTAGCAGCCGTTGTGCTCGGGCTGTAGGGTCTGCCCAAATCGCCAAAGGTCCGACCGACCAGGCGCTCTTGCCAGTTGATGGTAACGAACTGATCTTTCACCCAGTCCGATGGGTAGATAGGCGGTACTCGAATCGAGGCCGACCTCGCTAGCAGCAGCCACTGGTCGCTGCCTGTGAGGTAGCCAATCTCGGCAATGTAGTCGCGATCGCTCACTGGCATCTCCAGATACCAAGACCGTGCCATCTCGTGGCAATCTACCTGCTGCATACTGTGAGGCACTTGCGACTCTAGATCGAGGTCAGTGACGTCGTATATCCTTAGCATCAGCCTTTGACCGCCCTGCTGACGCAACTGCTCCTTATGCTCGTTGGACACGTCCCAGTAGGCATACGCCCATTCTGGGTCACGGGGTAGTAGCACAATCCGACTCTCTCCGTAGCCTTCTGGTAGGTCTGCAAGGCCGTCGTCTGTGCTAGCGAGATCTTTGATGGTCAAAGGGGGGACTTCTCCATTGCTGGTTGATGCTTCAAATTCTGAGATCACAGCTGGCGCATTAGGTAGGGATGGCGCATTAGGTAGGGAGCCTTCTACTTCTGCTGAAAGGTCAGCTGTGACTGTAGGTGCACTGTCTGCAACGACGCCGCTAAAAATTACTGCGCTATCACCAATGATGGTTTCCCTGTTCGGCTCAATATCAAGAATGGTCTCCGTTTCTGCGATAACCGTATCGCGGGTAGGCTCTATATTGTCAATATCGCTAGTGTCGATGTCGCCAGAGAGCGGTGCAGAAACCGTGGCATTTCCGGACGCTTCAATGTCTGTAGGCGCTTCAGTATCAAGCGCTTCAGCAGCAGGTGCTTCAGCAAAAAAATCGTCTGCGGTCTCAGTAGCGGTTGCTGCAGCGGTTGCTGCCGTCGCAACCGGAGCGGTTTGGATATTGGGCGCTTCGAGAGTTTCGCTTGTTGCTTCAGTAGGTGGCGTCTCTATCGTTTCAGCAGCGGACAACTCAACAGCAGGCATTTCGACAGCAGGATTCTGAGACGGTTCTTGTTCGAGGCTTCTCGCTAAGACCGATTCGGCTAATTCTGTCGGTAACTCGGCTGTTTCTGTCACCTCGTTCTCCACTACTGACTCCTGTATCAACTCCTGGCTAGGCGATGGTGTCAGCTCCGGTTCATCCTCTAGAGTCAGCTCCGATTCATCCTCTAGGGTCAGCTTCAGGTTGTCATCTAGGTTATCGTCCCAGGGATCATCGCTTTCGATGGCTGTGGCGTCGCCCCCTTTAATTTCGCTTCCTGCTCCTACAGCGCCGCTTATCGGCAGACCGTCCGCAGCTATCGAAGCTGCCGCCAGATCTAGATTGGTGCCTTCTAAATTAGGAGATTCTAGATCTGTCGATTCCTGAAGTCCTGGCGGGGTGCCTGCGACGGTGCCTGGGTCAGATTGAGGGGTGACAGACAAGTTAGTTTCAGCGGCTGTAGTGCCGCTGACTTCGCCTGCTCCATTGGTCCCCACCATTCTGGACTCATCGACGACCCGATCGGTTGAAATTACCGTCTGTGCTCTGCTAGAAACCTCTCGGTCGGTTTCTGGATCGGTTGTAGGCGGTGGAACTGTCGCGGTTGGCGAAGTTTGTCGCTGAGCTTCGGTAGTAGCCGTTTGCGAGCCGCGCCTGCCAAAGAATAGCCAGCCAAGACCCGCTATACCCAGCAGTGGAATTAGCCAGACCCACCAAGCTGGTTCGTCCGCGCTGGCTTCTGTCGTCTCTTCTGTCGTCTCTACGGAGGCGATCGCGCCACCTGCACCGTCTGCTATTTCACCTGGGGGCACTCCATCTAGTCCCCACAGCCCTTGCCGTCCCTGAGTGCCACCTACAAAAAGCGTTTCATCGTCCTCGAATCTAAGCACTGTAACCGCGTTATCGTCTCCGACTACCGCCGGAAAGAGCTCGCCTTGAGGCTCCCCGTCAACGCTCCAGTAGCGCACTTGTCCTGTCTCACTTCCGGTAGCTAGCGTTTGACCGTCATTGCTAAAGGCTAATGCTGTCACCGTCCCGCCTGTCTCGGCTAGCGGCCCCGCAATTATCTCTCCTGTCGCATCTTCGATGACGACCAGACCATTGTCGTCTACAGTCGCTATCAGCTCACCCTCTGGGCTGGCGGCAAACGGCTCTGAAGCTACCGCATCCGTATCCTGAGCAATTAGCTGTTGCTGCTGATTAATGCCCGTACCAGGGCGATCCTGAGCGATGGCTGCCAGGGCGGACCGCTGAACCGGAACAGTAAGAGCCGTCAGCAAGCAGAGCCTAGCGAGGATGGAACGGTTAACGCGCATCATAGAGCTTGGATTTTCAAATTTATGAAATCATCTTAATATCTCAGTGATTCTTCAGAGAGTCAATCTGATTTGTTAGCAGACTCTATTCGCAGATTTATCAGCGAGCCACGATTTCTCTGCTGATTAGTGACATACGGCTTTGAACTACTGACAGAGGCTACTGTTGCCTTCTCTTGCCAGAACGCTTATTTTTACCAGGTGCGGTTTGATGAGCCCCAAAGTATTTTTCGCTGCGGTAGCGTAGCCAAATTCTTAGCTGCTGAGGAATCTTGTCTTTTTGCTCTTTTGTGAGCTGACGGTAAAGCACTAATGCTTTTTCGCGCTCGTTGCGACAGGCTGCATTACGATGTGCATCCCATAGCCCTTTTGCCGCCCTAATCCGACGACAGGTTTCTTTGACTAATGCGTCGCCTTCTAACGGCCCAGACGGTTGTTTTGATTTGGCCATAGTCTTTTAGTAGCAGCTCTTCTGGTAGTGGCTTTGTAGTGACTCTCTTGATAGCAGCTCTTTTGTGACGAATCTGTAGTAGGCCGTCGCGCAAGCTGTACTATCTACGATTAGTTTCGGGTATCACTGAAGGTATGCTTCGTCTTATATTTTTGACCCGTACCGAATTCGCCCTTCTTATTTTTGTCTCATTATGTCTGATCATCACCATCACCATTCTGAAGGCTGCCATTCTCCGGCGTGTCATCACCATGGCGTTCCCTCTACGCCGCAGCAGGTGCGATCGCTCCGAATTGCGCTCATCTTCATCACCTGTTTCTCTATGGCTGAACTCTACGTGAGCTTTCAGGCCAATAGTTTGTCTCTGGCGGCGGATGCCGGGCATATGGTCTGTGACGTGTTTGCGATCGCCCTTTCGCTATGGACCGCTAGCAAAGTCTCTAGTGCTAGCTCTACTGAGTCAGCGATGGACATTGAGAGGTTGAATGCGATCGCCGCTCTAGTCAATGGCGTACTGCTACTGATTGTCTGTAGCTGGCTGGGTTGGGAAGCGATAGAAAAGTTGCGAGTTCTCCCTACCGAGATCTTGAGTCAGCCTGTGGCGATCACAGCTTCTGTAGGCTTGGCTATCAATGGACTCAATGCCTACCTGCTGCACAGTCATGCGGATGACAATCTGAATATGCGCGGCGCTTTTCTGCACATGGTGGCGGATGCTAGTAGCTGTCTAGGGGTATTAGTTGGCGCGGTGCTAATTGCGAAATATCAGTGGTATTGGGCCGATGGATTGGTAAGTAGTGCGATCGCCATCCTGATCGCCTCCAGCGCTATCCCCTTAATCCGTCAAAGCTGGTCAGTCCTCGATCCTTCTCAATCTTCCATAGGCATTTAAAATTCTATAGGCGTTTAAGATAGTTACCTAGAATACAGGGGTTGAGCACAAAAGCCTCGTTTGTGTTCTTTGGCCCCATAAAAACCCTATGAAAGTCACCACTTGGAACGTCAACTCCGTTCGCACCCGCCTAGAGCACGTCACTCAGTGGCTACAGGCGAACCCTGTTGATGTCCTCTGCCTTCAGGAAACCAAAGTCATCGACAAAGACTTTCCCGCACAGGCATTTACCGACATTGGCTATCGTGCCTACTACTACGGCCAAAAGTCATACAACGGCGTCGCCCTTATTAGCAAAGAGCCGCTATCAGATATTCAGATGGGGTTTGGTGCTGTTATTGAGGCTGAGACGGTTGGCGACCTAGACGCTCAAAGAAGAGTCATCAGCGCTCTGCTAGGCGATGTGCGTGTAGTGAACCTCTACGTTCCCAACGGTTCCGCTATCGGTAGCGAAAAATACGAATACAAGCTCAGCTGGCTGGCTCTGCTCAAGCAATATCTAACAGAACAGCTAGCAGCCCACCCAAAGCTCAACGTCTGCGGCGACTTTAACATCGCCCCTGAGAACAAAGATATCTACACCGACAAAAACAGAAACAAACACATCATGTCCTCTCCCGTCGAAAGAGAGACCCTGCGCGATGTGCTCTCTGTCGGTCTGTCTGACGCCTTTCGCAAATTCACCGACGAAGGTGGTCACTTTAGCTGGTGGGACTACCGCACCAATTCCTTCGCCCGCAACACTGGCTGGCGCATCGACCACCACTACCTCTCCTCTGTCCTCTACGACCAGGCCATTAGCTGTACCATAGACACCGAACCCAGAGGACTAGAGCGACCCAGCGACCACACGCCCGTTACCGTCGAGTATTGAATCGAAATGGTTAACTGCTGAGCGGTGCTAGATGAGAAGTTCTATGCAAGTTTCTTTTTGATGAATGCGAGGATTTTGTTGTTTTGCGCTTTGAGAGCAGCGACTTCTTTGGTGAGTACTTCGACTTGCTTTTGTAGGGTGAAGATTTCGGCAGAGGCGTCTGCAGTACCATGTCCTGTCGGCGTAGTCATCTGTGGTCTAGCCTTGCGGGCTTTGGCCATAGCGCCTTTGATAGCGCCGATTAGCTCTTTTTGCTCAAATGGTTTCTCGATAAATTCGAAGAATTCAAAGGGTTCTTGAATCTTTTCTGTCAGCTCTTCGCGGCGGCCTGACATCATCACTAGCGGAATGCTTTGAAATTCAGGGACCGCCTGAATTTCCTGATAGACTTCGTAACCGCTCATCTTTGGCAGCAAAAAGTCTAGCATGATCAAGTTAGGTTTTTGAGCGCGAATGGCGTCAATCCCTTCGATGCCATCGGTCGCTTCGATCACTTCAAAGTTGCCATTGGGTAGCATGTCGCGCACCCGAGCGCGAATGACTCTACTATCATCGATTACTAAAATTTTGTGATTGGCCACGACGAACTCCTGGTGATATCTGACGAATTGCGCTACTTGACCGCTTCATGCCTGCTTTAAAGTTGCCCAGATTAATACGTTGATGGAACAAAGGACGAGGAAAGGTAAGTAGAGAATAGGCCGCTAGAATGTAGGAGTTTGTTAGCGTTTGACTGCTTTAGCTTTATGTCTGTACCTTCTAATCAGTTTGTAGAAAGTCAATTAGTTGAGACTCAACTGGTAGACGAGCAATCGGCGGAAAGTCAGTCAAGAAGGCGCGGACAGAATCAAGCTCGGGGGAGCCGTCCTGAGATTCTAGCGATGCCGGATTGGCTACGGCGACCGATTGGTAAGGCAAGTGAGCTGTCGGCAGTACAAAAGGTAATCAAGCAGCGGCAGATTCACACGATTTGTGAAGAGGGGCGCTGCCCGAATCGGGGTGAGTGCTATGCCAATCAGACGGCGACTTTTTTGTTAATGGGGTCGACCTGTACCCGGAGCTGTGGGTTTTGCCAAGTGGATAAAGGGCATGCCCCAATGCCATTAGATCCGGCGGAGCCTGTCAAGGTGGCGGAGTCGGTGAAGCTGTTGAATCTAAAGTATGTGGTCTTGACGGCGGTAGCTCGCGATGATTTGGTCGATGGTGGGGCTAGTTGGTTTGTCAAAACTATGGAGGCTGTTCGTGCGCTCAATCCGCAGACGCAGATTGAGGTGTTGACGCCAGATTTTTGGGGCGGGCCCGACGCGATCGCCCAGCAGCAGATTCGCGTTGAAACGGTGGCGATCGCCCGCCCAGCCTGTTTCAATCACAATGTAGAAACGGTGAAGCGCTTACAAGCTCCCGTCAGACGAGGCGCAAAGTACGAGCGATCCTTAGACGTTCTGCGCTATGTAAAAGCAGTCGATTCATCAGTTCCAACCAAGTCAGGACTGATGGTTGGTCATGGAGAAACGCTCTTAGAGCTGGTCGAGACAATGAAAGATTTAAGGGCAGTAGCGTGTGATCGCCTCACCATCGGCCAGTACATGCGCCCGTCTTTAGCTCACCTGCCAGTTCAGAAATATTGGACGCCAGAAGAGTTTGATCAGTTGGGCGCGATCGCTCTCGACCTCGGCTTTTCTCACGTTCGCTCCGGGCCACTAGTGCGCAGCTCTTACCACGCAGGCGAACAGCCTTAGCAATCTTTAAAAGACAAAAATTCACAAGCTAGAAACTTCGGGCGCTGATGCAGTTAGCGCCCGCCATTCATGCACAGCAAAAGGAGGAACAACAATCTCTGCGGTGCTGCCATCGCCTAGGGTGATATCCATTTGTAAAGGGATATCACCAGAGAGTTCTGAAAGAACCCTCATCACGTTGTACTGTCCGGCGTAGTCTGGTAGCTCTGCGGTCTGCGGATCCAATTCAGCAGCAGCTTGCCACTGTAGGCTAGATCCAGTTGCAATAGTCAGCGGTTTTTGGCTATTGACGGTGACTAGCCCAGGGAAGCCAACTAGTCTGAGATAGAGTCCTTGCAGTTCGTCTGACTGGTAGCGTTTGAACAGAATGATCTGCCAGGAGCGGTCGGTGCGATCACGCAAACTCTGCTTTGACCGAAAAGTCGTCTGCCCAGGCAACTCATGATAGGTGTGCAGCGAAGCAACTAGCGAAGCCGCCCTAGTGGGCGCTGTTGGCAGAAACAGACAGTACAGCAACATCAAAACAACAAGGTGCCGAAGGATGAAAGCCATAAAAGTAGGCACAGAAAAGAGAGCTGCCTTTAGTGTACAGCTCTCTTTTAAGAGACATCAGCAGAAATTGAGTCTACAGTCTGCTCATACGCTCGATGACAGCTCTGTAGCCATCCGCTCTCCCTTCGACTAGGTAGCGTTCGGCGGCGATTTGCAAATCTTCGTGTGCAGCAAAGCTATCGCCTAGTGCCATCAGGGTGACGCCTCGGTAGTAGTAGATATCCGCATCGGCTGTTGGGTCTTGGCGAATGATTTGAGAGAAGTCTTGATAGGCGCCTTCTGCATCGCCTGATTCGTAGAGTGAGCGACCCCGAGCAGCGTAGGCAGCTGAATAGCTATTGTCTAGTTCGATGGCGTAGGTGTAGTCGGCGATCGCACTGGCCAAATTACCGTGAATGGCATACGCATCCGCTCGTCCCTTGTACAGATCCTGACGAGCCGGGCTGAGACTAACCGCGCTGTAATAGTCTTCTAGTGCATCAGAGACATGGTTAGTCGCTAGTCTGACCTGAGCTCTTTGCTGGTAGGCTTCGCTAGAATTGGCATCGATTTCGATGACGCGGTTGAAGTCTGCGATCGCCTCATCGTGCTCTCCCCGAGCGCTATGCAGAGTGCCACGAACCATGTAGGCATTCAGTGAATCGGGCTGCACCGATAGCACATAGTTGATATCGGCCAAAGCGTCCGTAGGCCGACCCATGGCCGAATAGACGTAGCTACGATTGAAATAAGCTTCGAGATTATCTTCGTTGAGCTCAATAGCTTTGTCTAGGTTCGATAGCGCGGCTGGCAATGTGCCTAGATGGTAGTAAGCGACTCCTCTACTGATAAAGGCTTCTGCGTATCTTTTGTTGAGATCGATGGCAACATCGAGCGGTGTGATCGCATTCTCATAATCTCCCATCTCGATTAGAGCTGTCCCTTTGTGCAAGTAGGCGGGTGCGTATTCGGCGTCGAGAGCGATCGCTCTATCAAAGCTGTCGATAGCTGCGGCAAAGTCACCCATGTCCGCCTGGACAACGCCTGTGTAATCGTGACTATAAACGTGGGTCGGATCGAGGGCGATCGCCGCCTCAAAGTCGCCCATAGCTGACGCCATATCTCCGGTGTGATACAGCAGCGCACCGCGATAAAAGTAAGCTAGCGCGTAGTCAGGACGTAGATAGATCGCTGTGGAATAGTCGGCGATCGCCGCAATCGGATCTTCTAGAATTTGTTGGATAGTGCCTCTGAATAGATAGGCTTCAGCGTATTCTCCGTTGGCTGCGATCGCCGATGTAAAGTTCTCGATAGCTGCTGCGTTCTCGCCTTTGTGATAGGCATCCACTCCTCGGCTGTAGTATTCGACCGCTGCAATCTCAGCAGGCGTATATTCAGCCGTGGCTGCCTCACCCTCTAGCGTAGGCTCTATGTTCGTTTCAGCAGCAGGTGTGCCGACATCTTCTAGCGTCGCTGGCGTCAATGGCCGAAGCGGCGACTGAACCGGCGGCTGGATCAGCGGCTGTGCAGATGGCAGCGGTTGGGCGGGAGCGCTGTTGAGCGGCGGTAGGTTAATCGAATCGTAGTCGCTCTCGACATTAAACACAGGCAGGTCGATTGCCACCGAGTTACCCACCATTGTCAGGCCATTAGCGCGAGCTGGCATACTTCCTAGCGTGCCACTGACCAGCGTGCCACCGAGCAGTGTCGTGATACTTAAAGCTGCGATTGCGCTGCGATTCATGATGTTCCTTTCAAACTAAAGACTGTGTAATTTTGAAGACTGCGGTTTTTAGATATCGTGAAGCTAGTCTAGATTGCCCACCCACAAAGGGAATCGCATCGAGGGGAACTACCTATCTTGCTGTCTAACCGAACGCCAGGCTGGATTCGTCCCTTTTGTCGGCTGGCGATTGCTAACACCACCTCAAGTTTGATGGTGCCGCTGGCGGGTCTAATTGATACTGCATTTTTGGGTCATCTGTCTGATGTTCGCTATCTCAATGGTGTGGCGCTAGCCTCAGTAATTTTCAACGTGATCTATTGGGGGTGCAGTTTCTTTCGGATGGGGACGACTGGGCTAGTTGCGCAAGCCGTTGGCCGTCTGGATGAAACAGATGTTTGGCTAATTCTATGTCGTAATGCTCTATTAGCTTTGGGCGCAGGGTCCGCGCTTCTGGCCCTACAGCGGCCCATCGCAGCAGTCGGATTCTACTTTTTACAGATGGGCCCGAGTGTGAGAGAAGCGGCGATCGCTTTCTATGACGGTCGTATCGTCGGTGCGCCTGCTGTTTTGCTCAACTTTGTTCTACTGGGCTGGCTGCTAGGCCGCAGCCAAGGTCGTCAGGTGGTTTGGCTAGCGGCAGTTGGCAACGGCAGCAATATTCTGTTGGATTACTGGTTTATTGTCAGATTCGGCTGGGGTAGCTATGGTGCAGGATTGGCGACAGCGCTGAGTCAATACGTGATGTTAGCCGTCGGCATTGGGATTGTTGTTTCTAGCACTATTCCCTGGTCTCTGTGGCCATGGATCAAAGAGAAACTGTGGCAGCCAGCTGCGTTGAAAGCGCTGTTTGGTTTGAACAGCGATATCTTGATTCGCACGCTGATGCTGGTGTTGGCGATGTCTAGCTTTACCAACTTTAGTTCGAGTTTGGGTGAGACGGTGCTGGGCGTGAATGCTCTGCTGATGCAGATTGTGCTGATGTCGGCTCACTTTATGGACGGGGTGGCGCTGGCGGTCGAGAGCTATGCGGGCAAGTTCTACGGACAGCGGTCAGTGGGCGATCTGATGTGGCTGCTGCTGTTAGGGGCGGGAGGAAGTGTGTTTTTGGGGATTGCGATCGCCCTGACGCTAGCGATCTGGCCAGTTCCCTTCTTCGGTCTGCTAACTGGTCACACTCAGCTACTCACCCAAATCCCAACCTATGTTCTATGGCTATTCCCAGTGCTTGGATTCGGCGGTGTGGCCTTTGCGTTAGACGGCTATTTTCTCGGACTCACCGCCGGATGCGTCTTGCGCAATAGCGTTTTGATAGCGGTGTTACTAGGCTTTTTCCCGCTGGCACTAGTGGCCGTCAGGCTAGAGAGTCCGCAGCTGCTCTGGCTATCTCTGGCCGTTCTGATGGCCTTACGCACTGTGACTTTACTCCGCCAGGTACCGATTATGAATCAGCAGTTGTTGGTGCGATCACCCGAAGCTACCTCGTAGAAGCAAGTCAGCAAAAAAGCTCAGCCCAAAAACGGTGGCCTATCTGTACCGATGAACCACCGCCTGACTGAAGTAGGACCCTATTGTTCTGTGTGCCCCTACCTGACAATTACTTGCGGATGTCCTTCGCCATGTTGCGGAACATATCCATGTCGCTGCTTACAGGCTTACGACGAGCAGACGCAGGCGCAGAGGTACTCTCAGGCTTTGTTTCTTCGCTCTTTGGCGCTGGAGCCGTAGGCGTATTAAAAGAGCTGAAGGTGACAGCAGGCTGAGCAGAGACCGAAGAACCATTGTTGGCTTCGATGTTCTTCGCAGCCGTCGAAGAAATCTGTCGGACGCTTTCCATATGCTCAGTTTCGCCTTTCCTCTTGGCGAAGGTGCGCTTTACGGTTTTTGCAGAACGCATGTAGTCAATATTGCCGAAAGTCTTGGCATCGTCATCGCTTAGGTAAAAAGCCTGCTTTGGTGCAGTGTCGTCCTTCGGTGCTCCCTTACCGAACACGAATTCTAGAATTCCCATTGTTCTCCTATCTAAAAGTATTGAATCGTATGTGTACTTATACTAACTTTTATTTCGATTATTAGAAAGCCTTATGGGTGAATTAGCAGCACAAGTTAGTGAGTAAAAGATGATAGCGTGCAGCCTCTTCAGTTATCCATGTCTCTTCCGTCGAGACTGTCTCTAGAGAGTACGTTGGTAGTCTTCTAATAAATCGACTAGGTTGACCAGACACTGCATCGGTAGTAAATCAGATAGAGCGACTGTTTTGCGCCCACCGCCTAGCTTGATCGGAATCTCCGCAAGGACTTTGGTGACGCTGTCCTCCGAGATACTGTCATTGGCGACCATAGGCATTAGCTTTTCTGCTAGTGGGGTGTGTAGCTTGGCAACGCCCAGGTACAGATGCCATTTGGCAATGTCCATATAGATGTTTTCGCCGATTTCTGCGGCTAGGGCTTCGATATTTTCAGAGGCGTTGGGGGCAGCCATGATTGTTCTGTATGTGGGTATATGTAGGTAGGCCGATCTTAGCTGTGGTTCGATTTATCTAGTGGGTTCGGCTAGTGGGTGCAGCTGGTTTAGCTAATCGCTGTTGGCTGTGTCGGGAGAATAGTCTGCGTTGGGAGAATAGTCTGCGATGACAAAAAAGTAGAGCGCATGCGCCGCTAATCCACATGCCCAAACCAGTGAAATTGTCTTAGCCAGTGGCAGCGATCCTGGATCTAGGGTGTTAAAAAATCCCATACAGGAATTGACGGCGCCAAAGATAGCAAAATGCACCGCGAAGTTGATTCTGTCCTCTAGCTGTCTGTATTCGGGATCGGCGCGGTCAGGTTTGCGGGGCCAGCGGGGAGGCATAGGTGGTTTATCTGAGTGTGGTCTTTTCTATTGTAGGGTCTTCGACTACGCTCAGCCGCCGAGAGGGTTTGTTTCGGCTGCGCTCAGTCGCTGAGAGGGTGCGAGGTGACTTGCCAGTGGCCGGATTTGCCGCCGATTTTCTCCACTAGGTGGATGTCGCTGATGGTCATGGATTTTTCTAAGGCTTTGGCCATGTCGTATAGAGTGAGTGCTGCGACAGAGACGGCGGTTAATGCTTCCATCTCTACGCCTGTTTCAGATTTTGTTTTGACGGTGGCGTAGATGTGATAGCCGGGTAGGCTGCTGTCGGGTTCTATGATGACTTCGATCTTTTTTAGCGGTAGGAGATGGCAAAGCGGAATCAGTGACGAGGTTTGCTTTGCGGCCATGATGCCTGCGAGTCTAGCGGTACCGATAACGTCGCCTTTTGGGGCGTTACCAGACTGAATGGCTTCGAGGGTTGCCATCTGCATAGAAATCGATCCGGTTGCTGTGGCTTGACGTGTGCTGATCTTCTTAGCAGAAACATCTACCATTTGGGCTTGGCCTTGGCTATCTAGATGAGTCAGCGCCGTGCCTGAGTCTGAGTTTTGCATATGAGAAAGTGTGGGGTTTGAGCCGCGCTGGAATGCACTGTTCTTGTGCTACTATTAGAACCCGATGTGGGCCTGTAGCTCAGTGGATAGAGCACGTGGCTACGAACCACGGAGTCGGGAGTTCAAATCTCTCCAGGCTCGCTTACAAAGAAACGGCGGTAGGTTTTTATAATCTGCCGCCGTTTTTGTCCACTTACTTTTTAATCAATTGCAGCTCAATCAATTGCATAGACATCGCGGCCACCGTTGAGAGCGAAGCGGATGGAGTGAGGGATGTCTTTGCTAGAGGTGATGATGAAGATGATCAGTCCTAAAAAGGTCATGGTGCCTGCGATCGCAAACACAATCGAGTAGCTGCCAGTAGCGTCAGCGACCAGTCCTAGCATCGGTCCCGCCAGCGCGATGCCCAAATCAAATCCGGTCATGCACAGCCCAAAGGTAAGACCGCGCTGGTTCGGCAGCGAGCGATCGGCCATCAGCGCGGCAATGATTGGAATAATTGTGCCGCTGCCAATTCCTTGAAAGATGCCTGCGAGCAATAGCGTCTCTGGTGCATTTGATAGCCAGAGCGTAAACATTGAAAGGCTGTAGAAAAAGACGCCTAAGCTGATGAATCGACCTCTGCCAAAGCGATCGCTCGCGCTGCCTGTGAAGGTGCGAATGGAAAAAGATGCGATCGCACTAGCCGTATAAATCAAGCCAATATTGAACGCCCATCCCCGATCTTGCACATACAGCGGCATAAAGGTGACCACAGAGCCGAAGGCGATTCCCACCATAAACAAAATCAGAGCTGGTACCCGAATCGGTGGCGTGAGCAGCAGGCTCCAGAAAGGTGCATTCTTTGGCCGCTGGTTTTGAGTGACCTTTCCCTCGGTATTCGCTTCTGTGTTTCCTGAGCTATCTACTGAGCTACTTACTGAATCAGTATCCACCGAGTGAGGTACTGACACTTGGGAAGGTTCTTCTGCGGACAAAACGCACAGCGCTCCGATACTTCCCATCCCGGTCATGGTCAAAAAGGCTAACGTAAAGCTTCCGGACAGATAGCCGCCTAGCGCCGGACCCATTGCCATCCCCACTGGATTAGCCAGGCTCATTGTGCTGATTAGTTCGCCGCGATGCTGCGCGGGGGCCAAATCAGCGATCGCCGCTGTGTACGCGGTCGAAAACGCTGCGATGCTGAGGCCGTGAAACATTCGCACCAGTCCCAGCAGGACAGTGATGCTCTTGATCTGCCAGCCTAGAATTGGCAGCGTCCAGGTTGTCTGCGGTAGTAGCCCGGCTGCTAGATAGAGGATGGGCGCGATCGCAATCACCAACACCCCAATTAGCAAAGCAGGCTTGCGACCGACCTGGTCAGCTAGTCTGGCCATGCGCGGACGAAAGCACAGCAGCCCTACCGCAAAAGAGGCCATCACCCAGCCGATTTCCTGATTGCTAGCGCCAAAGCTACCGATGTAGAGCGCTAAATTAGGAATCATGCCTGAGAGTCCGCCCCAAAAGCACAGCGATGCGCAAAAGAAGATAATCAGGTTGCGTTGAAGCTTTGGTTCTAGCTGGCGAAACACGTTCAAGGGATTTTCCTGGTAGGTGTGAATGATAAGGGGTGAACAAGTGAGTAGCGTTTTGGTTGAAAGAACGGCAGTCTTTGACCAGACAGGCCAGTATCGATACCGATTGGGAAGGCGGTGGCAAGCAGAAGGTAAATCCGTCGCGTTTGTGATGCTTAATCCCAGCCGTGCAGACGCTAACCGGGACGACCCAACGCTAAGAGCCTGTATGCAGTTTGCCTGCTGCTGGGAGTATGCGGCTCTATCGGTGGTGAACTTGTTTGGCTATCGAACGCCATATCCGCAGGCTCTGAAGCAGGTGGCTGACCCGATTGGCCATGATAACGACCGCTATCTATTGCAAGCGGTCGAAGCGGCTGACCGGGTAGTGCTGGCTTGGGGAAATTGGGGCGGGTTGGTGGGACGCGATCGCGCCATCCTCACCTTGCTAGCGCCCTACCAGTCCAAACTCACCTACCTCCAGCTCAACCGATCTGGGCAACCCCGCCACCCGCTCTACATCAAGCGCAGCGTTCTACCCCAAAGCTACCCAGTTACCAGCGGCTTGAGTTGATTCGTCTAGAACCTTTTTCACCACCCACTCGCTCAGCAGCGCGTTGACTTCTACAGGTGCGTCATCGTGTGGGCAGTGGCCTGCGTTAATGTGATGTTCCTCTAGATTCGTGTAGTGCTTTTGGAACAGCTCGCCTCGGCTGTAGGTGTTCATCCAGGGATCAGCGTCTCCCCAAATTAGCAGCAGTGGACAGTTCATCTGGGCGAGCAGCACATCGACATACTCACCGCGCTCTGCTTTGAACAGGGCTGCAAAGGCCGCTGGCGCTTCGGGGTCAGTGGCTGGTCGATAGACGTCTTCGACGAGCTGTTCGGTGACTTCTGTTTTGTTCACATACACCTGCTCTAGCGTTCTGCGGATGTAAGACTTTTTGCGGACAAACTGGAAGATGACCCAGCTAGGCACTGGTGAAAGAACGACGGTTTTAATAAGCTGGCCAATCGCTTCT
>JBCCOH010000092.1:0-21903 GCA_039111275.1 Cyanobacteria bacterium P01_D01_bin.1 | reverse complement strand
GTCTGTACTCAAGCTATTTCACTAGCTTTCTTTCTTTGCTTTGAGAACATAGCCATGCTATCCTCTTAAGCAAATTTCATTCTTTAACGAGGGTCTCGTTAACTTAATTTCTCTAGATTATTCAACTTTCTAGGTGCTACTTCGGCTCGAAGGGCGGTGCTCGCGCTCCGTTGTTCCCTTCAGCGCCTAATGAATATAGCGCTCTATCAAAGCAACTGTCAACAGTTTCTTTGAAGAAAACTTTGACGGCTGAAGTCCCTCTCACTAGAGGATTTCAGCCGTTTCTTCATTTAAATGACCCGGTTTGAGCTTCTATTTTGTCGAATTTATTTAGGTGATTCTTGCTCTGGGCATGACGGTATTCCTTGACACATAGAGGATGTAGCCACTTTATTTTTGTGGGCTTTATGCTGGAGTAGATTTTTGATCACGCACTCTTGTGAGATATATGTTGCCAAGCTGGATAGTTTTGGATGGGCTGCTGACAGATTGGTTGAAGGAGGACATCGGAAGGGGAGATAAGACTACTGATGGGCTGGCTGAACTTGTTCGGGTTCAAGGAGAGGCTTATTGGGTTGCAAAAGAGAATGGCGTGATTGCAGGGTTGCCGATAGCGGAGCGCGTCTTCTCTCTGTTAGATAGTGATGTGATTTTTGAGGCTAGGGTGGCTGAGGGCGATCGCATCCAAAAAGGCACAAGGATTGCTAACATCAGCTGCAAGCTTTCGACTCTACTAACAGGGGAGCGAGTCGCCCTCAATCTGGCGATGAGCCTAAGCGGGATTGCAACCGCGACCAGACGATATACCGATGTGATAGAGGATTTACCTGCTCAGCTAGTTGACACCAGAAAAACAACGCCAGGCATGAGGCTGCTAGAAAAATACGCAGCGTCTGTAGGGGGCGCGCAAAATCATCGGCTAGGACTAGATGATGGGGTAATGATCAAGGACAACCACATTGTGGTGGCAGGCGGTATCGGCAAAGCAATTGGACAGATAAGGGGGCGCATTCCCTATCCAATCACCATCGAAGTAGAAACAGAGAGCCTAGAGCAGGTGAATGAGGCGATCGCACACCAGGCAGATATCATCATGCTCGACAACATGCCACCAGAAACCATGCACAAAGCTGTACAGATTATTCGCGCTGCAAATGGGCGCATCAAGATTGAAGCGTCTGGCAATATCACGCTAGAAACTATTCGAAAGGTTGCCGAAACAGGTGTGGACTATATTTCTAGCAGCGCGCCAACCACGCGATCGCCCTGGCTCGATCTGAGCATGCGTATGAAGCAAGGTTAATTTACGAAACGGAGCATCCAAAATAGCGGAGCGATTGATTAGTCTAAGGCCAGTGTTCCTCAATAAATTTCCTTTAGAAATGTCTATGAGCAATCAAGCTGGTGGCCAGCCTACTGATAATCAGCCCAACATCGTCAGAATCGATATGTTGGACAGCGACTACGCCAAAATGATTGCAGGAGAGTCCATTGCTACCGAAAGAATAGATAGACTTGAAGGGGTTGATACATACACGCTGAATCGACTAGGAAAGCAGATTAGCCGCTATCGCTACGGCAACCTCGATCAGCCAACGAAGGATGACATCCTCTGCGACGTGGGGATGACGGCAGAACTGCTGACTCAATCAGACATAGAAGACATTCACCAGAGAATGAGAGAGTCGGGGTATTTCTACCTAACCGAAAGCGAACGCCTGCAGATTATCAACTGGCTGAAAGACGAACTCGCTGTCGATCTGACAACAAAACCAAAGCTCACATAACTACGGCATAAAACAATGGCTTCAGCATCAGCTATTTCGCACGAATTGCCTGGATTGATAGAAGGGCTACCCGACCTTTGTGGCCTAGAAGATGAGCTAGAAGCAGTCGCTATCCGATCGTCGGAGCCTGTCTTTCTGCCACGAACCAATCTGCGTTTGTCAGATATTTCTGCTGGGTTTGTGATCGCACTACACATGCACCAGCCGACTATCCCAGCAGGTCAAAACGGCGAGCTGATCTGCAATTTGCAGCATATGTTCGAGCATCCCTACGATGGGGACAACCACAACGCCGGGCCATTCGCCTATTGCTACAGCCGCGTTGGAGATTTTATTCCTGAGCTGGTTGAGCAAGGATGCAATCCCAGAGTGATGCTGGACTATTCCGGCATTTTGCTGTGGGGAATACAGCAGATGGGCCGTGCCGATATTTTGGACAAGCTAAAGCGAGTGACCTGCGAACAGCAGTATCAGCCATACGTAGAGTGGCTAGGTACGTTCTGGGGGCATGGCGTAGCGGGATCGACGCCGCTGCCAGATATCAAACTACATATTCAGGCCTGGCAGCATCATTTCTCCTCAATATTTGGACAAGATGCGCTGAAAAGGGTGAAAGGATTTTCGCTGCCGGAGATGCAGCTACCGAATCATCCGGAGACACTGTATGTGCTGGTAAAGGCACTAAAAGACTGTGGCTATCAGTGGATGATGGTACAAGAGCATACGATCGAAACGCTGACTGGAGAGGGAATTCGAGAAACGCATCTGCCTCATCAGCTAGTCGCTAGAGGGCTGTCGGGCGAGGCTGTTGGGATTACAGTTTTGATCAAGACTCAAGGATCGGATACGAAGCTAGTAGGTCAGATGCAGCCGTATTACGAGGCTAAAACGCTCGGGCCCATGCCAATAGGTGACCAAACTGTTCCACCGCTGGTCACACAGATCGCCGATGGTGAGAATGGCGGTGTGATGATGAATGAGTTTCCAAGCGCGTTCAAGCGAGCCTGGCACGAGATGGGTGGTAGCAGACAAGGAACAGTTGCCTTTAATGGAACTGAGTATATAGAGCTGTTGGCTGATGCGGGCGTGAGTCAGGAGGATTTTCCGCGCTGTCAGGCAGTTGGGCAGGCCAAGCTATGGGAGCGGGTGGAAGGAGAGGTGACGCCAGAGAAGGTGAGAAGTGCGATCGCTCAGCTCAAAGAATCGCCCGGTAGTATCGATATGTCAGGCGGATCGTGGACAAATGACAGAAGCTGGGTCGAAGGCTATAGCGACGTGCTGACGCCAATGGAAGATCTGAGCAAGCAGTTTCATCAAAAGCTTGCTGCGACAGGTGAATCTATCGAGACCTTGAGAAAACAGCCCCGCTACCGCAATGCGCTAGTGCATAACCTGCTGCTGCAAACAAGCTGCTTTCGCTATTGGGGACAGGGCGGATGGACAGACTACGCCAAAGAAATCTACCGTCGCGGCATGGCTATTCTAGAGCACGACTTCTAGCTCGACTGTCGGCTATAGACCCAGATATGGACTATTGCCTATGAGTGATGACCTCCGTCGATATTTCATCGTAGGGTGTAAGACAGATTTTTCACTCCCTCACCCTTCTCCCTCACCCTTTAGGTCTCATTGATAGACCTGAGGTAAGTCTCAATGGCAAAGGCCGAAAAGCACGATTATCCAGTTGAGAAGTGGATCGCCAGGTACGCTCGGTTTGGATATGGTGCAAAGGGAGTCATCTACGGCGGAACAGGTCTGCTAGCGTTGCTAGAAGCTTCCGACATCATAGATAGCGGCGACATGGGCTCTACGGGCGTTCTAAGGACGATTGCGGCTCAGCCTCTAGGCAAAATCTTAGCAACGATTATCGCATTTAGCCTGATGGGATACGTCGTTTGGCGATTTATTCAGGCGTTTCTAGACCCAGAGCATAACGGTACTGATTTTTCAGACATTGTGCGGCGAGTTGGCTATGCCTGTAGTGGGCTGGTGTATGCCAGTATCGCCTACAGCGTGGTAGAGATTTTGACTGAAACGCCTGATAGAGGCGATAGACGGATAGAGGACTGGGCATACGAGATCATGGTCAGACCGTTGGGCCGAGTATTAGTGGGTGCGGTCGGTCTACTGTTCTTTGGGATTGGCTGCTATTACTTTTATCGAGCGATCAAGGCTGAGTTTCGTAAGCGATTCAAACGGCATCAGATGAGCGACGTTGCTAAAACTTGGGCCTCTGTTGTGGGAAGAATCGGCATCGCTGCACGCGGTGTGGTCTATGTTTTAATCGGGGTCTATGCAGTGGGTGCAGCCTGGCAGTTTGAACCGGAGCTGATTAAAACGACGCAGGAAGCCTTGGCACTGTTCGATGACAATCGGACAGACGAATGGATACTGGCAGTTCTAGGAATTGGGTTTATTGCCTACGCCATCCATATGGGATTCCAAGCGGTTTATCGCAGAATTGATCCGATTGATTGAGAGTCTGCTAGAGGTCAAACTGAATAGGAAAGCTAAGTCTTAGCAACTCTAATGGCACGACGCATCGCCACTACGACTGTAGTGAGCCATAGTAATCCAACGAACCAACCAGCCAAAACGTCACTAGGCCAGTGAGCCCCTAAGGCAAGCCTAGAAAGAGAAATGAGTCCTATCCAAACAACGGCAAAGAGTACAGAGATGGATTTTTCGATTAGATTATGTGAAGCGCAAAACCACAAATAGAACAGTAGTCCATACATAGTGACAGAGACGACAACGTGACCAGAAGGGAAGGAATGTAGGCTGGGCGCAGCAATGCCATCGGCGATTAGGTTGGGGCGATCGCGACTCCACATGCCCCAGCTAATCCAGACCAGCGCAAACTGTCCGATATAAGTCGCCACTACTGTCCCAGCAACAACAGGCTTGCGAAACCAAGTAGTCAGTACGGTAAAGGTAAAAAAGACCGGCAACATACCCACTAGGTTTCCAGGAGACTCCCAAGTGACCCCCTTCGAGAAAGACAGCGGAGAATAATCGCGCATCCTCAGCAGCCAGTCTTCGTCCCAGGCTTGGAGCCCAGCATCCACATTGCGCATGGCGATTACAGTCATGCCATAGACTATCAGCGCACTGATTCCTAGCCCAACTGCCAGCGTTTTCCACCATCTAGACCAGGTTCCTGACGGAAGCTTCTGACTTTCTTGCTGAAAGCGCCGAGCGATCACGCTAATCCCGGCAGGCAACACTGTTCTTCTCTTCGAGGGCATTTTTCTGAGCAAATATTTCAGACAGACCTCTGTCGAAGGAGGTCCATGTGGCTTGCTCACCTTGCATCCTCAGATACAGCCGTAGCATCTACCAAACGGCAGGCATTGTCTTCTATACAACAATGCAAGTGCGCTCTATGACGCCAGAGCCATGTTCATCCGACTCAAGAACGCCTGCAGTCGCTCGCTATTGGGATGCGTCAGCACCTCACGAGGATCGCCTTGTTCTTCGACTTTGCCTTTGTTTAGAAAGATGACTCGATTGGCGACTTCGCGAGCGAACTGCATCTCGTGGGTAACGACGATCATGGTCATGCCCTCCTTTGCTAGCTGCTGCATGACCAGGAGCACTTCGCCAACTAGCTCAGGGTCTAGGGCACTGGTCGGCTCGTCAAATAGGAGGATTTCGGGCTTCATGCAGAGGGCACGGGCGATCGCAACCCGTTGCTTCTGTCCGCCCGAAAGCTGATCGGGATAGGCATCGACTTTCTCACTCAGGCCAACTTTGTCTAGATAAAAGCGAGCGGTCTCTCGGCTTTCACTTTTCGAGAGATCCTGCACCTTTTGAGGAGCAAGGCACAGATTTTCTAGCACAGACAGGTGAGGAAACAGATTGAACTGTTGAAAGACCATGCCAACTTTCGCCCGAAGTTCTAGCAAGCGACGTCGGCTTAGGTTGGGCGAAGACAGGTCAATATCGTTGACAATGAGCTGACCGCCGGTAATTGTCTCCAGCCGATTGAAGCAGCGCAGCAGCGTACTTTTGCCGCAGCCAGAAGAACCGATGATAGAGACCACTTCGCCTTTGTATATTTGACAGTCGATTCCTTTGAGAACAGACAGGTCACCAAAGCTTTTTTGAAGATTGGCACTAACGATCGCGGGGGCAATTGCAGGGGTGGACTCTGGCATACGATCTTGCATAAGAATAGCGGCAGTCAGCCAAATAATTTTTAGTTACAGGGTATCATCTAGCCTTTTAAGCACCCATTAGGTAACATTGGTCACTTCTTCGAGACAGCAGAACGCAATAATAGGCCATTAAGAAAGAAAACTTCAGCACCTACTAGCTCTATTGACTGCGCTTTAGTAGGTTAAGAGGGGATTAAAGTTTTTAGTTGTTATTGGTAGCCGCAGGCTACGAACTGTGAGGCATTTGATGATGAAAATGACACGAGCTGCTTTTCTAAAGTCTGCTGTTTTGAGCATGGCTATGGCTGGCCTGATAGTGTCTTGTGGCGGCAGCGATAACGCGGATACGGAAGCTGGTGGGGAAGCAGCAGGCGGCGGCGACAGCGTTTTGACCGTGGGGACAGAGCCAGGATTCCCGCCGTTTGAGCTAGTTGACGACAGTGGTGAGATTGTCGGCTTTGATATCGATCTGCTGAACGCGGTCGCAGAGAAAACAGGCAAAACCGTCGAATTCCAAAGCCTGCCGTTTGACGGTTTGATTCCAGCTTTGCAAAGTGGAAGCATCGACGCGGCTATCAGCGGTATGACCATCACCGAGGAACGGCAGCAAACGGTTGATTTTTCTGATCCTTACTTCAAGGCGGGGCTCGCGATCGCCGTGCAGTCAGACACTACAGATATCCAAAGCCTAGAAGATTTGGAAGGAAGGCGAATTGCGGCCCAGATTGGAACCACTGGCGCTGATACTGCCAATAGCGTGGAAGGGGCTACGGTAACGACTTTTGACTCCGCACCGCTAGCGCTGCAAGAGCTGGCAAACGGCAATGTGGATGCAGTGGTGAATGACGCTCCGGCGACTTTGGATGCGATCGCCACTGGCAACATTCCTAACATCGAAGTCGTTGGTCAGCTCCTGACCGAGGAGTTCTACGGCATTGCCATGCCACAAGGCTCTGAAAACCTAGAAGCGATTAATACTGGGCTAGCAGAAGTCAAAAGCGACGGCACCTATGCCGAAATCTATCGCAAGTGGTTTGACGCAGAGCCACCTGCCGACATGGTCGAGTAGCGCTTAGCCGAGACGGCCGAGATAGATAAATAAATAGAAGAAATGCCACGCAAATTCCTACTGGAGCTTTAGTTTGGAACAGTCACTAGGCTTTATCATTGCCGCGCTGCCCGCCCTCTTGAGGGGCGCATTGATCACCCTACAGTTGACCGCTGCTTCTGTTGCTCTAGGCTCTATTGGTGGCATTCTCTTGGGCATCGCCCGCTTGTCAAAAGTTGCGCTGGTGCGAATAGCGGCGAGAATATACATCGATTTCTTTCGAGGTACGCCGCTACTAGTGCAACTGTTCATGATCTACTTTGGCGTACCGGCCTTGGTTCGATCAGTCGGCATTGAGTTCACGTTCAATCAATGGACAGCAGCAATCGTCGGACTCAGTCTCAACTCGGCAGCCTACTTAGCAGAGATTGTTCGCGCAGGCATTCAGTCAATCGAAACCGGCCAGAAAGAAGCGTCCGAATCTCTAGGGTTAGGTCCCACTCAGACGATGCGCTATGTTGTCTTTCCCCAGGCACTGCGCAGAATGATTCCACCGCTGGGCAATGAATTCATCACCTTGCTCAAAGATACGAGCCTAGTCGCCATCATCGGCTACCAGGAGCTGTTCCGTCAGGGACAGCTGATCGTGGCAAGAAACTTTCGAGCCTTCGAGATCTGGTTCACGGTCGCCTTGATTTATCTAATTTTGAACGTCATTGCTTCGCAAGCATTTTCACTGCTAGAGCGCAGAATGAACCCTATGGCCAAGTAGCGCAGTCTGGCAGCTAGTGCTTAGCGGTTGAAATGTTCTTATGAACCAGAGCTTTCCGAAGATCAAAATTATTGCGGTAGGGAAGCTTAAAAAACCTTGGTTGAAAGCAGGTGTAGCGATGTATGCGAAGCGGCTACCCGAAGTCGAAATCATTGAGATCAAAGACAGCGATAAAGAGAAAGAGGCGAATAAGCTAGAAAGCTTGCTGGGCACTCAAGATCGTCTGGCGGTGATGGCAGAGTATGGGCAGATGCATGATTCTGTAGCGTTTGCGAACTGGTTAGGTCGTGAGGCTTTTGGAACTTTGGTGCTGTTCATTGGCGGGCCGGATGGGGTGTGCGATCGCCTCAAAAAGCATCCCATGATCAGCCTCTCACCCATGACCTTCCCCCACGAAATCGCTAGAATCTTGCTGCTGGAGCAGCTATATCGAGCAAAGACAATCTTGAATAACGGTAGTTATCACAAGTAATCCTGCTCATTGAGCAATCTCGGAGTCAGTAGTTCAAAAATTCAACCAGCTTCCAACGGCAGTCTGATGAGTTTAGAAAGCGCTGTTTGGACGCTTTCTTGATCGCCTTGACTAAGTTCACCAATTTTCTCTCTGACTAACTCATTGTCTATAGTAAAAAGCTTCATTCGTATGATCGAAGGAACCTTCAACCCTGCTGGTCCTAAGTCTGTGATGCGTATATCTAGCGGCCAGGTAGAATGACTCGCAGTCGTGATCATAGCCATGACGCTATGTCCAATAGATTCGTTAAATGCCGCTCTGTCTGAGAGAACTAAAGCCGGACGGCGCTTGTTAGCGTTCTTGTCGGTAAAGGGAAAGGGTACAACTACGACATCGAATTGGCTATAGGTCATGATAGGCCAGCTCATCAGCCTCTGAGTCCCACTCCGTCATTGTGGACGAGACGGCGGCGAGATAGTCAGCATGCTGAGAATTTTCGGATGAGCGTCCTATCTTTGATACCGGTTGAATAGGAGTAGATTCTTTACCAAGGATGATGACCTCTACTAGCTCACCGGAACCAAAAGGCAAATCTTCCAGAAGAAGTGTGCCATCTTCTCCTAAGGTAACCTCGATTTTGTAGGCATTCATTGGTTATATCCTGCTCTTGATTCGCGCTATCTCGCTACACCTTAAAGCCAGAACGTAAAGCTTGGACAAATTGTCGGCAGAGAGCTAGCCTTTCCATTCAACAAAATCGCTCTGACAATAATTCGAAGGCGCTCCAGATGAGCGATCTATTTCAGCTTGCTCGGCGTCGCTAACTTCCGGAATTACTGATTGCCACAGGCTGAACCATTCTTCCTTCAGAACTTCTCGAACGCTCTCCTTTGTAAGTGCTTTCAGCGCTTGAGCATCCAGTGTGACGGGTGTATCCATGATTTGGCGGATCTAAATGGCCAGGATTGTAAGTCTACAGATATTTTACTTACTCAGACTAAACTCAGACTACGCCAATAGCTCATCACTGAATGGTAACTGCATGTGGTCGCAAAGTCTCCTAACGGGCCAGCGCTCTCATGCTTACTGCCAGCAGAAACTAATGTCGCCTGGTGCGGAACGCTTGCTAGGTGAGGATAAGTTGATGCTGAGTGCGACTGATAAAGTGCAGTTGGTGACTCAATGATTCCTGGGTGCGACTGATAAAGTGCAGTTGGTGATTAAGCCGTTCCCGTGTGCGACTGATAAAGTGCAGTTGATGACTGAATCGTTGAAGAGGGAGGATGATAGATTTACGGTAGTTGAGTGGAGAGAGCTTGGCAATGGGATGGCCCTGGCAGCGACAGAAGAAGCAGGCGGCGAGTGAGCCAGAGTTGCAGCCACTGAGCGATCGCAAATACGAACAGCTCTACCGCTCATTGCTTGATATACAAGAAGCCGCGCAGGGAGACGTGACAGCGCAATTGCAGGCTCGGCTAGGGGAGCGGCAGCAGGATAGTCGTTTTATCAGTTGGCTGCGGCGGTTTGGGCAGAAGCTGTTGAGCGACCCGGCAGGTCATGAGGATCTGGCGCGGCGGATGGTCGCGCTGGCAGAGAGCGAGTTGGGTGAACTGAGTGTGCTGTCGGGGGTGCTGGGTGAGCAGATAGAGGAAGGAGTGGTCGTAGCCATACGGCAAACAGAGAATCAGACGAAGCCAACAAAGACCGACTCTGGGAAGGTTGGTAATGTCAGAAAGGATGAGCCAGAACTATCTGCCGAACGTCGGGCAGCAATCTACTGGTACTCAGGAGGTGAGACTTTCCTAAAAGGAGATTTGATAGGAGCGATTGTTGCCTACGAACAAGCAATAGCGCTCAAACCAAGCTTTCTTTACAGTGTGTTGAACAATAAGGGTGTTGTCCTGAGTGAATTGGGTCAACACGAAGAAGCAATTATGTCTTACGAGCAAGCGCTAGATATAAAGCCGGACTGTTACGAAGCGCTGTATCACAAAGGTCTTGCTTTGAGTAGATTGGGTCAACACGAAGAATCAATTGTGTCTTACGAGCAAGCGCTAGATATAAAGCCGGATGGAGCCCAGGCACTGTACAAGAAAGGTTTTGCCCTAGGGGAGTTGGGTAGATACGAAGAGGCAATCATTGCCTTCGAACAGGCACTAGCAATTGAACCAAACTTGTACGACGCACTGTGTAACAAAGGCGCTGCCCTGAGTATGCTAGGCAGACAGGAAGCAGCGATCGCCACCTATGACCAAGCCCTGGCGATTAAACTAGATTATTATCAAGGCTGGAGAGGTCGAGGCATAGCGGCTAGACAGTCTGTTCAAACAAACTCATTTCCGTCACCGCTTGCTTTCGCCCTACAGAATAATGCTTTGAACCGAAGAGGTTACGAAGGCCAAATCGCCTGCTATACAGCGGGCCTTGTCTACGTCAAGCAAGAGAGCAATCCAGAAGGATACGGCCTCCTCTACTACGAATTAGGACGCGCCCACTATTTTCAGGGTCGGTTCCTTCCCGATGCCGACGATTACCTCACCCAAGCGGTCTCCGCCTACCAAACCGCACTGGCTGCCCTAACTGCATTTCCCTCCCATCGTCTCAAAGCTTTGCAAAACGCCATCCGCGCCTATCTCGGCCTTGGCGATCTGGCAATGGTAAAAGACTGCCGCGAGCAAGGACTCGCCATCTTTCAACAGCTACTCAACCAAGCCTCAACCCCTGCGCACAAACGCCGCATAGAGCAAGAATTCTCAGGCTTCAGTCAGCTACAGGTCGACAGCCTAGTACGCGAAACCAACCCAACCACCGCCCTTCAAACCGCCGAGTATCACAAAAACCGCACTCTCGGCTGGATTCTGAACACCTGGAAAGATCAGATCGTCAGTCCTTCCTGGGACGAGATGAGAACTTTGCTAGCGCCTGAGACTGTTGCTATTTACTGGCACCTGAGTCCTAATAGCTTGACAACATTCTTGCTCACTGACAGCGCTGAGCCTGAAGTCCTATCCGTCCAGCCCGCGACAGCACTAGAAACCTGGATCAAGAAGTGGAACAAGCAGTACGAGGCATATCGCGGCAAGGGTAAAGCCGCCGAAGAAAACAAAGAGTTTGATACTTGGCGTCTCAATATACAAGCCTCACTCACAGAACTCAAAACCATCCTCAACATTCCAGCGATCGAAGCCAGCATTCAGGACATCTCTCAGCTTCTGCTGATTCCTCACCGCGATCTACATCGACTACCGCTTCATACCTTCTTTCCCAATCACCTCACCGCCTACCTCCCCAGCCTACAGATCGGCCTTAACCTAAAACGTCAACCGCGCACTGCCAGCCTTCGCGATGATTTATCCTTACTAAATCTTGCCGATCCGCGTGGCGAATCTACCGCTCGCCTGGAATCTGCCGAAATCGAAGCCACGCTCATCGGCCAGCACTTCAAACACGCAGACACCGTTCCTAACAACCAAGCCACCACACAAACCCTCACAGCGAAACTGCAAGCGCCGCATCACATCTTTAACTTCTCCGGCCACGCCTGGGCCGAACGCCAACCACAGCAATCCGCTCTCTATCTAAAAGGCGACAATCGCCTCACCGCCGAAGCCATCTGCAAGCTGCCCCTAAAAAACTACCAACTGATCACCCTTTCCGCCTGCGAAACTGCCGTCACTGGCCTACAGACCATCGAATCCGACTATGTCGGCCTCGTCAGCGCCTTTCTCACTGCCGGAGCCAAGAACATCATCAGTACCCTCTGGACCGTTGAATCAGAATCCAATGCTTGGCTGATGGTGCGCTTCTATCAGCACTATGTAAGCGGGGACGATCCAGCCATCGCGCTCAAAAAGGCCCAAACCTGGCTATGCACACTTACCTACGCAGACCTCCTACAATGGCTGAACGAACTGCGCGGTCAGCTATCCGAATCAGACAATCCCGGTGCCTATGACGCCCTCACAGACAGAATTGGGGATATTCAATCAGACCCTAGTAAAATAAACTCAGACCAGCTACCCTACGCTGACCCTTACTACTGGGCCGCTTTCACCATCACGGGCTACTTACCTAGCAATTCGTAATGAACACCACAGACGAACGAAATCTAGAAGCCTGCGTGCTCACCCTCTCTCGCTGGAAAGGTCAGCTACCGACTGAGCTACACAGTCAGATTCAGGCCGCTGGCCGTCAGCTTGCAAAAGACGAGTCCGCTATCAATGACATCAGAAATTTGCTGAAGCAGCACGGTGATCTCAGCAGTGCCTACGAAGACTCTAGGCGCGAACTCTATCAGCGATACAATGCTCGCGAACGGTCAAAAGGTGCAGCCACGACCTTCATAAATGGAACGGTCAACAGCGGAAACCTCATCGTGAACATGGCTGTTCCTATTCTCACTGCTGATAATTTTTCATCGACCGCGCAGCAGCTAGTCGCACAACCTAGCTGGCGATCACAAGTCAAAAACGCCTCAGACGACGTACAAACCTTCTTCAAAACGCTAGAAGAGAGCGTCACCCAGCTAGACGCCATATCCATCCAGCTCATGAAATGGCTAGACAAAGAAATCTACACCATAGACGAGCTAGCCTATCGAACCGAAAAACCCAAAGCGCGTCTGGCTGAACGATTAGAGGCGCTATGGCAAGAAAACTACATCTACACGGTGAGCGGATCAGCATTGAGCAACTTCTTTGAATCGCTTAACGTATTCTCAAAGCGAAAAGGCAAGCTTGATTTAGACAGCTATCTAGCGCTGAGCGCAAAGGGCTACTTTTATCTGCATCCATATTTCAAGGCAACGGCTGATTCGAGCAGATGATATCGGTCAAAACTGTACTGACCTGGCTGCCGCAGCTAGCTGTCAATGCTATTCCGGGTGCTTTGCATCAGTGGCAGGCCGCTCGCGATTTAGAAGAAAGCCTAGAAACACTACCCGTTTTTAACCCTTATCGAAGTCCTCGCTACTGGCTTTTAAGGGTTTTCTTCTTTGCTGCGCCGACACTGCTGTTTTGGTTTGTGATACCGACTGTGTTTCAGATAGAGTCGCCTAGCCTTAGCCGCGACTGGCAAGATCCCTTTTTAGTTGGGCTAGCGATCGCATTCGGCATCCTCTACACCTTCTTTCTCAACGCACCACTCAGCCTAGTATCGCTGGGCGTCCTCGACTCCGTCCGCATTGATGAGTTTGTCATCAACCCAGTTCGCCAGTCCATCCTCAGCAGTCAAAGAAAACCTACCAATGAGTTCTGGGCCGATGTTGGTAGAAACTTAAGGAGTGTTGCAATCGCAGCCAAACGTCAAAACTACCAAACGGGATATTTGCATCTTCGAGACGGCTGGAGCCGACTATTCTCACAGACCTCCGCCGAAAAGCAGAAGACTTTTACCCGAAAACTAAAATCCATCCAACCAGGTCCACTCCGTGGCGATTTAGACCAAAAAACGCTCGAACTCTTACAAGAATTAGTCCGCGATAGAATCATTTCTCGAACAGAACTACCTAGCATCTTGCGTGCTTTTGGCTGCGAACAGTCTGCGCAGAAGTATTTCCCAAACGCAAAACGCTAGACTTTCTCAAAGCCCTGACTAAAATCGCGACTGTTTACAGAGGAAGCTTCTTCTCCGTCAAGGTCTTCTGAGTCGTCTTCAAATTCTTCCGAGTCGTCCTCCTCTTCTTCAAAGCTTTCTTGACTAAGGGTCATCGCTCTGCTTAGCCAGTGCTCGTCGAGTTTACAGATAAGACGAGCGTTGTTGTATGCCTGACGCATGGTGAGGATGGTGTGGCCGATGTAGGTGCCAGAGTTGGACTGGCGGGCGACGATGGCACAGTCGGCAATGCCTTCTTCGACCAGGCAAATGGGCAGTAGCAAATCGATGCTGTTGATATTCGGATAGTAGGTGGGGACGGCGGTTTTGTAGTTGATTTGAGTTTTTATCAACGTGCGGCTGAGCGCTTCGGATAGGCGGTTAACTAGGTTGCGGTAGGCGGATGGATCGGCGTCTAGCGCTTCGGCAAAGGCTTTTTTGTAGGCGTGGAACTGGCTGCTGTCTAACGTCTGGGTGCTGAGAGGGTTGAAGTCGGCAGGGGCGTACTTGGCAATGAATTCGTAGGGGAGCCGCTCCATGTTGTCTTTGATGATGTGGGACCAATCTACTTTTGGTGGTCCGGCAGAGAGGTGATAAAAAGCTTTAGAAGGATCTTTCAGGTAGTTGGCAGGCGCAGGTAGCTGATCGAAGTGAGCGACTAGTTTCTTGCCGACAGGGCCTTCGCCGGGAATGCAGAATACCAGATCCCAGATCTGGGCGCTGGTGGGGTAAGGACTGAGTAGTGCGTAGATGGGTCGCAGCAGGCGGTCGAGCAGCCCTGTATTAAAGGCTTTGAGCTGACTGTTGGGACTGTCGATGACTTTGCGCTCATGCTGAAGGCGGATAAAGGTGTAGCGCAGGTAACTTTTGAGGATGGGGTAGGCGAAGTCGTCAGGAGGCTGGGAGCCGAAGTACCAGCGTTCGGGAAGGGCGATCGCAGCTAGCTCACTCACCTTCTGATTCAGCACATCTGGCGAAAATCCAGCAAAGGGGGAAAGGTGAATGATTTTCTGGCGCTGCGATCGCCCGTTTCTAGGTTTGATATCTGGTTTAATATCTGGACGGACGTATTTGCGTTTTGGAGGTGGCGCTAGCTTTAGCTGATTGTCGCTTTCTGAGTGAGCGGCTGAGGAAGGAGTCCCCTGACGCAGATAGTCTGTGTCTGACTTGAATTCGAGGATATCTGGATGGTTTTCTAAGAAGTCTTTGAAATCGAAGAAGCCATAAGTTTGCAAAGAAAAATCAGGCTGTCTCTTAGCAAGAGATTGCTTGAGACTATCTATGTGGACCCAGTCTGAGTCTGCATAGGGTGCGATCGCCTCCAAAAGCACTGCCTTCACATTAGTCACCGGACGCACATAATAAGCAGGCGCAGCGTTATTTTTTTCTACTCGATCTAGCATCACCAGATCGGGCACTGCTTCTAATAAATAGATCAGCTTAGTAAAGTTGTACTTTCTGTACGAAAACGTACTGTCCTGCTTCCTTAGCAAAGAGCCAAACTGACCAGCGTGCATTCGAGGCTTTGGCATGCTGCAAGTAGCTCGGTAGATTAATCGCCTTAGCTCAGCAGAGACAGCTGATACCGTAGGCGACTCTTGTAATACAGCTACACTATTGCCCTCAGACTGAAGAACAGGTCGCGTCTTTGAGTCAGTCGCAAGCTCAAAGACAGGCGACTGGCCATCGCTTGAGTTTTGGCTGTACTGGTCGTGAACCGACTGACCTTCGATGCGCTCTAGTCGGCGAGGCTCAGCTCGAAAAAGACGTTTTAGAAATTGAAAAAGAGATGCAAATAAAGAACTCATCTAGTAGAGGTGGTCGGCTGGCAACAGCGCTTCAGTAGCCAAATGTACTTTATCTATCAGAACTATTACAAAATGCAAAGGTATCTACTTTATTGCTAACACATTCACCAAAGTTTGGTACGGCTTTGCCAATTAGCAGCACATCTAGGTCGTACAGACTATCGACACATTATGAGCTCACCCGGCCTGCTGTACCTCGGACAACCGCGACAGCTCGCTACAATAAATGCTGACTTGAAAATATTTTTCTCAATTGAGCCACCTCAACTAACCTATATGTCAGTTCGCGTTCGTATCGCCCCTAGCCCCACTGGTAATCTTCACATCGGCACCGCCCGCACTGCCGTCTTCAACTGGCTATTTGCTCGTAATCAGGGCGGTCAGTTTTTGCTCAGAATCGAAGATACCGACCTAGAGCGCTCAAAGCCTGAGTATACGGACAACATTGTCGAAGGATTGAAATGGCTTGGAATGGATTGGGATGAAGGTCCGTTCTACCAGTCGCAGCGCCTAGAGATGTATCGAGAAAAGGTGCAGGAACTGCTGGACAAAGGACTGGCCTACCGTGCGTATGAAACGCCAGAAGAGCTAAACGCGATGCGAGAGGCACAGCAGAATAGAAAAGAAGCGCCCCGCTACAACAACCAGCATAGGAACCTGACACCGGAGCAGATCGCAGACTTTGAGGCAGAAGGTCGCCCGGCAGTAATTCGATTCAAGATGGACGACGGGCGAGAGATTAAATGGAACGATCTCGTTCGCGGCGTCGTTAGCTGGAAAGGACGCGATCTAGGTGGTGACATGGTCATTGCGAGAGCGTCTTCCGGTTCGGATGTAGGCCAGCCGCTGTACAACTTTGTGGTGGTAATAGATGACGCCGACATGAAGATCTCCCATGTGATTCGCGGCGAAGACCACGTTGGCAACACGCCCAAGCAAATTCTGTTGTATGAAGCGCTGGGCTTTGAAGTGCCTGAATTTGCTCATACGCCGCTAATCCTGAACGAAAAAGGTGCAAAGCTCTCTAAGCGCGATGGCGTCACCTCGGTAGATGACTTTAAGGATATGGGGTTCACTGCTGAAGCGTTAGCAAACTACATGACTTTGCTAGGCTGGTCTGCGCCGGATGCACAAGAGCTATTCACGCTAGAAGAGGCCGCTAGGCTATTTAGCTTTGAGCGGGTGAATAAGGCCGGGGCGAAGTTCGACTGGGACAAGCTCGATTGGATCAACAGTCAATATCTGCACGACATGCCGCCAGAGGATCTATTACCGATGCTGCTGCCCTACTGGGAAGAGGCGGGTTACGGCTTTGACCCAGAGGTGCAGTGGCTGAAGCTCTTGACAGCGATGATTGGGCCGAGTCTGACCCGGCTGAAGGACTGCGTGGAGTTAGGTCGGTTCTTTGCTACGCCGACGATGGACTTTAGTGAAAAGGCGACTGCGCAGCTACAGACAGAAGGCGTCGGTGAAGTGATGCAGGCAGTTGTAGACGCTCTGAAAGAAACACCGGTTGCTGGGCCTGCGGATGCGAAAGGGTTGATCAATCAGGTGACGAAGGCGCTAGGTGTAAAGAAGGGGCTGGTGATGAAATCGCTTCGAGCGGCGCTGATGGGGGACATGCAGGGACCGGACCTGGTGGAGTCTTGGACGATTTTGCATCAACAGGGATATGATTTTCAGCGCTTGGAGGCGGCTGTGGTGGTTGCGAAGGGTTGACCCACCTCCCCCTGCGGGGACTCCTCCTAGGAGGAGAGTTTTCCCGGCTATGCGTTTTAAGGGTTCGATGACTCTTATCTTCAACTCCTGAAGTAGATCCCCTCCAATGGATGGGTGTCCGATAGGGCGGGGTGGGCCCCGGCATGTAACGATACCAAACAGAAACTCAAAATCCACTCATAGTGCCTTCTATGGGGAAGAGTCTAGAAAGCTCCGGAATATTCATTGCTTGAAGCTGAGGATTTACGTTAAATTTAGTAAAGACAAGTCTCATAAAACTTGTAATTGCTTAGCAATCTGATAGGTGAGCGGATTAGCTTTCTGCGAGCTCCTTTTGCAAGCTATCTATTTAACAGAGGCCACCGAGTTATGAAATTTTCTTGGAGAACTGCCCTACTGTGGACAATGCCCCTTCTAGTCGTGGGATTTTTCCTGTGGCAGGGCTCCTTTAGTAGCGTAGATCCCGTCGATTCAGGTCGAAATACTGCTAGCACTAGCATGACCTATGGACGATTTTTGGATTACTTAGACGCGGGTCGTGTGACCTCCGTCGATTTCTATGAAGGCGGCCAGACCGCTATTATTGAGGCCGTTGATCCTCAAATTGACAACCGAGTTCAGCGCTGGCGGGTAGATTTGCCGGGTAACGCGCCTGAGCTAGTCGAGCGTCTGCGGGCGTCTGATATTAGCTTGGATTCTCATCGGCCCCGCAACGATGGCGCTTTGATTGGCATCTTGGGCAACTTGCTTTTCCCCATTCTGCTGATCGGCGGACTGTTCTTCCTATTCCGTCGCTCTAACGGCGGTGCGGGAGGTCCTGGTCAGGCGATGAACTTTGGTAAGTCCAAGGCTCGCTTCATGATGGAAGCGAATACTGGCGTCATGTTTGATGATGTGGCGGGTATCGAGGAAGCGAAGGAAGAGCTGCAAGAGGTTGTCACTTTCTTGAAGAAGCCTGAGCGCTTTACGGCGATTGGGGCGCGGATTCCTAAGGGTGTGCTGCTGGTAGGCCCTCCAGGTACGGGTAAGACTTTGCTGGCTAAGGCGATCGCAGGTGAAGCAGGCACGCCTTTCTTCTCTATCTCCGGTTCTGAATTCGTTGAAATGTTTGTCGGTGTGGGTGCGTCTCGCGTCCGCGATCTGTTCAAAAAAGCAAAAGAAAACGCACCTTGCATCATCTTTATTGATGAGATTGACGCAGTTGGTCGCTCGCGTGGTGCGGGTATCGGCGGCGGTAATGACGAGCGTGAGCAAACGCTTAACCAGCTGCTGACCGAAATGGACGGTTTTGAAGGCAATACTGGCATTATCGTGATTGCGGCAACCAACCGCGCTGATGTGCTTGACTCAGCGCTATTGCGTCCTGGTCGCTTTGACCGTCAGGTATCGGTTGATCCACCAGATATCAAGGGTCGCCGCGAAGTGTTGGAAGTGCATGCTCGTGACAAGAAAGTGTCTGATGACCTTTCTTTGGATGCGATCGCCCGCCGCACCCCCGGATTCACAGGTGCGGATCTGGCCAACTTGCTCAACGAAGCTGCGATTCTCACCGCTCGCCGACGCAAAGAAGCCGTCACCATGCTAGAGATCGACGACGCAATCGACCGCGTAATCGCCGGGATGGAAGGCACACCGCTAACCGACGGTAAGAGCAAACGACTGATCGCCTATCACGAAGTTGGCCATGCCATCATCGGTACGCTGGTCAAAGATCACGACCCCGTACAAAAGGTGACATTGATTCCTCGCGGTCAGGCGCAAGGTTTGACTTGGTTCACACCTAGCGAAGATCAGATGCTGATTTCTCGTGGTCAGCTCAAAGCTCGCATCTGCGGTGCCTTGGGTGGACGCGCGGCTGAAGAAGTCATCTTCGGTGATTCTGAAATCACCACTGGTGCAGGCAACGACTTGCAGCAGGTAACGAACATGGCCCGCCAAATGGTGACCAAGTTCGGTATGTCAGAAGATCTTGGTCAGCTTGCTCTAGAAAGTGAGCAGGGCGAAGTCTTCCTTGGCGGCAGCTGGGGCGGTCGCTCTGAATACTCTGAAGAGATTGCAGCTAGAATCGACGCTGCGGTCCGTGAGATTGTTCAGAAGTGCTATGAAGACACAGTGAACATCGTTCGCGAGAACCGTGACGTGATTGACCGGGTCGTTGACTTGCTTATCGAGAAGGAGTCCATCGATGGCGATGAATTCCGTCAGATTGTGAGTGAATACACAACCGTTCCTGACAAAGAACGATTTGTTCCACAGCTGTAGAACTTCAGCTCGGTTGCTCTAGCAGGGCGCTTGCTTTTTGGCTGCTTGCTTTTTGGTAGTGGTCTGCTAGCGTTAAATAGATAGGAGAGGGCTTGCCATCTGAAGGTGGTAAGCCCTTTTTTGATGGACCTTATCTGGATCTCCCTGTGCCTACGCTTTATTTCGCAGTGACAAATCATGGGTTCGGGCATGCCACCCGCTCGGCGGCACTAGCGGCTGAAATCAGTCGATGCTGCCGAGCTGCTGACATTCCGCTGAGACTGATCATGGCAACGAAGGCTCCGAAGTGGCTGCTAGATACTTATCTGAAACAGCCATATGAGCATCGGCAGGTGGCATTCGATGTAGGGGTGTTACAGAGCGACAGCTTGAATATGGATAAGGCAGCGACTTTGGAGGCGGTGCAAGCGATCCGATCTGATGAGGACCGACTGATTGCTGAAGAATCAGCCTTTTTGAAGGCCCAGCAGGTAGATCTGGTACTGGCGGATATTCCGCCGCTGATAGCGAAAATCTCAGTAGCGGCAGATGTACCCTGCTGGATGATTAGTAATTTTGGCTGGGATTTTATCTATCAAGATTGGGTGAATGAGTATGAAGGGTTTGGGGCGATCGCGACCTACATCTCCGACTGCTTCTCCCACGCAACCCGTACCTTTCGCCTTCCCTTTCACGAACCGATGTCCGCGTTACCCAACAAAACAGATGTCGGCTTGACCGGAGGCTCACCCGCCTATAGCGAAGAGCATTTACGTTCCTTGATGCAGAGCGAAGTTCCTCCCGAGCGCACCGTACTCCTCACCTTCGGCGGTATGGGTGTTGCCAAGACACCTTACGAAGCACTCGCCGAGTTTCCAGACTGGCAGTTCGTTACGTTCGATCAGTCTGGGCCAAGCTTGCCGAATCTGTATCGGGTGAATGACCGGAAGATGCGGCCTGTGGATTGGATGGTGGTGTGCGATCGCGTCTTCTCCAAACCAGGCTACAGCACCTTCTCCGAAGCCTGCCTGCTAGACAAAGGCGTCATCACCATTACCCGCGGCGACTTCGCCGAAGCTCACTATCTGCTAGAAGGCATTCAAGACCATACCTATCACCGCGTAGTTGAGGCAAAGACTTTTTTCGAGGGAGATTGGTCTTGTATTACGCAGAACCTAAATCCGCCGAGGAAGGGAACGAAGTTGGATAAGAACGGGAAAGCAGCGATCGCAACTGCCGTGATCGAGCACTTCAACACAACTGGCTAATCAGCTCGGCTAATCAGCTCGGCTAATCAGCCGCAAACTAGATAGCACAAACGAATCGGTGCGATAAACTGACTAAGCACAATCCAACCTCCAGACGCTTAGGCAAAGTTCCTATGGTGACCACCTCCCAGACTATTCACTACCAACAAGTTATTCAGCTAAAGACCCAGCCAAAATCGCTTGGTCGCTTCACCCGCAAAGTTCAAGAAATCGTTGCCGCTTCTGGTGTTAGAACCGGACTGTGCACCATCTTCCTACGTCATACCTCCGCTAGTCTGGTGATCCAAGAGAACGCCGATCCAGACGTTTTGCTAGATATGGAGACTTTCCTATCGAAGCTAGTCCCCGAAGGAAGCTACTATCGCCACGATGATGAAGGGCCTGATGATATGCCCGCTCATATTCGTACGGCGTTGACGCATACCTCCGAGCAAATCCCAATCATGAACGGACGCTTGGCGTTAGGCACTTGGCAGGGAATTTACGTGTGGGAACACCGCGACTATTCGCATACCAGAGAAATCGTCGTTCACATCACCGGGAATGACGGATGAGCAACTCAAAGAATCCTTGGGAACAGGCATCTAGAGGAACATCCAAAAGTTCTTCAAACAAGCAGAAACCTAAGAAAGGTAGCTCTAAAAGTAGTCTGAAGCCGGGCGATTACAAATCTGACAAACCCAAAAAAGCCACTCCTGCGCCCAAGCTAAAAAGCGAGCGGCAGCAGCCGAAAGTTCAGCAGCCTGCAAAAGAAACAGCAAGAAAAGAACTCATTCTAAAAGACGGAAAAATCATCGATTCAGCCACAGCAAAATCAGCTGCAAGCCACGAAATCGAACCGTTGACCAATCCTGCTGATGAAAGAATTCCAATTAAAAGCAAGCCCAACATCAGCGGCGGGCTGATTCCCACGTCAGCGCCAGATTTTCGCTCCGGCTTTGTCAGCATCGTCGGTCGCCCCAACGTTGGTAAATCCACGCTGATGAACTACCTCGTCGGTCAAAAAATCGCTATCACCTCACCTGTCGCGCAAACGACTCGTAACCGACTTCAG
>JBCCOH010000091.1:0-22042 GCA_039111275.1 Cyanobacteria bacterium P01_D01_bin.1 | reverse complement strand
GTTTATTTGTATTGTTCCTGCCACCTTATTGCTCTGAACTCAATCCGATTGAAGGCCAGTGGCACCAACTCAAAACGCATGAGTTGGCTGGTCGGATGTTTGAGTACGAAGATGAACTAACCGAGGCCATTGTTGATGGCATGATTGAGCGTAGTCAAAGGGGTGACTATGACCTAGACCGTTTTATACTTGATTTCGCCTAGCTACTTACTACCCCTTTCTTATTCGATCAAACAGTATTCTGCTCAGGGATGTTCTATCGAACAGTGTTGCGGTTTGCTTCCATGCTGATGGGCTTCATGAAGTAGAGATTCACTAGCTTGCTACCCACCGCAATGATGTGGGGAATCTTTCGCAGGGTTTGAACAACCTTGTTTTGACCAGACTGGCTAATTTCACTAACTGCTGCGGTATGTTTTGTACACTTGTCCAACTCAGCAAAGAACTTAGAATCTTCTACATCGAGAATGATCGGGAACAATCGACCCGCAGATTCATTAGTCTTCTTGATGACTTCGATGTCATACTCCCTTGCATCTAGACCTAGCGCGGCATAGAAGCTTTTGCGCTGAATGTCGTTCAGATACATGGTGGCAAATACAGAGAGCAAGAAGAACCGGCACCACAGGCGGGCCTTCAAATCGTTTAGGAACTGTGGCTGAGACTTCATCATGGCTGCGAAGAAGTCACCGTGACGGTTCTCGTCTTGGCACCAGTTATCAAAGAAGTTGAAGATCGGGTAGATGGTGTCTTCGGGGTTTTGTTCTAGATGGCGGAAGATGGTGATGTAGCGCCAGTAGCCAATCTTCTCAGAAAGATAGGTGGCGTAAAAGATGAACTTCGGCTTAAAGAAGGTGTATTTCTTGCTCTTGGTGAGGAAGCCCAGGTCAAGCTGTAGATCGAAGTCTGACATGGCTTTGTTCAGGAAACCAGCGTGCCGGGCTTCGTCGCGGCTCATCAGGTCAAAGCCTTCGGCCAGGATAGGGTTGCGCCCTTTCAGCTTGCGGGCGAGTTCCTTGTAGAGGAGGAATCCGGAGAATTCGGCAGTGCAGGAACGCTCTAGAAACTCAACAAAGACCTGGCGACGCTCGCCTTGAATGTGGTCCCATGCGCCTTCGAACTGCGCATCACGAACGAAGTGGTGGCGGTTATAGTCGACCTTAAATTCGGCGATGATGGCCTTGAGTTCGTCTTCATTGCTAGAGACGTCCATTTCTGCCATTTCTTCAAAGTCGGTGGTGTAGAACCGAGGTGTCAAAATGGTGTCTTTGGCGGGTGCTTTCACGCCAGGACGAATTTCGTCAAACTGGGCCTTATTCTGGGCCTTGTTGGGTTTGGTTGCTACCATTTCTTGGGTGACCTGCATGTCCAAAATTTATGCATATCAGTCTACCAAGCTGAAATGCAACGAAGAAGAGAAATTGAGAATTGTAACGAATTGAATCAGAAGATTAAGGCTACTCTTCGAGAAGGCTAGTGCCTACGACTTCGCTCAGAAGTAGCGCGGATTTACCAATCAAACGGCTCGACTGCGTCATACAGACTCTCTCTTTGCCGATCTTCTCTTCTGCGTTCTACCGCGTCATCAACAACCTCTTCTGAGGACTGCTCGGCCTGCTGTGCCTGGTATGCGGCTAGCTCTCTAGCGACGATGGCTTGAATCTCTTCGTGGCTGGCGATGCCTTCGTAGGCATAGCGGTCATAGCCACCGCGTTCGATCAGCGCTTTGAGATAGGCGACGCGATCTTCGGTGTCGGGGTGGGTGGAGAGCCAGGTGGGAATGCTGCGACCACTGGCCTGAACCTGCTCGTTGAGAGTGACCATGAGGTTGTAGACGCCATCAGCGGCGTAGTCACTAGCGGCGAGAATCTGAGTGCCGACGATATCGGCTTGACGCTCCATGCTGCGGGAGTAGCCGCTGATGAAGACGTTATTAATCAGGCCACCGTAGGGGAGATACTGAGCGATGCTGCTGCTGAGATTACCACGGGTAGCAATTTGAAAGCCATGTGAAAGTACAGCGTGGGCGAGTTCGTGGGCGAGCAGTCCAGCCAGCTCGGCTTCGGATCGGGTGTCTAGGATAGCGCCTGCATTGACAAAGATTTTACCGCCGGGGAGGGCAAAGGCGTTGAGATTGGGGTCGAGAATGACGTGGAATTCATAGTCTAAATCGCGGCGTCCAGTGGCCTGTGACAGGCGGTTGCCGATGCGACGGACGTAGCCGACGGCCTCGGGATGCTGTAGCATGGGCAGCCGCTGACGGATCTGGTTGGCGACCTGGCTGCCGACAGCGTTTTCTCCCTGAAGTAGCATGATTGTGGAGCTGGCAGCGGTGAAAGGACCGAAGATACTGCCGGTGAGCGCGTAGCCGAGGACGCCGGTGACGACGTTGGCGATCGCACCACTACGAATGTCCGCTCTGGTCTCTCGTTGAAAGCGTTCCAAATTTTCAGCAGCTAACTGCCTTTGCTGGGCAGTTTCTGGATGGCCGCTATTGAGCGCAACGAACTGGCGCGAGGCAATAGTGGCTTCTAACCACTGCGATTCTGCCATCATCATATCGACCTGGGCCAATAGCAAATCGCTCTGTCCCGGATACTCTGTCAGAGCAGTCTCGAGCGCGGTGGCAGCGGCTTCGTTTTGGCCATCTGCCTGAAGCGCTGCTGCATACTGCAAATGTCCTGGAATAAAGGCTGGATACTCAGTCGTCAGCAACTGTAGCGCTGTTAGTAACTGGGCGGGCCGCTGGTTGTCTATTCCGGCTTTGGCTTCTCTCCAATACACCGCCGCTGCCGGAGAAAGCGAAGCCTCATCTAAAAAAGGCTCAGGTGGAAGCGCCGCAAACCGCTGTGGCACCAGCCAGGTCTGATCTTTTGCCTGTTGGTAGAGCGTTCTAGCAGCTGTAATATTTCCAGCTATGTACTCTCTGTCTGCCTGAATCAAGATCTTTCTACGAACTCGCTCTTCCGCTGTCAGTCTTGGAATGCTTGCCTCAGCAGCGGATTCTTCACTGGCCTGTTCTTCACTGGCTTGTTCTTCACTGGCTTGTTCTTCACTGGCCTGTTCTTCACTGGCCGCTTCATCGCCTACAGTCTGCTCCTCAGCCTCGACTTCGACTTGAGCCACTGTCTCTCTGTTTGTATATGAGGTGTTTGTAGATGAGGTAATCTCTCTGCCAATCGCGGGTATCTGAATACTCAGCACAAAAGCAGATAGAAACAGGGCAAGTAGAGTGGTTGCTGTAAGCGACTGAAATTTTTTCATCGAATGACTGCAATCTGCCTGTGGAACAGCAAATAGGCGTTTAGTTGATCGGACCTTTCGCTATACTGAAATATGTATCAAATCTTAAATTGGCACTTATGAATTCTGAGACCGTAGATGCAATCAAACCCTGGCTTAATTTTATTCACCCAGTGCTGATGTGGGGAATTTTTGCCCTGACTCTTTATGCTGCTTATCTAGGGTATCAGCATCGGCAAACTCGTCTAGCTACAGGCGCAGAGAAGAAAGAGCTGATCAAGGGGAAGTTTTTAGCCCGTCATCACCAAACGGGCTCAGTCCTGCTAGCTTCTATGGTGATCGTCAGCCTCGGCGGTATGGCATCTACCTATATTAATAATGGCAAGCTGTTTTTTGGACCTCATCTATTAGCGGGACTTGGCATGATGGGACTGATTGCAACCTCAGCCTCTTTGGTGCCGTTTATGAAAAATGGCAATGATACCGCCCGCTATACGCACATCGCTTTGAATACTGTTCTCGTAGGGCTATTCGGTTGGCAGGCCGTGACGGGCGTTCAGATTGTTCAGAAAATCTTGACCAGCATGTTTGGCTAAGAAAAAAGCAGGTCCAACATATAGGGATGTGGGCCTGCCTTTAAGCTGTTTCACTGCTAATTCACGCAGAGTGCTTTGGAAAAAGCGGCTCCGACGCAGTGAACAACTGCTTGTGAGACCAATATGCCCGTCATATCAAAAAAAGTTGCCATATTTCTAAAGAAAAAGATAGGTCAAAGAAAAAGGTAGACCCTGCGTTGTTAAGGTCTACCTTTAAGCTATCTCACTGCTGATTTAGGAGTAGCTAAGCGTCTTTGCACATGAAGACGCCTACACTGGTGCGCTATCGACGCTGCGACGCAACGCGGTTTGCGTACCATTGTGAGCTACTTTGAGATTGAGAAACTGCTCCAACGCAGTGAACAGGTCTCTCTGTGGGTAATATGCCCACATATCAAGAAAATTTGCTATTTACCCAATATGAAAAGATGGACGGGCCGCTAAGAGAGATAGCTATGGCTATTTTGTATCGTGATGGCCATTTTTTGATGCAGCTACGAGATGATTTTCCCCACATCGTATATCCAGGTATCTGGGGATTTTTTGGTGGGCACATGGAGTCAGGCGAGACCCCCGAAGTGAGCATAAAGCGTGAGCTGATGGAAGAGATTGGCTATGTCCCCGCTCGGATAGAATTATTTCGCGATCGCTCCGGCGAAGGCTATAGGCGCTATTACTACCATGCGGACCTAGGGGTGCCCTTGAGCGAACTGCAGCTGAATGAGGGACAGGACATGGCGCTGTGCTCGGTAGCGGAGGTGCGCGCTGGTCAGAAATATTCTGCGAAATTAGGTGAGGTGCGATCGCTCGGCAGTCCGCACCAGCAGATTCTACTGGAATTCATTGACAGTGGGGTAGTCTCGTTTGAATGAAGCTTTTGGTACAGTGCTATGGAATAGCGCTGCGGAGGCATCTGTGGATAGAATGCCGTGCTAGCTAGCTGGATTTGGATTCTACTGGGTGGCTTTCTGGCGGGGCGGCTGGCTCAGTGGCTGCGGGCGCCTGCGCTGTTGGGAATGGTGATCGCAGGTATTCTGCTAGGCCCACAACTAGGTAACGTGATTGGCCTAGAAGTACTGCAATCGTCAGAGGCACTACGCACAGCCGCCGTCATGGTGATTTTGATGAAGGCTGGGCTAGGACTAGACCGTGAGAAGTTGACTCAGCAAGGAACGGTAGTGCTGCGATTAGGGTTTTTGCCCGCGACTTTTGAGGCCGTTACAGTAGCATTCTGCGCCATCTGGCTATTCCAATTTGATTTTCTAACCGGGCTGCTGCTAGGCTGCGTAGTCAGCGCTGAATCTCCGGCGGTCATCGTGCCGGGAATGCTGCGTCTAAAGCGATTAGGCTATGGCGTCAAAAAAGGCATCCCCGATGCGATCTTGATGGGTAGTGCCCTGTCGGACGTGCTGCTGCTACTGGTATTTAGTCTGCTAATAGCTTTTCTGACACAAGAAACAGTCGGTATCACCTTACCTAATGGTTTCGTTCTGAGTCCGCTACAAATGCTGCCTTTTCAGGTGGTCATTCAAATCTTGCTAGGCGTCGTTCTAGGCTATCTGATGGCAAAATTGATAGCTGTACTCGCACAGCGACAATGTGCCCAATCGGTTGTGCAAAGTACTCTACTGACTGCGAGTAGTACGCTACTGCTAGTTGTGGTGTCGCAGGAGGTGCCCGTATTTTCTGGGTACCTAGCGGTAATGGCGACGGGATTTTTCTTGGTTGCGTTCGATATGCCTTTAGCCAGACAGTTGCGGCAGGGGTTTAGCAACCTGTGGGCGATCGCAGAGATTGTTTTATTTGTTTTACTAGGTGCGAGTATTCAGGTTGATGTTTTAGAAGAGACTTTTTGGTCTGGTCTGCTGCTACTGGCGATTGGGATGCTGGTGGGGCGATCGCTAGGCTGGTATTTATCTACGTTGGGCAGTAACTGGACAGCGAGAGAGAAACTCTTTTTGCTGCCGGGGAATTCGGCTAAGGCAACAGTGCAGGCGGCGATTGGCGCGATTCCATTGGCGATGGGTGTGGATGGCGGCGAGGCGATATTGGCGATCGCCGCTCTCTCTATTTTAGTCACCGCCCCACTCGGAGCCTGGGCCATCCCAACCTTTGCCCCAAAGCTATTACAACGCGATCCAGTTGACCCGACCAAGGTTGAAACTGATCAACGATCCATTCTTCTTGTCGCCATCGACAATTCTCCCACCACCAAGCCAGTTCTTCTCAAAGCCGCAGAGCTAGCGCGTCATAGCGAAGCGGAAGTTGTTGTACTCTACGTTTGTCGGCAGCCCGGTAGGAAAGTGGTAGTACAGTTAGAAACGCAAACGCACCGACTGCTCGCTGACGTTTGCCATCGCTTTGTAACGACCTCGGGTGCGATCGCCCAGGGAATCTTACAAGCTGCCAAAACTTATCAGGCAACAGATATCTTGATTGGTAAAAGCAGTCAGAATGGCATAGAGACATCCGCCAGTGAGGATTTTTCTACTAATAAGCGGACCGTAGGATCTGTGTCGCGCTGCATTCTAGAAGCGAGTAAGCTACCTGTCACCGTGATTGAAGCTCCCTCTCCATAGAGTCTGTTACAGCAGAGTCCGTCTAGAGACTTGTCTAGACCAAGTGAGATTTATACTGAATTAGTATCCTTATTAGTATTCTTCTGTGAAGGCAGCGCTGCATCTCTGATGTCTACGTACGCCGCGCTCTACATGGATGATGATTTTTCTGGTATCGGCGTCTATCGCCAGCCCAACCTACTGGTTGCTACCTTTGTGATCCACAAGCGACCATAGCTCATCACCTCTATCGTGAAGGAGATGGCTACCTATACAGGTCGGCGTACTATTGACTACGACTACCTATTTAATTGTTATGGATTATTCACTTACCTCTGATCTTTTCGGTGAGCAGGCGAGCATCTTACATACCTTAATTGTAGGTACGCTTTCGTACCTAGGTGTAATTGTCTGGTTGCGAATCTCTGGCAAGCGCACTTTATCGAAATGGAACTCTTTTGATTTTGTTGTGACCGTTGCTTTTGGTTCGGTTCTAGCAAGTTCGCTGTTATCTACCAACACATCTTGGCTTCAGGCGATGCTAGCTGTTGGGATGCTGGTCGTTTTTCAGTATGTCTTGACCTGGTTGTCGGTACGCACTACCGTTGTCCAGAGGTTGCTCAAGGCGGAGCCGACGTTACTAGTATTCAATGGAAAGTTTCTCAAGCAGCCGATGAAAGAACAGCGCGTTGCAGAAGGTGAAGTCTTAGCCGCGATCCGGCTTAGCGGTGGCAGTAGCATAGAAGATACCGACGCGGTTATTCTAGAAACTAACGGTAATTTTAGCGTAGTGAAAAACCTAGATGTCCGCAATGCGTCTGCGCTTCGAGATGTGCGCGGATTTAGAGCGCAGGCTGTGAAACAACTGTAAATATTCGAATTCCTTCTTTAGAACTATGAGAAAGCTTTCTTTTGAAGGAGACTTGATAAGGCAGGTTCACATAATCTAAGTGTGACGTATTACACCAAAAAAACTTGCCATATGATGATTATCTTGAAAAGACTTATTTACCTGGCTCAAACCATCCAGCAGTTAGCCAGCCAGCGGGTCAGTGCTAGCAGACTATCCGCTATCGCCGTGATAGTCGGTATCAGTCTGATGGGTCTAAACCTACCCGCGCAGGCAGCAGATATCGATTACTCAAAGAACTCGAAGGGAGCTATTCAGTCTACGGAACGCTACGACAATATTCGATCTAAATCTGGTGGAATGAATGGTTTTGACGCGGCTGACCCGCGCCGAAATATCGACGAAGCCAGCGCCAAAGCGCAAGAACTAAGCGATGTTGCTAGGCGTAGACAGCTAGAAGCGGACGACCCGCTAGAAACTGTAAGGGAAGCGGTTGGTAGCATCAAGGACGGAATCGGTGATACTGCAGATTCAGTTGGCAACAAGGTTGACAATGCTACAGATTCAGTTGGCAACAGGGTCGGTAATGCTGTTAACCCGGTTGGTTATTCCGAGAATTCAAAAGGCGCTATCCAGTCCACAGAACGTTATGACGCTATCCAGTCTAAGTCTGGTGGAATGAACGGGTTTGATGCGGCCGATCCTCGTCGGAACATTGGTGAAGCGAGTGCTAAAGCGCAAGAACTAAGCGATGTCGCTAGACGTAGACAGCTAGAGGCAAACGACCCGCTAGAGCCAGTCAGAGAAGCAGTTGACAGCATTAAGACCAAAGTTGGTAACGCTACAGATTCAGCCGCAGTTCAAGCAGATCGCACAGTGGATTCTGTGACGAATAAAGCTAGCAGAACTGTAGACTCAGTCGCACGAGATCTGAAGTAGGGCTGTATGCCGACACGCTGAGTAGGGGCATAGACTGCGCCCCTGCGGGATGATGCGAATTTATCAGCGTCTCTCCTAGCTCACGAGGGGTAGCGTATAAGGGAGCGTATGAGAGGCTATTCATTCTGAGGCTGGACTAGTTCTAGATCTACGGGGAAACCGTTGCGATCTAGAACTGGACCTGTCTCCGTTGTTGTATCTATATCTGTGTTGTCGGCAGAACGATTCGGCCCTTCGGGCTGACTGATGCTTGCTTGCCAGGTGCGAATTCTAACTTGCGCTGAATCGTAGGCTGCTGTCTGTGAAGGAATTTGATTGGCTAAGCTGACGGCTCGCTGAAAGTTTAATAGATTGGCTGAGGCTTCTGCTGCACGGAGTAAGTCCCAGCTCCAGCTATTGATCTGTCGATTGGCTCTGAACCTACTGTCGCTTTGGGTGGGAACCTGCTGAGCCAGTTTAATGGCTTCTAAAAAGCCTTCGGCCGTGCCCCTTGCCGCTGTGCGGGTGGCTTCTGAGAGTCGCTGGCGACCGGTTTCCTGAGCCTGCCAGCGATTGATGTCCGATCTAGCGGTGTCGTAGAGTGCTCGGTCGTTGCCAATGCGAGATGCGGTAGCGATTGCACTCACCAAATCCCCAGTACTGGCACTACGCCTTGCCTGGTCTAGCAGAGGCTGATCCTCGATTCTTTGAATGCGATTGCGCCAAGTCGCAATTCGCTCAGCAGCTTCATCACCGAGCGTTCTTTCAGTAGAGATCTTACGCGCTTCTTGAATCGCCGCCCGCAAGTTATCTGGACTGCCACCTGCTGCTAGCTGAGCGGCTCTTTCTAGAATTGGCCTGTCTTGAACGGTTTCTACGCGCGATCGCCATTCACCAATCTGCTTTTCAGTTGCTTCCCACTGGGGTGAGTTTCGAGAGACCTGATTGGCAATTGCGATCGCCGCCGTCAAGTCTGTTGTACTTCCTCGATCGGCTCGCTCTCTAGCTTGGGTCAGTATCGCTATTTCTCTTATTTCTTGCTGCCACTGAGCTACCAGCCGCTGAGCCTTACCATACGAAGGACGGTTTCTGCCCAATCGCCTCATTTGATTAATCGCTTCTTCTAACCCACCGATGCTGCCAGTCCATGCTTGCTGATAGGCTGCTGCAAATATCTGAAAATCGGCGATCTCCTCCTCAAGCCCAGTATCTCTAGGAATCGCGTTCAGCATAGCTCTTGCTGCACTCAGCTGACGCTCAGCGAGCAACCTTTCTCCGACAAGTAGCATTTTGTTGGCAATATCCTCTCTTTCCCCTCTTGCTTCAGTGTAAAAGACGCTTTCTTCGTTAATTTCTTCTAGCTGTTCCAAAGCTGATACAAAACCCTTCAATGTGCCCGCTCTTGCTGACGCCAACGCTTTAGAAAGCTTCCGACTATCTTCCCTAGCAGTACTGATAGATTTTGTTAGCTCGCTGTACTTTTCAGAGGCCCAATACTCATTATCAACATCCAAAAGAGCAACAGAAAGCGTAAAAGCAGACTGAAAGTTCTTTTCTTTTAGTCTGTTCATAGCCGTATCGAAGATATTCGCACCTTCTTCCCATATCTTCTTCCAGCGAATTATTCTATCTTCAACAACTTCAGCAGCGGCTGTTCTCGATGGAATTTTTCTAGCATTGTCAATCGCGCCCTCGATATCACCTTCTTCAAAGGCGCGCTCAGCAAGATCTAGCAGTAGATTGGCCCAGTCTTCAATTCGCGTATTGATGACGTCGCGGCGCAACGGATGGTCTTCGGGTAGCTGATCAACTAGGCTAATAGCCGCTAGCAGGCTTTTAACATCGCCATTTTCGGCGTAGGTCTCGGCACACTGAAGGCGCAGCGCAGCAGATGCGGTCGGCCAAAAGATAGTCCGACAGTTCGGGGTACCGGGCGTGCGAAACAGGCTGAAGACTGCTGTAGTGCCAACTGTTCCCAGAAAAGCAAAGATTACCAGCATGACTGTTGGCCAACTTCTAAGCCATCTCATGCCAGCCAAGGTGTTACTCAGCGAGCGTTTGGTCGGCAAAGATATCTCCCTTTCATGAGGAGTCGCTGTCCAATTCTGGGTACTGATATTCTCAGCCTTTTGAGAGGACGCCGACGGACGCGCTTTTCTAGCACTGTTATCGTCGTATTGAGAGGCCATAGATATCGGCAGCCTTAGAAGTTCTGCGAGTCTGCATCAATCGATTGTAACAATTGATCGAATGTTCAAGGCGGATCAGCGAATTTTCAGTGCTCTCACAGGTTCGCCTATGTCTATTTTCGTCTCGCCTTGCGGCACCACACCCAATCCGCTCGTATTGACCAAATTCACCAAATTTCCCGAATTATGGCCGCCTTTTGCCGGTGTGAAGCAGTAGCCCGCTTCGTCCATACTGAGCTGTCCCCACAGATAGGTCTCGCGGCCGCCGCCTGCGGTTAGTTCAGCAGCTGCTCTAGCGATGACAAATTCGGGTGTCCACGGCCCTTTCCTGCCCGAAAGCTTGGCGATCGCAGGCTCTACAAACCGCCAAAATCCCACCATCGCCGAGGCCGGATTTCCGGGCAGTCCAAAATAGAGTCGGCTGCCCTCTGGTTCGCCAAGCTCTGGCTTGCTAAGCTCTAGTTCGTCAAAAGTCGCGACAGTCAGCGGCTTCCCGGGCTTAACCGCGACAGTGCGAATATGCAGGGTCGCGCCTAGCTCTCCTAGCACCTGATCTACATAGTCATAGTCGCCTACAGACACACCGCCTGTGGAGAGCACTATATCCGCCTGGTCAACTGCGCTGGCGATCGCAGCTTTCACCTGCTCTCGATCATCTGGCACAATTCCCAGCGGTATCGGCACCGCGCCTGTTTTTGCCACTAGCGCCGTCAGCGCATACTGATTCGAGTCGACAATCCGCCCCGAGCGCAAAGGCTGATCGGGCCGGACCAGCTCGCTACCAGTCGAAAGAATTGCCACCCGAGGCCGTCGGTACACGCTGATCTCCGTTTGCTGAGCCGCCGCGAGTAGGGCAATCTCTGGCGATGCGATCGCCCTTCCGGCTGCTAAAATCTGCGTGCCTACGGTCGTAAAACTTCCCTGCCGCCGCACAAAAGACCCAGCCTCTGGCCTTGCTAGAATCGTCACCTGGTCTCCCTGCCGCGCTGTCTCCTCCTGCATCACCACAGTATCAGCACCTGCTGGCAGCATCGCCCCAGTCAAAATTCGAGCTGCTTGTCCTGCTTTTACGGATTTCTGAGGCGATCGCCCCGCCGGAATCTCCTCAACCACGCTTAGCTGCACTGGCACAGCCTGTACATCTGCTGCGCGTACTGCGTAGCCATCCATCGCCGAATTATCCCAGTGGGGAAAGTCTAGAGCGCTAGTCACTGGCTGCGCTAACACCCGTCCCAAGCTCGCCGCTGCCGCTGCTGGAGTCTCTAGCGCCAGTTTTTCTACTGTCTCAATCGATGAGACCAAACTAAAGATTAACCGTTCCGCCTCAGCCGCTGGCAACATATATAGAAGAAGATATCAATAACAAGCAAAGTATCACAGCCCATGCAAACTGCGTCCACTCCTCTCATCCCTTCAGCGACTTCTGCGGCAGAGCCAGCTTTAGCTCAGACCCTGCGATCGCGTCGTCAGCGCCTGGCTAACCTGGTTGACTTTCCGGTCTTGCTCTGGTCTGGCACCGCCAAATCCCGGAACTTTGCCGCTAATATCTATCCTTTTCGTGCGAGCAGTCACTTTCTGTATTTCGCAGGTCTTCCTCTGCAAAACGCCGCTATCTTGCTAGACAGCGAGCAGCTTACCCTATTTATTGACAACAGCACCCCAGACGACGCTCTCTGGCACGGTCCTACCCCCACTAGAGATGACCTTTCACAGCAAATCGGCGCAGATCGGGCTTATCCCCTTAGCGAGCTGGCTAACTTTGCCCAAGGGGCTGCGACTCTGGGCGAACGCGATGAAACTGTCCAGGCAATGAACCGAGCGCTGCTGACACAGGGCATTGTTTTGGAACGTCGTCAGCCTCTGGGTAACCGAAAGCTGGAGAAGGCAATTGTCAGGCTGCGGATGATTCAAGATGAAGGGGCGATCGCCGCTATCCGCAAAGCTCTAAGCGTCACCATTCGCGCTCATAGGGCAGGCATGGCCGCTACCTCTAGCGCCAGGACAGAAGCCCAAATTCGCGCTGCGATGGAGTCAGTCATCATCAGTGAAAATATGACCTGCGCCTATGGCAGTATCGTCACCATCGCCGGAGAAGTCCTACACAACAATCACTATCACAATCCGCTTAGTCAAGATGATTTGTTGCTCGCGGATGTTGGCGCAGAAACAATCGACGGCTGGGCGTCAGACATCACCCGCACCTGGCCAATTAGCGGCAGATTTTCTGCTACGCAGCGAGCTGTTTACGAGATTGTTCTCGCGGCGCACGATGCCTGCATAGACAAAGCAACAGCAGGCACAGAGTACAAGCAAATCCACTTAACTGCCTGCCAAATTATTGCAGCCGGACTAGTCGACATTGGCATTCTAAAAGGCGAGCCAGAAGACCTCGTAGCTCAGGACGCACACGCTCTATTCTTTCCTCATGGCGTTGGCCATCTGATGGGGTTAGACGTCCATGATATGGAAGATCTCGGAGATTTATCTGGCTATGCGGACGGGAGAGAGAGAAGCGATCGCTTTGGCCTTGGCTTCCTTCGACTAGACCGCCCGCTGGAGGCTGGAATGGTTGTCACGATTGAGCCGGGCTTTTACCAGGTGCCTGCGATTTTGAATGATGAAAGGAATCGCGATCGCTACGCCAACATGGTCAACTGGGAAAAACTAGAACAGTTCAAAGACGTTCGAGGCATCCGCATAGAAAACGATATTCTAATGACCCCCACAGGCAATGAAATCCTGAGCCAAGATCTTCCTACAGCCATCGAAGCCATCGAAGCTCTAGTGCAGAGTCAACGCTAGGAATTAGGACTACCTATCCTTTCATCTCCATAGCTTTTCGCACATTAGCTTTTCGCACATTGCTATATCTCTATCCTTTAAACGGATCGTACTCTGCTAACAGCCGCTCTAGCTTTGCCTCATCAATTCGACTCATCATTGTTTTCGACTCCTCGACGTCGCGAATTGTCTTCGACAAGCTAGCTGTGGATGCTATCGAAAACAGAACGCCCATGCCCATATACCCTTTCAGCCAGGCGCTGCCAGGCATATAGAAGACGCCAACCAACGTCGCCGCCAGCGAAACAAAAAACGAAACGTAAGTTTGTGCAACCCAGGCACTGGTATGTACTGAACCAGTCGCTATTTTCTTATTACTCATCACATTCATCTCCAGAAACGAAACAAACTCGATGGGTTCAGTGTGCTGCTTGTGCCAGTGAGCCTGCAATGAGTAAGCCCTAATGACGACAAGCGACACGGAGACCAAAGCTGTCATTTAAAGCTGTGAGTACATGGGAGAATTAACCTGAAGCAGTGCGAAGTTTTCTATTCTACGACTATGACTACAAGGCAGATTGAGCCAGATCAACTCGACGCTTGGTTCCCAATAGAACAGCAGCGTCTGCTCATAGAACAAATTTCACAGCGAGTAGGCTTGACTAGAACTAGAGCTAAGTATTTCGTGCGGCTCTGGATCTATCTGATTGCCAAGCAACGCTCTGAAGAAGTATCTGAAGATATTGCGCAGCCAGTTCCCCTACAGGCGCTGACACCTATCACTCACTCTATTAGCTGTAGTCACGGGGAAGCTGCCTGGTTGTTTTATGGCGATCAGCAGAAGGGAAGTGATCGCGCTGCCGGAATGATGTTAAGCAAGCTTGCTGCCCTTGGCCTTATTCAAAAACACTTTGACGGTAACACCACTCGGATTGCGATCACCTTAGATTCTACCGACATCTCGCCAAACGATAATTCTCTCACCAATCCGCAGACTGAGCGAAATCATAGATCTGGGGTCTTCTCAAAGAACAGTCTCACTATCGACGACTTCAACCCTCGCTGCGACGCTGTGCCTGTCGCCAACTTACTCGCCATCAACTACAGCTGGATGAATCGCAGCTTAGACATCGTTCCCCACCGTATCACTCGCCTACTCCGCTACTGGGCTAGCCAATATTCCACTGGCATGCGCGTGCTTCGCCGTACGGACAATCTCAATCCTGTTGGCTTTTATCTGCTCTACCCCACCACCGCTGATTCAGAAATCGCTTTCTCTAGCTCCCCCACCAAGGGGCTCCATCTCGCCAGCCTTAATGAGGTTGATCCATTCACCATAGCAACTCCTAGTGACCCAGACTGCGGGGCTGTATTTATTCGCAGCTGGATGATTGATCCCATCTATCTAGAACAGTATCGAGTACCTTTTCTCCAAGATGCTCAAGAAACATTGCAGAAGATGCAGCAGGACTTTCCGAACCTGTGCGACCTATACACGCTGATCATTCATCCTAGCTATGAGGCTATGGCTACCGCTATGGGATTTCAACAGATCGGCATACAGATCCACAAAGACACTCAGATTTACTGGATGTATCAGGCTTTGGACCGTTATCTTGCGCTAGAGATTCCAGGTCATATTTCATGAAGAATTTACGCTTACTTACTGTCTGGGGACTCAAAATAGAAAGACACCCTAGCTCAACAAGCAAGCTACACCCATTATGCAATCTCTTGGCACTAAGACTCTCGCGATCGCATTACTAGGGGTCGCGTTACAAATAACAACAGTGTCTATCGTCTTTGCTAACGCCAACAGCAGATCCTCTGCTCAGTCATATGCTATCGGTAGTGACCAACACACTGTGATCGCAAGCACGTCAGGGCGGTCTTCTACTCACAGCAAGGAGGATCCAACTTGGGAAGCAGGGTCTGTCGAGCTTTTGACAATAGATGCTGACAGTGGCGGTCATACCGGACCGGTTCGCGCTGTTTCATTTCATCCAGAAAATCGGTTCTTTGCGACTAGCGGCAGCGATAGAAGTGTCAAAACCTGGGACTTGGCAGGTCAATCTAGAGTTCGCGTCATTCCGCAAGAGTCGGAAGCGCTTTCTATGCAGTTCAGCCCAGATGGACGCTGGCTAGCCACCGGTAGCTTGAAGGGCGTTGTCCAAATCTGGAATTGGAGAACAGGGGAAGCTGTTCATACGCTAACTGGTCATACTAGCCTAATCACTTCACTGACTTTTACACCAGATAGCAGAGCGCTGATTAGCGGCAGCGGCGACAGTACTCTCAAAATGTGGGACGTCAAAACAGGAGAGAACAAGGCTAGCATTCGTACGGGGCAGTTTATTCAATCTGTTGTTTTGGATCCACGAAATCCTCAGCGAATAGCCAGTGCTGGTTTGGACAAAAAGATTGAAATATGGAACCTGCAGAACCAAAGGCTAGAGAGAACTATCGACCAAGCGCAAACCCCTATCTATGCTATGGATTGGCGTCCTAACAGTCAGCAGGTAGCGTTTAGCCCTAACTCTAGCATTAGCTCAGAGCAAACAGATGCTCAACGCAATACAATAGTGCTGTTTGACTCTGCACGAAACCGACAGAACGCTTCACTAAGAGGACATGCCGACTACGTTTCTTTTCTAAAGTTTAGTCCTAGCGGAGATACTCTATTGAGCGGTAGCTGGGATGAATCAATCAAGCTCTGGGATGTACGGACAGGCAACCTAACCCGTAGCTTTATAGAAAATGAGAAGCGGATTCTGTCTGGAGACTTTAGCCGCAATGGAAAGGCATTTATTGTCGGTAGTGGGGACGGCAGCATCAAAATATATCAGTCACAGAAGTAGGGGCGTAGCATGCTATGCCCCCACAGCGTATTGACACATAGTCGATATGTTATTGAGACGCACGTTCCTTAGCGCTGTTCAGAGTTCCATCCGCCACCGCCGCTCGGCGCCCTTGACGGTGCAGGAGCGGAATATCGTCGCGGTGGTGAGTATGCAGGCGAAGAAGATCTGGGCGCTGGAGCACTTCGACGGGTTTGTACCGGACGACTGCTTTGTGCTGGAGGCGTAGACCGGGCTGCTGCCGCCGCCGCTGCTGCCGCCGCTGCTGCTACACGCTGCTGTTCGGCCTCTGCCTCTAAACCTACTTTCGCCTGCTCTAGCAGTGGCTGAATCGCTTCTTTCCGGTAGGGATGTCCTTCGGCTAGCGGCTTGTCTAGAAGAGTCACACTCTCAGCTTTGTCTATGGCGGCTTGCCATTTCTTGTCGTCTAATAATGTCTGGGCAGCAGAGACGGTGTTATTGTTTGTCTCCCATTCTGTTTGCCAATTGTCTAGGGTTTGTTGTACAGACTTCTCCAAGAGCAGACCTTCGGGAATCGATAGCAAGATAGCGCGAGCGTCATCATACTTGCCTAAGCGATAGCTGTTGGTTGCGATTTGAAAGATTGATTCTGCCCATTCGGCAATGCTGTTTTGCGCCGCTGAATGAACGTCCATTTCGGTCGTGATATTTTGAGCAGTGGCGATCGCATCTTTGAACCGTCGGTCAGCAGCTAGTGCCTCTGCTCGCGAGAGCCAACAGTTGCCCATTAGCGCTCGTGCCGCCGTGTAAAGCTGTTCATAGCGCTCGGGTACCGACTCGGCTGAGAGAATACAGCTTTCATACATTTGCTGAGAATGGAAGTCTTTAGCTTCGATGAAGCTGCGCTCTGCTTGTACCCAGGCTTTGCGGCTTTGAAAAAGCTCTCTTCCTCCTATCAAAGCTACGATAGTGACAATACCTACAGCGCTTAGTTTTAACCAGCGCTGTTGCAGAATGCTCTGTTCCTTTCGATCTGTCTGTTGCTCTCCACTTGTTTGTTCCTCTTCATCCGGCTGTTCTTCGTCTTTTGAAGATGACAAGTCTTCTGCGGTAGAGACCGTCTCTACAGAAGTGTGAGACATAGATGCATATTTTGGTAATTCGTCTTCCGTAGTGACTGTTGCTACCTCTGAGCTATCGACAGCTATAGGCTCAATTAGCTTCATCTGGCTATCGGCTGTAGCCACTGAGTCCGTATTCTGTAAAGACTCGGCGCTGAATGATGCGGTCGCAGATTGGCTGTCGATAGCGCTTTTTTCTAAAACAATCTCAGTGACTGCAGGTTGTGGTTCTACTTGTGGTTCTGCCTGTGCTTCTACCCGGCTAGAGACTGCATCCGAGACCAAATTATGAGGCTCTTGAACAATAACAGTCGCTTTCGGAGCAGCAGCTTGCTTGTGAGGGAGCACAATCGTTGGCTGGGGCGAAAATCTCGTCTTTATTTCTAGAGATTCGAGTACTGCCAGATCTTTGGCAATTCCAGAATGGCCCTGTACGTAGTCTTCTAGTTCGTAGAGGACTTCTGATGCTGATTTGTAGCGATCACGAAAGTGATATCGAACCATTTTTTCAACGATACTCACCAACGGCTGGTCACAAGCTGCCCACTGCTGCCAAACCAGCTCACCAGACTCCTCATTCTCTTGCAGTTGACTAGGATGCAATCCGGTCAACGCCTGGATAGCAATTATTCCTAGTGCATAGACATCGCTGCTCTGGCGCGGCTTGCCATGACTTTGTTCAGTCGGCATGTAGCCCGGTGTGCCTACTGAGATTGTCGCGGTTGCATAGCCTGCTACCGCAACCTTAGTGCGGATTTGCTTGACCGTGCCAAAATCTACTAGCACCAGATTGTCGTCCCCTCGACGACGAATGATGTTATCCGGCTTGATATCGCGATGAATAACATTTTGACTATGTATAAAGCACAAAATCTCTAGAATATCTCGCATTAGCTTGACGACCTTAGCGGTCGCCCAGCGGTGGCCAGGCAGCAGCTCTGCGGACAGCACGGAGCCGTCAATAAACTCTTGAACCAGATAGAAATCTTCAGCCTCTTCAAAGTAGGCCAAAAGCCTGGGAATGCGATCGTGGTCACCTAACCGCTCTAGCGTCTCAGCTTCGGTGACAAATAGCCTTCTAGCGTTGCCTAAAAAAGCGCTATCAATACTTGCAGGCTTCAGTAGCTTGACTACACACCGAGGATTACCAGGACGACGAATATCTTCAGCAACATACGTTTGACCAAATCCACCTGTTGCCAGATTGCGGATAATTCTATAGCGCCTGTCCAGCTCTTGTCCTATCAACTTATTCTGCATAGTGTTGGGCTATGGAGTTCAAACGTTTTGCCTGTAAGAGTTTATCCGAGAGCGTTCATCTGTGCCTGTTCATCTGTGCCTGTTCATCTGTGCCTGTTCATCTTTTGCTATCGCTATCATAAATCACATGCCCATCTTCCTTCTGGCTGAGGGTGGCATGGCGTAATGATGAGACAAAACTACCGCAGGGGGGTTGCTGCTAGCAGCGTATCTAACCAAATGGAATCACTATCACCTAGAGCAGGCACAGGAGCCTTCGAATAATCAAGCTTTAAATCGTAACCGGAGCGATCATAAATATCTTCTAGTAGCTGGTGTATGTATACTGTCGGCTCTATGTTTCCTGGCCGTAGAGGCAATGAAAAAGAGGGTATGCTTTCTTGCAAATTGAAGGTATACAGCTCTGCTTGAGGTCTTGTCTCAGTCCGGCTGACTAGCATTCTATAGTCGCTTTCTATGCGATCGCCAAACATCGGCATCGGCTGGTGGGCTCTCAGTAGGTCGATCTCTACTAAGTGAGTGTCACTCCCCAGAATTCGCTGCCGCTTTGTTTCATAGGTGGCTCTCCCTTTTTCAGCGCGTTTATTAATTGGCGAAAGCAGTTCAATGACTGTCACAACCTCTTTAGTAGATACCTCACGTATTTCCAAGAAACCTTGGCGAACTGTAAGAGGCATAGGTATGCGGACTGTAAGCGGTTGTGGATGTGTCTGTGCTATCGCAACATTACTCTTCTCTGAAGTGTTTCTAGTAGCTTTCTGAATGGCAACATCAGGAACACCAACCAGTAGAGAATGGTCTCCTGTTGCCTCATACATTCTAACTTCAACTGAGACTGAGTATTCGGGGCGCAGCTGAGAGGCAAGCGAATCGGCCAAAGCAGCAATCAGCAGCAGGTGAACGCCAGGCCATATTTCCGGGTGCTCGAAGTAAGGATTCATACCGGGAAATGGATAAGGCATGGCTTAGGGCTCTTAGCAAGACCACAATTTGGATCTATTGTATCGCTGGAGCTTGATATGTGTGACTATCTATGCAGCAGTAGCAGTCACTTCAGCCGCTTCTACCGCTACCTCCCGCGTTGCAATCACGTCTTCAATTTGCGCCTCGATCTGATCTTTCACAATCTGACGATATTCTAAAAAGTGCTCAATCTGCGCGCAGACTGTTAGATAGCTAGCAACGCCGCCTCGGTTGTACTTGAACATTTCCCATAGATAGATCCAGAAAGTAGAACGGGTCTTTCTCTCTACACCCTGTTTCCAACAGACAATGGCTAGCGCTTTGAGCAGGTGCCAGTTGAAGGGCTCTTTTGCTGATTTGGGCTTGGGCGGACGCTTGCTTTCGTTGTGGCAGGGGGCTTCGCCCAGGATTCGATAGTGGCGATAGCAGCGGTCTAGATACTTCTGAGGATCGTATAGATTCCAGAAGGCGTCTACGTATTCCTGGGCGACTTCTTCGACCGGGCGGGTCGGCACGAAGTTCATCAGGGTGGTCTGGTGGATGTTGGCGGTTTCTTTGCCCGCGAGCAGTCTGCCTTCTTTTTCTAGGCGGATCCAGAGGGCGGTGTCCGGCAGCGCCTGCAGCATGCTAAAGAGGGCAGTGGGAACGGAGCATTTTTCGACAAACTGGACGATGCGATCGCCCGCCCCCTTTTTCTCCCCATCAAAGCCAATAATAAAGCCCGCCATTACTCGAATACCGCTGCTGGCAATCTTGTGGATGGACTCACTGAGCGGATCGCGATTATTCTGGAACTTCTGGGTCAGCGTCAAACTTGCCTCATCCGGCGTCTCTACACCCAAAAACACGGCTCCAAAGTTACAGGCCGTCATCAGGTCCATCAGCTCTTGGTCCTGTGCTAGATCTACCGATGCCTCAGTCGAGAACGTGAATGGATAGCCCTTCTTCCTCATCCAGGGCACCAGTGCCTTCAGCATCAGCTTGACGTTACGCTTGTTGCCGATGAAGTTGTCATCCACCATGAAGATGCTGCGCCGCCAACCAAGGTTGTACAGGCACTCTAGCTCGGCGATCAGCTGTTCGGGAGATTTGGTCCTGGGTTTGCGGCCATAGAGCACAATGATGTCACAAAATTCGCACTGAAACGGACAGCCGCGTGAGAACTGGATGGCCATCTCTGAGTAGGCATCTAGCTTTAACAGATCAAAGCGCGGAACCGGACTCGCGCTGACGTCGGGCCGCTCTAACGCTCGTAGTGTGCCTTCAGTTTCGCCTCGCTCGATTGCTTCGACTAGCATAGGTAAGGTGATTTCACCTTCGTCCAAGACCCGAAAATCAGCGCCTGCTTCTGTGACCTCATCCGGTAGCGCCGTAGCGTAAGGGCCGCCGACCGCAACCAGTTTGTTTCGTCGCTTTGCTTCTCGAATCTGAACGAGCATATCGGGCTTTTGGACGATCATGCCCGAAAAGATCACCAGCTCGGCCCAGTCCCAGTCAGCCTCTGTCAGCTCTTCTACGTTGCGATCGACCAGCCGCAGGTCCCATTCGTCTGGCAAAATGCCCGCTACCGTCACCAATCCTAAGGGGGGCAAAATAGCTTTGCGTCCTGCTAGCTCAATTGCTTTGTCAAATGACCAGAAGCTCTTTGGAAACAGAGGATAGATCAGCAAAGCTCTCATCGGAAATACCCGCGTATAAGGACTGTGAGAGGACGCTGAGCACATATGGCCAAAGCCTAGTCACCTCTTCGCTATTTTGAAGTACTTGAGCTAAGCAATATTTTGACTAAGCTAGGTTACATAAGTTAAACATCCATAACGCCACTTTACCTGATCGCTGGTGCCACGACTAGCTCATCCGTTGGAGCAAGGTTTTCCGTTGATAGATTGAACGTCTGGTCGGCGACTGGTTCAGCGTTCTGGTTCAGCGCTCTGGTTCTGCCGCTATTAAGCTTGGTCCTATTGGGCTTGAATGGATAATCCTGAGGCTAATTCTTGTTTTTGAAGGGTAGGCCGAAGACGTAGAAGAGATAGCTTGACGACAATATCTCAAAAATGCGTTCGGCACCGCTAAAACCAGGCGCAATCGAGTTGAGAGTTGGCTATTCGAGCTTTCTAGATGAATCCTAACCAGTAGCTTCACCGCATTAGCGTTCGGATATTTGTCACATCTACCGAAAAGCACCTACGTGTAAATACTTATCGAAGCCGCTGTTTTCAGTTCATAACAACAGATATTAATTTGAGTCTACAGCTCCCACTGTATGGTCAAAACAGCGGCATACGCTGTCAAGCTTTGTTCTATCTTCAAAAATCTCTTTGTTCGGGTCGCTTTGCTTCATGCCTAGTCCATACAAGCCTTAGTTAGATTTAGCAATAAACTTCTACAGCTTTACGCTATATTCACCCGATTCAAAAACCAAAAAGCCACAATCTACGTGTAAACCGACACGCTCCAATACACAAAAGGAAATTACATCCATGAATATTAAAGCAAGTCTCGCAGTCGCTGCTCTTTCTGTTGTTTGTGCGATCGCCCCTGCTCACGCAGCTACTTTCACTTACGAAGACAGCGCACCTACGCGTCGCGATGGCCTCGGTCTTACTAACCGCGCTGGTAAGTACAGCAACATTCTAGCTACCTTCAACGACGAAACAGACGTTCTCAACTGGTCTTCTACTTTTACTCGCAAGAACAACCAACTCTCCGACGGTGCATGGTTGGTTCTTAGCGATGGTGAGAAC